>VGCA01000085.1 GCA_016870245.1 Actinomycetota bacterium | reverse complement strand
CCGATCCGGCGTTCCGGGGCGGGCGTCCAACATGTGACCTCAAGTGGGACCCGCCGCCGTCTCGTGTCACATGCTCGTGAACGCCGTCCCAGAAGTGCCGGCGGAGGGCACTTCGCGGGCACCTCGTCGCAGCGCGCGTCTGGCCCCGGCGAGCTGAGCCGAACCACGAAACCCCAGGTCAGGAGCACGAAACCCCCTGCCGGGCAGGGGGTTTCACGGGTCTCGCACTGGAGCGGACGACGGGACTCGAACCCGCGACCCTCACCTTGGCAAGGTGATGCTCTACCAACTGAGCCACGTCCGCGCGGATGCGACAGGATAGCGCCTGGCGCCGGGGCTGGACCGGCCCGGGTGACCCCGGCGAGGAGGGGACGGCGGCGGCGATGACGGACTTCGAGCAGGTCGACTACTTCTCCGACCCGGCGACCCTGCTGGACCCCTACCCATACTGGGACTTCGCCCGTGGCCACGGTCCGGTGTGGCGGGAACCGCACCACGGGGTCGCGATGGTCACCGGGTACGACGAGGCGATCGCGATCTACCACGACCACCCGGTGTGGTCGGCGTGCAACTCGGTGAGCGGTTGGCGGTTCCCCGTTCCCCTCGCAGGTGACGACGTGAGCGACCTCATCGAGGCGCACCGCGACGAGCTGCTGTTCGCGGGCGAGCTCCCCACCATGGACCCGCCACAGCACACCGCCCACCGCGGGCTGCTGCTGCGGCTCATCACGCCGAAGCGCCTGAAGGAGAACGAGGAGTTCATGTGGCGCTGGGCGGACGTCCAGCTCGACGAGATCCTGGGGGCCGGCCGGTGCGAGTTCGTCGTCGACTTCGCCCGACCGTTCACGGCCGTGATCATCGCCGAGCTGCTCGGCGTCCCCGAGGAAGACCGGCCGTACTTCCGCGACCAGATGGTCGGCAAGAAGCAGGAGTCGTACGCGACGGTCGGCGGCGTCGACGCACTCGTGGGCGACCCGTTCGCGTGGATGCACGACGCGTTCGCCGAGTACGTCGAGGACCGAAGGCGCAACCCGCGCGACGACGTCCTCACCGCGCTCGCCACTGCGACGTTCCCCGACGGAACGCTGCCCGACGTGCACGAGGTGGTCATGATCGCCGCGAACCTCTTCGGCGCCGGCCAGGAGACGACCGTCCACCTGCTCAGCGCGTCACTGCGCCGGCTCGGCGAGGATCCCGACGTGCAGCGCAGCCTCCGCGAGGACCACAGCCTCATCCCCAACTACATCGAGGAGGTCCTTCGCTTCGACAGCCCGCTCAAGGGCCCGTTCCGCCTCGCGCGCGTCCCGACGACGGTCGGGGAGGTCGACCTGCCGGCTGGCACCACCGCGAAGGTGTTCGTCGGCGCGGCCAACCGTGATCCTCGCAAGTTCGAGTGCCCGAACGAGTTCCGGATGGATCGCCCCGACGCACGCCACCACCTCGCCTTCGGCCACGGGATCCACACCTGCGTCGGTGCTCCCCTCGCGCGGTCGGAGGCGCGCATCGCGCTCGAACGGCTCCTCGACCGCACCTCCGACATCCGCATCTCGGAGGCGCACCACGGCCCTCCCGAGGCTCGCCGCTACGACTATCGCCCGACCGAGCTGATCCGCGGCATGCTGTCGCTCCACCTCGAGTACGTGTCGGTCGAGCCGGGAGGACCGTCGGCATGAGCGCACCCGCCACCGACCTCTACTACGACCCCTACGACGTCGGCATCCACACCGATCCGTATCCGACGTTCCGACGACTCCGGGAAGAAGCGCCGCTCTACTACAACGAGCCGTACGACTTCTACGCCGTCAGCCGCTTCGACGACGTCGAGCGCGGCTTCGCCGACCGTGAGACCTACATCTCGGGTCGGGGCAGCGTGCTGGAGGCCATCAAGAACGACATGCCCGTCCCGCCGGGCTTCTTCATCTTCGAGGACCCACCCCGCCACACCGTGCACCGCGGCCTGCTCTCGCGCGTGTTCACCCCGAAGCGGATGCTCGCGCTCGAACCCGAGATCCGTCGCTTCTGCGCCGAGGCCCTCGACCCGCTCGTCGGCGGTGACCGGATCGACTTCGTCGCCGACCTCGGGGCACGGATGCCCATGCGAGTGATCGGGATGCTCCTCGGGATCCCCGAGGCCGACCAGCAGGCGGTGCGCGACCGGGCCGACCAGCACATCCGCACCGAGCCCGGCCAGGCCCGCGACTACTCGGTGCAGACGGTCACCGGCGACGAGTTCGCGGAGTACATCGACTGGCGCGCCGACCACCCGGCCGACGACCTGATGACCCAGCTCATCCGCGCGGAGTTCGAGGACGAGACCGGGACCGTCCGCACCCTCACCCGCGAGGAGGTGCTCGTCTACACCAACCTCCTCGCCACCGCGGGCAACGAGACCACCAACCGGCTCATCGGCTGGATCGGCAAGGTGCTCTCCGACCACCCCGATCAGCGGCGCGAGCTCGGCGCCGATCCGTCGGGCATCCCCAACGCCGTCGAGGAGGTGCTGCGGTACGAGCCGCCGGCACCCCACATCGCGCGGTGCACGCCACGCGAGGTGGAGATGTACGGCAGCCGGATCCCCGAGGGCAGCGCAGTGCTGTTCCTCGTCGGCGCCGCGAATCGCGACGAGCGTCGGTTCCCCGACGGCGAGCGCTTCGACATCCACCGTCGGATCGACCACCACCTCACGTTCGTCTACGGGGCGCACTTCTGTCTAGGCGCGTCGCTCGCCCGGCTCGAGGGCCGGGTCGCCCTGGAGGAGCTGTTGGCGCGCTTCCCCGACTGGGAGGTCGACCGCGAGCACGCGCGTCTCGCGTCCACCTCCACCGTGCGTGGCTGGGAGACCCTGCCGGCCGTCCTGGGCTGAGGCGCACCCGCCCCGACGTCAGGCGTCAGGTGCCGGCGAGTCGGGCCACCACGGGAGCGAAGGACTCGAAGGCGTCGCCGCCGACCACGATGTACGACACGCCCCACTCCTCGCGCCGCTGCACGAGCAGGTCGCACACCTCGTCGACCGTGCCCACCAGCACCACGCCCGCGGCGAGCGCGTCGTCGGGCGAGATGCCGAACCCGGGGGCGAGCGCCTCGGCCAGGCCGCGGGCGTCGTCGGTGATGGCCGCCACGTAGTAGCGGATCTGCAGCTCGACCTCGTCGAACCGCTCGCCCGCGCCTTCGCGCACCCACGCCACCTTCTGCGCGGTGAGGTCGGCGAGGGTGTTCTGGAGCGCGTCGGCACCCACCGCACCGGCCCGCAGGTTGGGGTTGATGCCGACGATGTCGGCCTCCCGACCGGCGAGGCGCAGCATCCGGGGTCCACCACCGCCCATCAGCAACGGCGGGCGCGGCTGCTGGACGGGCGTGGGCTTCCCGGTGTAGCCGGTGATCCGGTAGTGGTCGCCCGCGAAGTCGAACGGCTCCGCGGCGAACGCGCGCTTCACGATCTCGATCCCCTCGGCGAGCCGTTCGATCCGGGTACCCGGCGAGTCGTACGGGATGCCGAGCTGCTCGTAGTCGGCGATCATCCACCCCGCGCCGAGCCCCAGCTCGAGGCGCCCGTCGGACAGCACGTCGATCGTGGCCGCCTCCTTCGCGGTGACGACCGGGTGCTTGTAGTCGTTGGCGAGGACCAGGTGACCCACCCGCAGCATGGAGGTCGCGGCTGCGGCGAACGAGATCGCGACCATCGGCGCGAGCACGGTGTCGGCGAAGTGGTCGGCCATGAACATCGTGGAGTAGCCGAGGTCCTCGATGCGGCGGGCGGTGTCGCGGATCTCCGCGCCCGACGACGCCGAGACCGCGGTGACACCGAAGCGGAAGGGCCGGGGATGCGCCATCGTCGTCTCCTAGCTGCCCGCGAGCCGCGCCACCACCGGCGCGCACGCGTCCATCTGCTCGATGGGGATCACGTGGTAGCTCATGTCCCAGCGCTCCCGGCGGCGCTCGAGCGACTCGCAGATCTCGTCGACGGTGCCCACGAGGCCGACGGGGCTGTCGAGCACCTCGTCGGGCGTGGCCTCGAACACGCCGGCCATCCCTTCCGCGATGGGGCGGGCGTCGTCGGTGATCATCGCGAACCCGGCGAATGCTTGGATCTCGAGGTCGGCGTACCGGTCGCCCGCGGCCTCGCGCACCCAGCGCAGCTTGTCGTCGGTGTTGGCCGGGTTCATCGAGGGGGCGGTCGACGGGTCGTTGGCCGAGCCGCTGCGCAGGTTGGCGTTGATGCCGACGATGTCGGCCGTCTGCGCGGCGAGGGTGAGCACCTTCTGCCCACCGCCGCCGATCACGAGCTTGGGGCCGCCCGGGGTGAACGGCTTCGGGTCACCGTCGAGGTCGGTGACGGTGTAGTGCTCACCCGCGAGGCTGAACGGGCCCTCGCCCCACAGGCCCTTGAGGATCTGCACCGACTCCTGCAACCGCTCGATGCGCACCCCCGGGCGGTCGAGGGCCATGCCCGCCTTCTCGTAGTCGACCGTCATCCAGCCGGCGCCGATGCCGAGCTCGAGGCGGCCCTCCGACAGCAGGTCGATCGTCGCCGCGTCCTTGGCGAGCACGACGGGGTGCCGGTAGTCGTTGCCGAGGACGAGCGTGCCGACGTTGAGCGTGGTGGTCCATGCCGCGACCGCGGCGATGGTGGGGATCGGGCCGAGCGGATGGTCGACGAAGTGGTCGGGCACGTAGAGCGTGGAGTAGCCGAGGTCCTCGGCCCGGCGCGCCCAGTCGCGCACCTGCGCGCCCGACTCCGCCCGCGGCATCATCACCCCGAACCGGAACTTCCTTGCACTGCTCATCAGCGCCGGACGCTACCCCACCCCGACCGTGCGCCCCCAGCGCCACCTCCCCGCGCCGATGCGTTGCTCACCGTCGATGGCGCGTCGAGCGCGGCGCTCGGGCGCGCGTGATCAGCGGCCGGTGGAGCCGAACCCGTAGGTGTCGCGCGCGGTGGCGTCGAGCGCGTCGACCTCGATCCACTCGACGGTCTGCACCGCCTGGATCACGAGCTGGGCGATGCGGTCGCCGCGGTGCACGGTGTAGGGCGTGGTGGGGTCGGTGTTGACGAGCAGCACCTTGAGCTCGCCCCGGTAGAGCGGGTCGATCAGGCCGGGGGTGTTGAGGCAGGTCACGCCGTGCGCGAGCGCCAGACCCGAGCGCGGCAGGACGAACCCGGCGTGGCCCGACGGGATCGCGACGGCGAGCCCGGTCGGCACGATGGCCCGTCCGCCGCCGGGGGCGAGCTCGACGTCCTCCCGGGCGTGGAGGTCGTACCCGGCGTCGTCGGGGTGCTGCTGCTTCGGCAGCGGCAGGTCGGGGTCGAGGCGCTGGACACGGAGCTGCACCACCGCATCATCGCGCCCCCGACCGCGTGGGGACCGTTCGTGGTGCTCTGGCACCACGACACGTCCGAACACTCAGCCGGTGAAGTCGGCGGCGAGGGAGGCGCGGGTCTCGGGACCGAGCTCGACCGCGGCCTGGTAGGCGGGGTGGTCGATGCGCAGGACCACCGGGCCGTCGGCGAACGCCGCCTGCTGCTCCGGCGTGAACGAGAACTTCAGGTAGTGGACGGTCGTGGTGATCTCGTCCTCACGGGTGAGCCGCTCCTCGTCGACCTCGACGGCCGGCGATGCCACACCCCCCGCCTCGATGCCGACGAAGTCCTGGAGGCCGACCAGCTTGGGCAACCACTCGCGCAGGGCGTCGGGGTTCGTGATCTCCACGAACAACGTTGCGGAGAGCTGGCCGTCGTCGGGCAGCAGCTCGTTGTAGGTCTCGACCTCGTGCGCGATCTGCTCGTCGCGCAGCATCTTCTCGGCGCGGGCCATCTCCTGGATCTGGAACCGCATCGTCTCGGTGTTCTCGAACACGACCGTCATCAGCTCGCCCAGCGCGATCCGGCGCGCCTTCTTCATCCCGATGACGTGCGTGCGGAACTCGGCCCGCTCGCGCTCGTAGGCGCGCAGGTCGAGGATGTCGTCGACGGTGAGCTTCCTCATGGCTGGATCCCTCTCGTCTCAGCCCCCTTGGTTCCCGACCGTTCGCGGCGTGGGACGGCCCCGGGACTCGCCCGGGGCCGTCGACACGTCACGTGCGTGAGGCGTGAGCGCTCAGGAGAGCGACTCGAGGCCCTGGCCGAAGCGGCCGGCGTGGCTCTTCTCGGCGCGGGCGAGGGTCTCGAGCCACTCGGCGACCTCCTCGAAGCCCTCCTCGCGGGCGGTCTTCGCGAAGCCGGGGTACATCTCGGTGTACTCGTAGGTCTCGCCGGCGATCGACGCCTTCAGGTTGTCGGTGGTCGGGCCCACCGGCTCGCCGGTGGCGGGGTCGCCCACCTCGGCGAGGAAGTCGAAGTGGCCGAACGCGTGGCCGGTCTCACCCTCGGCGACCGAGCGGAACAGCGCGGCGATGTCGGGGTAGCCCTCGACGTCGGCCTTCTGGGCGAAGTACAGGTAGCGGCGGTTGGCCTGGCTCTCGCCGGCGAACGCCTCCTTGAGGTTGGCCTCGGTCTGGCTCCCCTTGAGTGCGGGCATCGTGTTGCTCCTTGTGGGTTCGGGATCTTGCGTGTGGATGTGAGATTGCAGCGCTACACCTCCGAGGCGCCCGCGCACTCGGCGCAGACACCCCGGAAGTGGACCTGCACGTCGGCGACCGCGAAGCCCGCACGGGCGGCGGCCGGGACGCGCAGGCCCGCGACGTCGACGACGACGTCGCGCACACGACCGCACTGCGTGCAGATCATGTGGTGGTGGGGGTGCTCGACGTTGGGGTCGACCCGGACGCTGCCCGTGCCGACGTGGAGCAGGTGCACCTCGCCGAGATCCTCGAGCTCGTGGACCGTCTGGTAGACGGTCTTCAGCGAGATCGTGGGCATCTCGGCCCGGGCGGCGTCGTACAGCGCCTCGACGGTCGGGTGCTCGACGTTGCCGTCGAGCAGCCGGAAGATCACCTGGCGCTGCGGAGTCACCCGCAGGCCAACGTCTCGGAACCGGGAGGTGAGCTCGTCGACGGGGGTCACGGGCGACAACTTATCGACAATCCTTGTCGATTGCCAACCGTTGTCGAAGTGTTCAGCCCACGGGCGGAGCGCCGATGGCCCCTTCCCCGAGGCGGGTGCGCAGCTCGGCCTCGAACGCGGCCACATGGGGTCCGGCGAACTGCTCGCGCAGGCGGATGAGGTTGGGGAAGCCGGCGTCGCGCTCGGCATCCCACTCGTCGGCGAAGCGCCCCGACGCGATGTCGTCGACCAGGCGCCGCATCGTCTCGCCGAAGTCGACGTCGTCGTACGCGCCGCGCCGGACCACCTGGCCGTACTGGCTGGTGGGCGAGTGGAACTCGAACTGGTGGGCGTACCCGTGCCGGCGGATGATGCCCATCGTCCGCTCGTTCTCCCCCGACAGCGACAGCTCGGCGATCACGGCCTCGAGCGGGATCCCGTGCTCGAGCATCACCCGGGTGAACATCCCGTTGACCATCGTGAGCGCCGGGGCGAGCGCCTGCTCCACTGCGAGGTCGAGCACCGCCTCCTGCATCGGGCTCATCTCGATCCCGCCCTGCATGAGCCCGCCGATCGCCTTCGCCAGCGCGAGCGTGCGTGCCTTCGCCCGACCGGTCTCGTCGTGGTGCACCCCGACCGCGGTGATGAACCCGGTGCCCTCGAGGAAGCACTCGCGCACCAGCGGGCCCAGCATGCGGGGCGCGACCATGCCCACGTCGCCGGCCGGCACGAAGCGCTCGAAGGCGAGCGTGTAGCCGCTCGCCACGATGGTGAGCCCGTCGTCGGGCCGGGTGATCGGCAGCGACGGGATCGCGTCGTCGGGGATGAGGATGCACACCACGTCGGCGTCGCTCGCGTCGGCGAGCTCGCCCGGCTCGAACCCGTCGGCTTCGGCCTGCGCACGCGACGCGTCGTTGCGCACGCACACCTGCACGGCGAAGCCCGAGTCCCGGAGGTTCAGCGCCCACGAGCGACCCTGGTTGCCGTAGCCGACGACCGCGACCGTCGCGCCCTCGAGCGCGGAGAGGTCGGCATCGGCGTCGTGATAGATCGTCGTCATCGCCGGACGATACGCGCCGCGGCGTACATTGCGCAGATGGGCCTGTTGATCGGCGACCTCGTGCGCAGCGCGGCTGCGGCCGAGCCGGACACGCCGGCCGCGACGCTCGGCGACGGCGTACTCACCTACGGCGAGCTCGATGCCCGGTCGAACCGGATCGCGCACGCGCTGCGGGGGCTCGGGATCCGGCACGGGGACCGGGTCGTGTGGTGGGGCGAGACGTCGCTCGACGCGCTCCCGATCTTCGCCGCCGTCGCGAAGATCGGTGCGGTGTTCGCCCCGCTCAACGCCCGCTACGGCGCGGCCGAGGCCGAGCGGGTGGCCGGCTACGCCCGCCCCGCCCTGCTGATCAGCGACACCGACCACACCCCGCTCGCCGGGGGGTGGGACCTTCTGAAGGTCGACCACGACCAGCTCCACGGCCTCGCCGACGCGGCGAGCGACGCCGCTCCGTACGAACCGCTGCTCGACGAGCGCGACCCGCACGTCCTGTTCTTCACGAGCGGCAGCACCGGCCGCCCGAAGGGCGTGGTCCTCTCGCACCGCGTCAACTGCCTGCGGGCCATGGGCGGCATGGCCGCCGATCCCGACGGATCGACCGTGTGCATGTTCCCGCTGTTCCACATGGCCGGCTGGACCATGGCGATGGGCGCGTTCCGCGCCCGCCGTCCCCTGCACTTCGTGACCACCGGCGACCCAGACGACCTGCTCCACGCGGTCGCACGCCACCGCGCGACCCGCCTCTACCTCATCCCCGCGGTGTGGAACCGGGTGCTCGACCACGGAATCGCGCGCCACGACGTGTCGACGCTTCGCAACGCCGATACCGGCACGTCGGCCACGCCGCCCGAGCTCGTCGAGGCGATCCGCGACGCGCTCCCCCACACGACCACCACGATCATCTACGGCTCCACCGAAGCGGGCCCGGGCACGCTCCTCTCCTCGCCCGACGTGCTCCGCAAGCCCGGGTCCGTGGGCCGCGCCGCGCCGGGCGTGACCATGCGCCTCGCCCAGACCGGCGAGGTGTGCGTGATGAGCGAGTACCTGATGGACGGCTACTTCGAGCAGGACGATGCGACGGCCGAGGCCTTGCGCGACGGCTGGTACCACACCGGCGATCTCGGCGCCCTCGACGACGAGGGCTATCTGTCGATCGTCGGACGCGCGCGCGACGTGCTGCGCACCGGCGGCGAGACGGTCGCGCCCCTCGAGGTGGAGGACGCGCTGCGCGACCACCCCGCCATCGCGGAGGTCGCGGTCGTCGGCATCCCCGACACCGAGTGGGGCGAGATCGTCTGCGCGGTCGTCGTCCCGGTCGCCGGACGCGCGCACGAGATCGACGTCGACCGGCTGCGCGCACACTGTCGCGACCGGCTCGCGGCCTACAAGCATCCGCGCCGGGTCGAGCTGGTCGACGCGCTCCCGCGCACGGAGGCCACCGGCCAGGTCCAGCGCACCCTCATCGTCGAACGGATCGTCGGCTCACGGTGATCCGGGACTAGAACGCGTTACATCGAGCCGCGCGGACAAATCGTGACGAGGCGGGTTAGGGTGACGCTTGCGTCAGTGAATCGGTTGGGTTAAATACTCACCCGCCGGTGACCATCGGCTGTCCCGGGACTCGGGGCGTCACTAGGGGGGAAGATGATCGGTCGTCGAACGGCACGGGTACTGGTGGCTGCGGGTGTGGTGCTGGGCCTCGCGGTCAGCGCGACGAGCACTGCCGGGGCGGAGAGCCCGGTCACCACCAAGCAGGCGGAGAACGGGTTCAAGGGCCTCAAGCCCGTGAAGGAGCCGGCAGCGCCGTGCCCGAGCGAGCCCGGCGTCACCGCCAGCGAGATCAAGATCGGCAGCATCATCCCCACCTCGGGCCCCTCGGCGACCTCGTTCTCGGTGTCGCGTGACGGGCTGGCGGCCCGGATCGCCAAGGCGAACGCCGAAGGCGAGCTGGGCACCCGCAAGATCACCATCGTCAACGAAGACGACGCCGCCGACGCCGCCAAGAACACCACCGCGGCACAGAAGCTCGTCGAAGGCGAGAAGGTGTTCGCCATCGCGGCCAACTCCTCTGCCATGGACGCAAGCGCCGAGTACCTCTACGACCAGGGCGTGCCCGTCATCGGTTGGCACCTGGGCCTGCCTGCGTTCGGCACGTACCCCAACATGTTCGGCTGGAAGAACAGCTCGCCCAAGGACGGTGCGGCGAGCTACACGACTCGGACCATCGACTTCATGAAGACGAAGGGGGGCAAGAAGGTCGCCCTCGTGGGGACCAGCCAGGCCAACAGCGCTCGGGTCGTCCTGCAGAACGAGGACGCGATCAAGCGCACCAAGGGCATGGAGCTGGCGTACAAGACCACCGACGTCCCGATCGGATCCACCGAGTTCGGTGCGATCGCGCAGCAGATCAAGGAATCGGGCGCCGACAGCCTCTACACGGGCATGGACTTCGCCGCCAACACCGCGCTGATGACCGCACTCTCCCAGGCTGGGGCCAACATCAAGGTCGCCATCTTCCCCGGCGGCTACGACCCGCGGGTCACCGGCCTTCCGGCGATGGACAAGGTGTACTTCGGCCTCGAGTTCATCCCCTTCGAGCAGAAGACGCCCGGCCAGGTGGAGTTCGACAAGTGGTTGCCGGCCGACGTCACCCGCGGGCAGGTCGCGATGGTGGGTTGGCTCATCGGCGAGGCGCTCGTGCAGTCGATCAAGGAAGCCGGCGTGGTCTGCCCGACCCGCAAGGCCCTCATCACCAACATGCGGCTGCTGGATGACTACTCGGCCAACGGCTGGTTCGACCCGATCGACTACTCCGTCGAGTTCAACCGCCCGGGCCCCTGCGCCTACTACGTGCAGGTGCAGAACAAGGCGTTCGTTCCGGAGAACGGCGGCGCGTCCTTCTGCGCCAAGCAGGTGGTGACGAACAACAAGCTCAACAAGCAGCTCTCGAACCTGCCGGCCCCGCCGACCACGCCGACCACCTAGGTCGCACCCAGGAGATGCCAGATCTGGAGTCGGGCCCCGGGGGCCCGACTCCACGTCTGGACGCGAGGGGAACACCTCGCGCCCAACGTGACGAGCACCGAATGGGGGGAACGTGACGCCGTACATCGTCTCGGGGCTGGTGCTCGGGAGCATCTACGCGATCTCGGCACTGGGCCTCGTCCTGACCTATACGTCGTCCCGCGTCTTCAACTTCGCGTACGGCGCGATCGCGTTCTCCATGGCGGTCCTGCACTACAACCTGGTCCGTCGTGAGGGCTGGCCGCTCGGTCTCTCCGTGGTGTTCGTGCTGTTCGTCGTCGCGCCACTCCTCGGCCTCTTCCTCTGGGCGGCACTCTTCCGTCGGCTCGCGCACGCCTCCCCCACGGTTCGCCTGGTCTCGACCGTCGGCCTGTGGGTCGCGCTGCCGGCGCTGACCTACCTGGTCTTCCCGTTCGCCAAGGACGAGGTGTTCGACCCGGTCGGCTTGCTCCCCAAGGACGCCGGCGTGATCGACATCTACGAGATCCTCGGCATCAAGATCAACGAGGATCAGCTCGCCGTGCTGATCGCCGCAGTGGTCGTGGCAGTCGGCGCGACACTGATGATGCGCCTGACCCCGCTCGGGCTGGCGATCCGAGCGACGGTCGACCACCCCCGCAACGCCGCCATCGCCGGGGTCAACACCGACGCCGCTACCGCGGTGTCATGGGTGATCGGCACCATGCTGGCCGCGTTGGCCGGGATCCTGCTCGCGCCGATCTTGCACGGGCTGAACATCGCGTTCTTCACCCTGCTGCTCGTCGCCTCGTTCGCGGCGGCGGTGGTCGGGAAGGTGCGCAGCCTGCCGCTCACGTTCGCGGGGGCGATGCTCATCGGCATACTCCAGGGGATCTGGCCGAAGATCTACGCCGACGTGTTCGAGTCGGGCCCGCTCGAGGGCTTCAACAACTGGTTCGCACTCAACGAAGCCGGGATCAGCACACCCCTCCTGTCCAAGGGGGTCACTGCCAGCATCCCGTTCGTCGT
>VGCA01000084.1 GCA_016870245.1 Actinomycetota bacterium | reverse complement strand
CGGGGTGCCGCACGCGGGCGGCCCGCGCGGGCGGCCCGATGCTCGCTACGCTCCGACGATGGCACTCGACCTGCCCACGGAGACCCTCCACGAGCTGGCCGACGGCGTGTTCGTCTGGCTGCTGTCCGGGGGCGAGACCGGGGTGGCCAACGCCGGGGTGGTCGTCGACGACGACGGCATCACCGTGGTCGACACGTTGATGGTGCGCTCGCAATGGGCGCCGTTCGCCGCCGCGGTCACCGACCTCGGCCTCCCCGTCCGCCGGTGCATCCTCACGCACGCGCACATCGACCACGTCGGCGGGACGAAGGCGTTCCCGGCCGCCGCGGTCTACGCGACCCCGGCCACCAGCTGGGCGCTCGACCAGCCGATGCCGCTCGACGCGTACAAGTCGTTCATGTCGGCGTTCGCCGACGAGTTCGACGACCTCGCCGAGGTGGGGACCCGCCCCGTGACCCACGAGGTCGACGGTGAGGCCCGGCTCACCCCCCGCATCGAGCTGCTCACGGCGAGCGGCCACACCTCGGGCGACCTGATGGTCCTCGTCGAGGACGCCGACGTGTGCTTCGCCGGCGACCTGTGCTTCTTCGGGGTGACCCCGCTCGCGTTCCAGGGCGACCCGGCCACCTGGGCCGCCACCCTCGACGTGCTCGCCGAGCTGGCGGAGGTCATCGTGCCGGGGCACGGCCCGGTGGGCGGCCCCGCCGAGGTGCGTGACCTGCAGGCCTACCTGCTGGCCTGCGTCGACGCGCAGGGCGACCCGGCCCGCATCGGACCGGGGCCCTGGGACGCGTGGATCGACCGCGCGGAACGGGACCCCATCAACGTCGAACGGGCCGCCCTGCTGGCCGCCGGGCGCGACGAGATGCCGCCCGCGATGCTGCGGGCCATCGGCCTCGACTGAGCCGGCCGGCCCGGCGCGACCCGGCGGTTCGTGGCCGGGCCCGCTGCGTGCAGTACATTCCCCGGCGGTATGTCGAAGAACCCGGATCCGACGATCGCGCTGACCAACCTCGCGGGGACCACCCGCACGTTGGACGACTGGACGACCATGTTCCACATGGTCCTCGTCGTGCTCCCCGACCGACTCGAGGGCGCGCAGTACGTGCCCATCGCCGAGCGGATCTTCGCGGTGTTCGGCGACTCCGACGCGAAGGTCGGCTTCCTCGTGCCGGGCCCCGCGCCCATGGCCGACCGACTGCTCGAGCGCGCACGCGGCCCGGTCAACGTGTTCCTGGATCCCGACCGCGCGCTGATCGCGAGCCTCGGCCTCGAGCACCTCCCCGCGCTCGTGCACCTGCGCCAGAACGCGACGCTCGCGAACGTGGCCGAGGGCTGGGACCCAAAGGAGTGGCAGATGGTCGCGAAGGCGATCGGCAAGGCCATGGCGTGGACCTTCCCCGAGGTGGCCCGCGCCGGCGACCCGCCCGCCACCGCGGGCTGGCCGGCCCTCCTCGCCTGAGCCGACGAGGCGCCCGCGGCGCGCGCCGGCGCACCCCCTCGGAGTCCGGTTCGAGTCTGGCGAACCCGACATACCGGTCAAGGCCCAGGTCACGGCGATGCCGGCCGGCCCGGGCCTGGGTTCAGGTGCCGCTCGCGTTCCCCAGCCCCCCGCGCGCGGGGAGAACGCGCTAGGGTCTCACCGAGCCCGGACGTCGACGACGTACGGGCGTCGTGTTATCCGAACCGGAGTGGCGGAGCTCCCGGAACCCGGAATCGGTGTGCACACGTCCCACCCCGACGCGACTTCTACACGAGACGATGCTGACGACGAATCGCCGTACCCGACGCTCCCGCCGGACGTTCGTCCGGGCCCTCTTCCTCCTCGGTGCACTCGGCGGGGTCGCCGCCGTGGCCCCCACCGTCCCCGCGGGAGCCGCACCGATCGACGACCTCCGGGCGCAGGCGGCCCAGGTCGAGGGTCAGCTGAACGACCTCAGCGTGAAGCTGGGCGCGCTCCACGAGCAGATCATCACTCGCCAGGAGCAGATCGACATCGCGCGGCAGACGATCGCCGACGCGCAGACCGGCATCGCGATGTCGCAGGCGGAGGTCGCCCGGATCCAGGCGCTGATCCGTGAGCGGGCCGCATCGGTGTACCGCAAGTCCGGCGTCGACGGCGTCAACCAGTTCGACACCGACATCCGTGAGCGGGCGTCGCGCCGGAAGTACGCCAACGCGACCAGCCAGCGCGACGACATCCTGCTCGACCAGCTCGACCGTGCCAAGGAAGACCTGGCCTCGAAGCAGAGCGTGGCCGAGAAGCTCAAGGCCGAGGTCCAGAAGCAGCAAGACGCCCTGAAGTCCCAGGAGGCCGAGTTCGCCGCGCAGGAGGCGGAGCTCGACCGGGTCAAGCGCGGCATCGACGGGCAGATCGCCCAGCTCGTGGCCGAGGAGCAGGCCCGTCGTCGGGCGGCCGAGGCCGCCGCAGTGGCTGCCGCCCGGCCCGTGAGCTCGGGCGGCGGTGGCGGGTCGACGTTCGACCCGTCGAAGGTTCCGCCGTCCAGCGGGGCCGCCGGCATCGCCGTGGCCTACGCGCAGGCCCAGCTGGGCAAGGCCTACTGCAACGACGGCAACCGCAAGGGACCCGACTGCTACGACTGCTCCGGCCTGACGCAGCAGGCGTGGGCCGCGGCCGGGGTCTCGATCCCCGGCAGCTCGGGCACCCAGTACGGCGCGTTCCCGCGGGTGCCGATGGACCAGCTCCAGCCCGGCGACCTCGTGTTCTTCCCGAACCCCAACTCGCACGTCGGCATCTACGTGGGGGGTGGGGCGGTGCTGAGCGCGTCGACCCCCGGCGACGTGGTCAAGTACCACTCGCTGGGCCTCTACGCGAGCGCGGTCCGACCCGGCTGAGCCTCTCTCCGACCACCCGTACCATCGGGCCCATGACCGCCATCGAGGAACCGGTTCGGCTGACGCGCTTCTCGCACGGCGCGGGGTGCGCGTGCAAGCTCTCGCCGGCCGACCTCCGCACCGTCCTCGGGCTGGTCAACGGCCTGGGTGACGCGCCCACCGATCCCGACCTGCTCGTCGGCCTCGACACGTCCGACGACGCCGCGGTCTACCGCCTGCGCGACGACCTCGCCGTCGTGGTCACGACCGACTTCTTCACTCCGATCGTCGACGACCCCTACGACTGGGGCCGCATCGCGGCGACCAACGCGCTCTCCGACGTCTACGCCATGGGGGGCACGCCGCTCCTCGCGCTCAACCTCGTCGCGTGGCCGCGCGAGGGCCTCCCGTTCTCGCTGCTGGCCCGGGTGCTCGACGGCGGGGCCGACGTGCTCCGCCGGGCGGGCGCGCTCGTGGCCGGGGGGCACTCGATCGACGACGCCGAGCCGAAGTACGGCCTCGCCGTGGTGGGGACCGTGCACCCCGATGCCGTGCTCACCAACGCCGGTGCCCGCGCGGGCGACGTGCTGGTGCTCACCAAGCCGATCGGCCTCGGGGTGATCTCCACCGCGCTCAAGCGCGACGCCGCCACCGACGCGCTGGTGGCCCGCGCGATCGAGGTGATGACCGCGCTCAACGCCGGCGCGCGCGACGCCGCGGTCGAGGTGGGTCCAGCGGTGCACGGAGCCACCGACGTGACCGGGTTCGGGCTGCTCGGCCACCTCCGGGAGCTGTGCGCGGGTTCGGGGCTGCACGCGGTGATCGATGCCGCCGCCGTCCCGGTGATCGACGGCGTGCGCGACCTCCTGGCTGCGGGGATGATCGCCGGCGGCACCCAGCGCAACCACGCGTTCGTGTCCGACTCGGTCGACTTCGGCGCGCTGCCCGAGACCGAGCAGCTGCTGCTCGCCGACGCCCAGACGTCGGGAGGGCTGCTCCTCGCGGTCGCCCCCGAATCGGCCGACGCCCTCGTGGCCGCCTGCCGGGCACACGGCACGCTCGCCGCCCGCGTCGTCGGTCACCTCACCGACACCGCCCCACCCGGCACCATCTCGATCATCTGACGCAGCGAGCGTTCCCAGCGAGCGAACGGTGTCACTCACCGACGCTCCACCCGCTCAAGCCGTAGTGAGCGAGCGAAACATCACGAGCGAGCGGTGTCACTCACCGACGCTCCACCCGTGAACCCCGTAGTGAGCGAGCGAGAATTAGGGAATGACGAGCATCCCCAGCTCGGCCTCGATCTGCTGGCGGGGCTTGGCGCCCAGGGCGAAGCGCTCCATGCGACCGTTGCGGAACAGGCCGATCATCGGGATCGACTGCACCTGGAAGGCCTGGGCGAGCTGGGGCTCGTCGTCGATGTTGACCTTCACGAACCGGTAGGCGCCCTGGCGCATCGCCGCCATCTGCTCGATCACGGGCGACACCTGCCGGCACGGCCCGCACCACGGCGCCCAGAAGTCGACGATGACCGGCACGTCGCTGGTGAGCACCTCGGCCTCGAACTCCGCGGTGGTGACCGAGCGCACGAGCGGCTCGGGCGGGGCTTCGGGCATCGGCGCGCTCGGGCGCTCCCCGGCGCGCACGGCGCCGAGCCAGTCGTGGGCCGACTGGAGGCTCTCCAGCGCGACGGAGTGGCCCATCGGGTACTCCTCGTACACGGTCGGGACCCCGTGGTCGACGAGCGTCTGCGCGAGCACGCGCCCCCCGTGCTCCACCGGGATGAGGGGGTCGTCGGTGCCGTGCTGCACCAGGATCGGGATGTCGGTGGCGGCGGCCCAGTCGAGGTCGACCCCCTCGACGTCGGGCAGGTAGGTGCTCATGGCCAGCACCCCCGCGGGATGGGCCTTTTCCGACGCGCGGAGCCCGAGCGCCACCGCGAGGCCGCCGCCCTGCGAGAACCCGCCGACGACGGCGTCGGCGCGGGCGAGGCCGTGCTCGGTGCACGCGGTGTCGAGCAGGTCGTCGAGCGCCTCGAGTGACTCGACGAAGGTGGTGCTCACCGTGTGCCCGGCGCCGGCGAGCCCGATGTCGTGCCACGAGTAGCCGGGCGGCGCGGCCACCGGGCCGCGAGGAAGCACGGTGACGAAGCGGCCCTCGGGGTCGAGGTAGGGCAGCAGCCCGGCGAGGTCCTGCTCGTCGGCGCCGTAGCCGTGCACGAGCAGCAACAGCCGATCGGCCGTCGGCGGGGCCACGACGTGGGTGTTGAGGGACACGGTCCACCTCTGGGGTCTCGAACTCGCTCCGGAACCGAGATGATGCCAGGCTCGACCCATGCAACCGGCCGGGCCCGACCTCTCCGACGGCGTCGTGCGCCTGCGGGTCCCCGACCGCACCGATGTGGAGTCGATCTTCGACGCGTGCCAGGACCCCGCGATCATCTCCTTCACCCGGGTGCCGTTCCCCTACACGCGCCTGCACGCCCAGGCGTTCGTCCGCAACGCCCAGCACGAGCTGCGCTCCGGCAGTGGCGTGCACCTGGTCGCGGCCGACGCCCGGACCGACCTCTTCCTGGGCGTGTGCGGTCTGGTCCTCGACCACCCCCGCCGGTCGGGGGAGGTGGGGTACTGGGTGACTCCGGCGGTGCGGGGGCGCCAGGTGGCCCGGCGGTCGGTTCGCCTGCTGGTGGACTGGGCCTTCGGGCAGTTCGGCCTCCAGCGGGTGCAGCTGATGGCCGACGAGCGCAACCTCGCGTCGCAGCGGGTCGCCGAGGCGTGCGGCTTCCACCGGGAGGGCCTGCTGCGCTCCTACGAGGACCGGCTCGGCCACCGGATCGACTACGTCATGTTCTCGGTGCTCCCTGGAGAGCTCGCGTAGGCCAGACTGCACGCCGCACGCACGCGTCAGGTCGGAGGGGAACATGCGACTCGGGATCAGCTTCGGGTACCAGGACTGGGGCGCGGGTCTCCCCAATGCCATCGCGATGGCCCAGGAGGCCGATCGCCTCGGCTACGAGTCGGGGTGGGTCGCCGAGGCGTACGGCACCGACGCGATCACCCCGATCACGTGGATGCTCGCCCACACGGAGCGCCTCAAGATGGGCACGGCGATCGCGCAGATGCCGGCCCGGGCGCCGGCCATGACGGCCATGACTGCGGCGACGCTCGACATGATGAGCGGTGGCCGGTTCCTGCTCGGCATCGGTGCGTCGGGACCGCAGGTGTCGGAGGGCTGGTACGGCGAGGTCTACGGCAAGCCGCTCGGGCGCACCCGCGAGTACGTCGAGATCATGCGGAAGGTGTGGGCGCGCGAGGCACCGCTCGAGCACCACGGCGCCCACTACGACATCCCCTTCACAGGTCCGGGCGCCAGCGGCCTCGGCAAGCCGCTCAAGATCATCGTGCACCCCCGCACCGCCGACATCCCCGTCTACATCGCCTCGATCGGCCCGAAGAACGTCGAGCTCACCGCCGAGATCGCCGACGGCTGGCTGCCGATCTTCTTCAGCCCGACGAAGGGGGAGGCGGTGTGGGGCGACGCGCTCGCCACCGGCTTCGCCAAGGCAGGCGGCGGCAAGGGCCTGGCCGACCTCGACGTCGCCGCCACCGTGGCGGTGCTGGTGGGCGATGACGTGCCGGCCCTCCGCGACAAGGCCAAGCCGATGATCGCCCTCTACGTGGGCGGCATGGGCGCCAGGGGCAAGAACTTCTACAACGACCTCGCCTGCCGGTACGGCTACGAGGCGGTCGCCGCCGAGATCCAGGACCTCTACCTCAGCGGCAAGAAGGCGGAGGCGACGGCGCTGGTCCCCGACGAGCTGGTCGACGACGTGTCGCTCATCGGCCCGAAGGAGCGGATCGCCGACCGGCTGGAGGTGTGGAAGGAGTCGGCGGTCTCGACCCTGGTGGTGACGGCCACCCAGCCCGCGGCGCTGCGCGTCATGGCCGAGCTCGTTCTCTGAGGTCCGGCGCGCTCAGAAGAGGAAGTTCAGCTCCTCGACCACGCGGCGGCCGATCGCCTCGTCGCCCACCAGCGTCAGCGACCCCCCGGCCAGCACGGCGGCGGGGTCGGCGCGACCACAGGCGACCCGCGCGTAGACGGCGCCCGGGAGCGTGAGGGTGACGGTGGGGTCCTCGGGCACGCCGTCGAGGACGCGGGCCCGGCCGTCGGCCACGGCGACGACGACGGTGCGGGCGAGGGGCTCGGTGCACTCGATCACGACGACGGTCCCGTCGGGCGCGGCGACCTTCTTCCCCACGACGTAGCCGACCGTCCCGACGATGCGGTCCATCGCCGCCTCTGCCGCCGGGCCGCCGAGCCCGCCCGGACGGTCCAGGGCCTCGCGGATGTCCTGCTCGTGGACCCAGGAGTCGAAGATCCGGAACGGCAGCAGGTCCCGCACGGTGCCGGGCCCCATCGGGGTCCACGACTCGGCGGCGAAGCCCTCCGGGGCGAGGGCACGCAGCTCGGCGAGCCGGCGACCGGTCACGTCGACGAACTCGGCCAGTGCCGCGGCGCCGGTCCAGGTCCGACGCTCGTCGACGAACGACTCGTTGCGCCGCCCGGAGTCGTTCTTCACGTGGGCGAGGCCCTCCGGGGCCTCGTGCTCGGAGCGGGGCAGGCCCAGGCTCATCGCCTCGATGTCGGTGAGGTGGGTGAGGTTGTCCTGCACCGACCAGCCGGGCACCGCGGTCGGGCGCTTCCACTCCTCCTCGGTGAGGTCGGCGCAGAGGGCTGCGAGGCGGTCCCACACCTCGGACAGCTGGTCGACGAGCGCGCGGTCGGCAGCGGGAGTGGTCATCGGGGCGTTGGACCTCCTCGGTCGCGGATCTCCCCGACTGCGTGATCGGGCAGCTTCTCGATCACGACGTCGGCGAGCTCCATGCTCGGAGCAATGAACTCGGTCAGGTTCGGCAAGTTGATCATGCGGTACACCGCGAGGGCGGCGTCGATCAGCCCGTCGCGTTCCATGCCGGCGAAGCGGGTGTAGAACGAGCCGGGCGTCGCAACGGCCACGAGGTGCAGGAAACGCTCGACGTACCAGGTCTCGATCACCGGGAGCGGCGCGTCGACGTACACGCCGAGATCGACGAGCCCCGTCGTGGCGTAGAGGGCGTTGAGACCTTCGAGGACCACCACGTCGAGCGGCGGGATCGGTCGACGCTCGTCGGGGAGGATGTCGTAGGTCTCGTGCGAGTAGATCGGCACCGCGATGTCGTGGCTGCGGTGAACGGTGTCGCGCACGGCGACCAGGAAGTCGCGCAGGGCGTCGACGTCGTAGCTCTCCGGGAACCCCTTGCGCGCGATGAGGCCGCGGGCATCGAGCTCGGCGAACGGGAGCAGGAAGCCGTCGGTGCTCACGACCTCGGCCGACGCTCCGGTGGCGCGCAGCGCGGCCGCGAGGTCGTCGGCCAGACGGGACTTGCCCACCGCGACCGGGCCGGCGACCGCGACCACCGCGGTCGCGTGGATCCGCAGACGGGGCTCCACCCGTGCGACGAGCTGGGCGGCGACGCCGGTCACCGGCGACTCACCTCCGGTTCGCCATGTGCCGGGTCAGGTCGCCCTCGAGGTCCGGACGGACCATGCGCTCCTCGAGCCACCACGCGCCGTCGGCCCGCACGAAGCGGTCGTGGTAGCGCCCGCTCAGCACCGGACGCAGCGGGAGGTCGTCGGCCTGCTGGAACACGGTGAAGTGGCTGCGCGCGGTGGCGACGCCGGCGGCGGCGGCGACCGTCACGATCACCGTGCCGAGCACGTGCTTGGTGCGGGGGGTGCCGTCGTCGTAGCGGATGACCGGGTCGTACATGCGGCGCACGGCGTCGGGGCCGACGAGGTCAGTGCCCGCCGGGGACCGGAACGCCCCACGGGCGAACAGCGCGGCGACCCCGTCGAAGTCGCCGGCGTCGAGCCGCTCGCAGTACGCGAGCACGAGACCGCGAATCGCCTGCTCGTCGGGGTGCACGACCCCATCATGGCGCGCCGGTCGGGCTCCGGCACACCGTCCGCCTATCGTGCGGCCGTGCGCTACCGGGCCGTGATCTTCGACCTCGGCGGAGTGGTCTTCCCCTCCCCCTTCGACGCCTTCCGCGCGTACGAGCGTGCCCAGGGCCTCCCCCACCGCTTCATCAGCGAGGTGGTGGTCGGCACCGGCGACCAGGGCGCATGGTCACGGTTCGAGCGGGGCGAGCTCGACCCGGGCGCGTTCGCCGTCGCGTTCGAGGCCGAGTGCGCGGCGGCCGGCGGACGGGTGGTCGTCGACGACCTCTTCACGGCGATGCGACGCGACCACGACGGCGGACCTCGCCGGGAGATGGTGACGGCGATCCACCGCCTCCGGGCCCACGGGCTCCGCACCGCCGCGCTCACCAACAACTGGGTGGATGCCGACGGCGAGACCCAGGTGAGCGGCGCCACGCCGACCGCGCGACGGCTCGACGGCCTCTTCGACACGATCGTGGAGTCCGCGCGTGAGGGGCTGCGCAAGCCCGACCCGCGGATCTACGAGCTCGTGTGCGCACGCCTCGACGTCGCACCCGACGCTTCGGTGTTCCTCGACGACCTCGGCGCGAACCTCAAGCCCGCGCGTGCGATGGGCATGGCGACGATCAAGGTCGACGACCCGCACGACGCGCTGCGCGAGCTGGCGGCGGTCGTCGGCGTCGCGCTCCACACGACGTAGAGGGCCGGGTGGGTCAACCGCCGCCCAGCACGGGCTGGGGGTTGGTGTGCACGAGGTAGGACCCGTAGCCGCGGTTGGGCCAGGTGAGGCCCAGCCGCAACGCCAGGTCGGGGCTCATCGCGTCGAGCACTTCCGGAGGGATCACCTGCCACCAGTTGGCCTGGAGCCGCAGGAATGCCCGCGCGTACAGCGCGAACAACATGACCCGCTCCCGGTCGGTGCTGGTGTTGGCGCCCGACGTGTGCCACGTGCGGCCGTGCATCACGATCACCGAGCCGGCCGGGGCGGCGTACGACACCATGCCGGCCTTGGGGTCGGCGGGCACCTCGGAGAAGCGGGTGAAGCGGTGGCTCCCGGGCAGGTAGCGGGTGGCGCCGTTCTCTTCGTCGACGTCGTCGAGGCACCAGATCACGTTGAGGCACCAGAGCTCACTCCACGGCTCGGGGTGCAGCGTGGACTGGTCGCAGTGTGCGTTCATCGACTGGCTGCCGGGCAGCGCGTTGTTGCCCGAGAAGTTGGAGAAGAGCCAGTCGTCGGAGAGCAGCGCCTCGACGTAGGGCACGACCCCGGGATGCATCGCGAGCTCCCCGAACACCGGGTCGTAGGCGAGGAGGTCGGGCATGCGCACGTTGCGCCCACCCGGGTCGAGCGCCTCCATCACCACCGGGTAGCCCGCCGCCGCGGCCTGCTCCGACGCGCGGACCGCTGCCGCACGCGCCCGCTGCACCCCGGTGGCGTCGAGCACGCCGGGGAGGATGCAGAAGCCGTCCTCGTGGACCTGCGCCACCAGCGCCGCGTCGGCGTTCACCGCCGTCATCCTCCCGATCCCGCCGTACGGCCGGGCCGCAGGAACCGACCGGCCCGTGCGCCGGTCGGTGCGCCGTCACGCGTGGTCACGGTGCCGTTCACCACCGACGCCGTGATGCCCGTGGCCTCGGTCACGAGCCGGCGGCCCCCCGCCGGCTGGTCGTCGAGGAAGCGCACGCCCACGGTGCCCACCCGGTCGGGGTCGAACAGCACCAGGTCGGCCGCGGTCCCCACGGCGACCCGACCCCGGTCGGACAGCCCGAACAGGTCGGCCTGGTCGGCAGTGAGCTTGCGCACTGCCTGCTCGAGCGTGAGCACACCGCGTTCGCGCACCCAGTGCTGGAGCGTCCACACCGCGTAGCACGAGTCGGTGTTGGACAGGACGTGCGCGCCGGCGTCGGACGCCCCGATCATCGAGGCCGGGTGCCCGACCATGCGGCCCACCTGCTCGTCGTCGCCATTGGCCATCTCCGCCGCGACCTGGGTCTCGAAGTCGTCGGCCACCGCGAGGTCGACGAGCACGTCGGTGGGGGCGCCGCCGAGGCGGGCGGCGATCTCGTCGATCGTGAGCCCGAGGAGGTCGGGCCGGGTGACGGACCAGCGCAGCCGCACGTGGTCCCACCGACCCGACCAGACCATGTTGCCCTGCACCCGGGCGCCCTCACCGGCGAGGCGGGCCCGGCGCTCCGGGTCGGCCGCGAGGGCACGCACCCCGTCGGCGCCGCCGCGCCTCACGGCGTCGCCGAGGGTGGGGAGCAGGCGGACCACGAGGCCCATGGTGTCGAGCCGGGTCCACAGCTCGAAGATGCGGGTGGAGATCTGCGGGACCACGGTCACCCCGGGACGCGAGCGCGCCGCCATGAGATCGATCATGTCGACGCCGATGCCCAGGTCGGACCAGCGGTCGAACACCGGCCCGATGACCACCGGGCGCCCGCTCGCCTCCGCCAGGCGCAGGTGCCAGTCGACGTCGGCCTCCCGCTCGGGCCGGTCCTGGTTGAGCGAGGGCGGCACCATCGCGAACACCCCCGGACCCGCGGCGTCGCGCAGGGTCGCCGCGATGGCCAGCAGCTCGCCCGGGGCGCACACCTGGCCCGGGAGGGCCTCGAAGCCCGGCCCGAAGTTGCCGATGCACTGGTCGGTCGAGAAGCCGACCGCACCGAGGGCGAGGCCCTCGCGCACGAGCGCGACCATGCGCGCGACCTCGTCGGTGGTCGCCTCGCGCTCGTGGGCGGGCCCCGGGCCCATCACGGCCGTCCGCACCGGCACGTGCCCGACGAAGGTCGCGTGGTTCAGCGCGACGGGGAGTTCGGCGAGCCGATCGAAGTACTCGGTCTGGGTCGACCAGTCGAACGGCACGGCCGTGTCGAACGCGGCGCGGGGGATCTGCTCGACGAAGCTCATCACGTCGACCACGTAGTCGCGCGCGGCGGTGGTCGCGACCGGCGCCAGCGTGTAGCCGCAGTTGCCCGTCACCACCGTCGTGACCCCGTAGGTCGCCGACGGGGTGACATCGGGATCCCAGAACAGGTTGGCGTCGAGATGGGTGTGCGGGTCGATGAATCCCGGTGCGAGCACCTGCCCGCGTCCGTCGAGCTCGTCGGCGCCGCGCCCGACGACGTCGCCGACCTGGGTGATGCGGCCGTCGGTGACGGCGACGTCGGCATCGCGCCCCGGTGCCCCGGTGCCGTCGACCACGAGCGCGCCGCGCACGACCAGGTCATGGGTGGGTGCAGTCATCAGGCTCATCTTCCCGCGGGCGGCCGCACGGAGGAAAGCCGCGGGTCACACCCCGACGGGCTCCCGGGGACTCGGCGGCGACGCGTCCCGACGCCGCCGCGGCGGTCCGGCGACCGCGAGCGCCTCGGCCCAGGCCGCCT
>VGCA01000083.1 GCA_016870245.1 Actinomycetota bacterium | reverse complement strand
TCGGGCGGCGGCTTCGGCGTCGCGGCCCGACCCGTCGGCGTGTACGTGCTCCGCGACGGCACGGTGCAGTGGCACCCGGTGATCGACTCCGGCCGGGTCATCCGCGCCGCGGTGATCGTGGGTGTGACCGCGTTGGTCGCGGCGAGCTCGGCGTCCTGGGCGCGGGCGTTCACCCGGGCGGCCCGGGCCGCCGCGCACCGGGGCTGACCCCGTGTCCGACGCGCCCGTGATCGACGTCGACTCGCACTTCATGGAGCCGCCGGACTTCTGGGCGGCCCACATCGAGCCCGCGTTCGCGGGTCGGGAGCCCGTGGGTGACGCCGACCGGGGCGGTGCGACCATCGACGGCGACCGCCGCTACCCCACCGTCACCTGGCGCAGCCGGGCCGGCGGCACGCTCGCCACCCTCAACGCGATGTGGGCCGGCGAGTACGCCCGCTACGACGCCCGGGGCTGGGACCCGGAGGCCTACGTGATGGCGGCCGACGACCAGGGGATCGACCAGATGGTGCTGTACCCGAGCCGGGGCCTCATGCAGGTGTCGGCCTGGGGCCTCGACCCGAAGCTCGCCGCCGGGATCGTGCGGGCCTACAACGACTGGGCCGCGGCGTTCGTCGCCCACGCACCCGACCGGCTGCTCGCGGTGGGCCAGCTCGACCTGCGCGACGTCGACGCCGCGATCGCCGAGGCCCGCCGGGGCGTGGAGCAGCACGGGTTCCGCGGGTTCTTCGTGATGCCGGAGCCCCCGCTGCCCGGGGTGACCCTGGAGCGCCCGTACTACGACCCCCTCTGGACGGTGCTCGAGGAGCTCGACGTCGCGCTGGCCCTCCACAACGTGGCGGGCACCGGGCTCGGCCAGATCGGGGCCGACCGCTTCGGCCCGTGGGCCCTGCCCCGGGTGGCGGCCGCCTTCCCGCTCGAGTCGCAGCTCACGCTGTTCTCGTTCCTCGTCGGCGGCATCTGCGACCGGCACCCCGGGCTGCGCCTGGTGGTGCTCGAGTCGGGCGCGGGCTGGCTGCCGTTCTGGCTGTGGTGGCTCGACGAGCTGTACGAGCGCTACGAGGGCATCGACTGCGACGAGCTGTCGGCCCCGCCGAGCGAGCTGTTCCGCCGGCAGTGCTTCGTGTCGGCCGAGATGGAGGAGCCCCACCTCGACCGGGTGGTCGACTCCCTCGGCGCCGGATGCATCGTCACCGCCTCCGACTTCCCGCACCCCGAAGGCACGTTCCCGAACGGCGTGCGCGACTTCGCCGCCCGGGCCGACCTCGGCCCCACCACCGCGGACGCGATCCTCCGCGACAACCCCCGCCGCCTCTACAAGCTGGGCTAGCGCGCGTCCGTCGGCTCGTCGCTCTGTCGGTCTGGGGACGCATGGTCGCACCATGCGTCCGCAGACCGACGCCCCGCGTCGCTCAGCGACGCATCGACGAAGACCGCCGGGGCCGGCGGGCGGACCGGGCAGGTCGCGCGCTCAGCCGAACACGACGGGCAGGGCCGACGGCGCCCGGAAGGCGAGACCGCTCACGTGCACGTCGATCGCCTCGGGGTCGAGCCGGAGGTCCGGCAGGTCGAGGAGGGCGTTGACCGCGACGGTGGTCTCCATGCGGGCCAGGTGCATCCCGAGACACATGTGCGGGCCGAACGCGAACGACATGTGCTGCTTGGGCTCCCGGAAGATGTCGAACTCGTCGGGGCGGTCCCAGCGCGACGGGTCGCGGTTGGCGGCGGCCATGCACACCATGACCGGCGCCCCGGCCGGGATCAGCACGCCCTCGACGACCGTGTCCTTCGTGCAGGTGCGCCCGATGCTGGTGAGCGGCGGATCCCAGCGCACGCCCTCCTCGATCGCCTGCGGCATGAGCGACCGATCGTCGCGCAGCGCGGCGAGCTGGTCGGGGTTCGACAGGAGGCCGAACATCAGGTTGCTCGACGACCGGTAGGTGGTCTCGGCCCCGGCCGGGAGCAGCAAGCGGAGGAACGCGATGATCTCGTCGTCGGAGAGCTGCTGCCCGTCGAGCTCGGCCTGGGCGAGTACGCTGATGAGGTCGTGACGGGGGGCGGCGCGGCGCTCGGTGATGATCCCCTGGAAGTACTCGTACAGCCACGCCGACGCGTTCAGCCCGTGCTCGATGTCGGTCATGATCGAGATGAGCTCCACGGCCTTCTTGTGGAACACCGGGAGGTCGTCGGTCGGCAGCCCGATCATCTCGCCGATCACCGTGACGGGGAACGGGAACAGCAGCTCGCGCACGAGGTCGGCCGAGCCCCGCTCGCGGAACGCGTCGATGTGGCGGTCCACCACCGGCTGCACGATCTCGGCCTCCCACGTCTCCATCGCCTTGCGCGTGAACGCCTGCTGGATCAGCGCGCGGTAGGCGTGGTGCTCGGGTTCGTCCATCTCGAGGATCGAGTGGCCGAACACGATGCCGATCGTGTCGGCGTAGCCCGACGACGAGAACGTCTCGCCGTCGCGGAGGACCTGCTGCACGGCGTCGAACGTGAGCGGCGTGTACGGCGGCTGCTGGAGCAGCGCCTCGTCCATCGAATCGATCCCGAACAGCTCGCTCATGGGGCCGGCGAAGACCGGCGTCTGGGCCCGCAGCTCGGCCCAGACGGGGTACGGATCGCGCACCGTGCCGATCCCGGCGGCGGCGTCGAACTCGGCGAACGGATCGTGCTCGGAGTCGTGGGTCTCGGTCGTCATGGCGCCCAGCCTGCCAGACGGGCGGACCCCGGGAAAGCGGGCCCACCAGGGGGACGGGCCGGAGCGCCACCGACCCGCGGGCTCGAGCCGCTCCCTGGCCGACGGCGGCGACCGAATATCGTCCGGGCGTGGTGCAGACGGCCTGGCGGGTCTTCCTCTACGGGTTGGTCGCCGCGACCAGTCCCCTCGCGCTCACCACCACGCTCGTCGTCCTGCGCAGCGGCCGCGGCCGGATCAACGGGATCCTCTACGCCGGGTCGTTCCTCGCGGCATCGGCGGTGGTGCTCCTCGCCGTCGTGGCGGTGGGCGTGGCGACGTCGTTCAGTCGTGACGGCCACCCCGCGTTCCAGGCCGCCCTCGCCCTCGCCTTCGGGGCGGCGCTGCTCTACGCCGCCGCCTTCATCCGCCGCCACCCGCACGCCCGCCACACCGTGGCGCCCGCCACCCCACGGCGCCCCAACCGCCTGGTCGAGATGACCGGCCGCATCGAGCACCTCGGCCCGCTCCAGGCCGCCGGCGTGGGCATCGCCTTCGGGATCGGCGGTCCGAAGCGACTCGGCATCACCTTGCTGGTGGCGGGCACGATCGCCTCGGCGGGCCTCGGCACCGGCATGGGGTTGCTCATCGGCGCGGGCTACATCGTGGTCGGCACCGTCCTGGTCTGGCTCCCGGTGGCGATGTACGTGGTGGCGGGCCACCTCGCCGAGCAGTACATCGCGGCCGCGCAGCACTGGGTCACCGAGCGCCAGGACGCGTTGACCTTCTGGCCCTCGCTCGTCGTGGGCACCGTGCTCGTGGTCGACGGCGTCTACGGGGTGCTCACCGCCTGAGCCCCTCGACTGCTCGGCGGTGCAGCCGACCGCGGGCGGGGTGGTGGCCGGATCGGGCGCCCCCACCCGGCGAACGTAGTCTGGTGGCCGATCACGCGACCGGCGAGGGAAGGCACACCGTGGGGAAGATCTGGGCCAACTCGGGCGACTCGCACCTCGTGGAGCCCCGCGACCTCTGGCAGCAGGCGCTCCCCGCGGACCTCGCCGCGCGGATGCCCCGCAGCGAGTTCGACCTCGACGCCGGCACCGAGACCATCCACGTCGACGGCCAGACGTTCACCCGCCGCATCCCGCGGGCGTTCGGGATGCGCGACTCCGAGGGCAACGGGATGGCCGGCCGCGCCATGCGGGGCAACGACCCCGAGCTGCGGCTCGCCGACCTCGACGGCGAGGGCATCTGGGCTGAGCTGATCTTCCCGTCGATCGGGTTCTGGATGTCGTCGATCCACGACCCCGACCTGCTCGCCGCCGGCTCTCGGGCCATCAACGACTGGGCGATCGAGCTGCAACGCCGGTCGCCACGATTCGTGTGCACGGCCACCATCCCGCTGCTCACCGTCGAGACCGCGGTCGCCGAGGTGGAGCGGGCCGCCGCCCTCGGCTACCACGCCGTCTACCTCTCGGTGCTGCCGCCGCGCGAGGAGTCGTGGACCCACGATCTCTGGGCGCCGCTGTGGGCGGCCATCGAGTCGGCCGGGTTGGTCTGCGCGTTCCACATCGGCACCGAGCCCCATGACGCCGCCGGCTTCCACGGCAACTACTACCGCGGGCCGGGCGGGGCGATCCTCAACTACATGGAGACCACCTTCGGCGGGCAGCGGGCGGTGGCCATGCTGATCGCCGCGGGCGTGTTCGACCGGCATCCCGACCTACGGGTGATGGTGTCGGAGGGGGGCGCCACCTGGGGACCGTTCATCGCCGACCGGCTCGACGAGGCCTACCGGCAACACGCGTCGGCGGTCCGACCCACCTTGCGCCGGCTGCCGAGCGAGTACCTCTACGAGCACGTGTACGCGTCGTTCCAACACGACCGCTCCGCACCGGCCGCGATGTGGGCGATGGGCTGGCGCAACGTGCTGTGGGGCAGCGACTACCCGCACCTCGAGGGCACCTACGGCCACTCCCAGAAGACCCTCCACGAGCTGTTCGACGACGTCGACGCACCCACGCGCGACCGCATCCTGGTCGGCGCGTTCGCCGAGCTGTTCCCGCACGTGCCCGCACCACCCCCTTCGGAGTGGTAGCGGCACCATCGCGACAGGTCACTAGAACCGGGCGCCGCCGGTCACCTGCACGTGCTCGCCGGTCACGAAGCTCGCCGCGTCGGAGCACAGGAACACCATCACCGCGGCGGTCTCCTCGGGCGACTGCATCCGGCCGAGCGGGATGAGGTCGCGCACCCAGTCGTCGACGCTCCCCTTCTGCGCTCCCGCCGTGTACTCGAGCCCGGGGTTGCCACCACCGGCCGACGGCGCAACCCCGAGCGGGCACACGCTGTTGGCCCGGATGCGATGCGGCGCGAGCTCGACCGCGAGCACCTCGGTCATGCGCACCACGCCGGCGCGCGCCGCGGAGAACGCGCCGAAGTTGGGCTCGCCGGTGAGCGCAGCCGACGACGCGAGGCTGACGATCGCGCCCCCGTCACCCTGCTCGACCATCTGCCGGGCGCACGCCTGCGCGCCCAACCACGTGGCGGTGAGGTTGGCGTCGAGGGTGCGGTGCCAGGTGGCGACCGACACGTCGAGCAGCGGCCCGGTTCCGTAGCGCGGACCGGTGCCCCCCGACGCGTTGACGCACACGTCGACCCGGCCCAGCGCCTCGACCGTGCGGGCGACCGACTCGCCCACGCGGTCGGCGTCAGTGAGGTCGACGGCGAGGCCGATCGCCCGAGCTCCCTCGGCCTCCACCGCGTCGACCACGGCATCGAGGGCGTCGCGGCCCACGCGGTAGGTGTCGGCGTCGGTGGGCTCGTCGACCACCACGTCGACGCAGGCGACGTCGGCGCCGTGGCGCGCGAGGAGCCGGGCGACGGCCGCGCCGATCCCGGGCCGCCGGGCCGCCCCCGCCACCCATGCCACCTTGCCCGTGAAGTCGATCATCCCCGCCATGGCCGGCTCACTGCTCCACCCTCACGTCGGCGTTCGACTGCTCGTGCGTCCGGGCGGCGGCTCAGTCGGGCATCGGGGGGTCCCACTGGACCCCGTTGACCTGCGTGCCGCCGCTGGCGAAGATCGTGTTGCCGGTGACGTAGTCGCTGTCCTCGCTCGCGAGGAAGAGCGCAACGCCCCCGATGTCGTGCTCGGGATCGCCCATCCGCCCGAGCGGATTCGACTTCAGCATCTCCTTCGCGTTGTCGGGTGCCGCGGTCGCGAACGCGACGTACGCCGGCGACGCCGCAGCCGGCGCGATGCAGTTGCAGAGGATGTTGTGGCGACCCCACTCGACCGCGGCGGTGCGGGTGAGCGCCCGGATCGCCTCCTTCGCCGCGTTGTAGTCGGCCGAGTACTTGTGCGCGTTGATCCCGTTGAGCGACACCAGGTTGATGATGCGCCCCCACTGCTGCGCCTTCATGTGGGGAAACACCGCCCGCATCGCCCACCACGTGTGCAGCGGCCCGCCTCGGAACGCGAGCTCGAGGTCGTCGTCGGGCTTGTGCTCGAAGCGGCCGAACCCGCCGGCGACGTAGGCGTTGTTGACCAGGATGTCGACCCGCCCCAGCTCGTCGACGGCGCGGGCGACCATGCCCTCGACCTGGTCCTGCTGGAGGACGTCGGTCGGCACGAGGAGCGCCCGGCCGCCGAGCTCCTCGGTGATCTCGGCCACCACGGCGGCGCCGGTGTCGGCGTTGATCTCGGCGACGACCACCGCCGCGCCCTCCCGGGCGAAGCGCCGGGCCACGCCCCGCCCCACGCCCTGCCCGCCCCCGGTGACGATCGCCACCCGTCCGTCCAAGCGGCCCATGCGCCGTGTCCTCCCCGGGCCGTGCCCGTCGGTCAACCGATGAAGCGCCCGTCGATCAGCTCGCGGAGGAGACCGACCGAGGCCAGGGCGAGCACACCGTAGACCACCACCCGCACGGCCCGAGGCCGCAGCGCCAGCCAGGTGGCGACGATGACGGCCCCCGGCCACGCGGCGAGGACCCACCGGTTCGCGTCGTCGCCCGCCGCACGGGCAGATCGGAGGTCCGGGGTACGCTCGCCCCCGTGATCAACGCGGACCACGCGTCGGCGGCCGCGGTGGGCGCGGCGAGCGAGGCGGCACGCGCCGACCTGCCGGCCGCACGCGCCGAGCTCGAGGACCTCGTCCGCATCCCGAGCATCAGCGCCGACCCCGAGCGCGCGCGCGACGTCGCCGAGAGCGCCGACGCCGTGGCCGCCCTGTTGGAGGCGGCCGGCCTCGAGCGCGTGCGGCAGGCATCGGTCGACGGGTCGCCGCCATGCGTGATCGGCGAGTGGCTCCACGCGCCCGATGCCCCCACGATCCTGCTCTACGCCCACCACGACGTGCAGCCGGCCGGGTACGCCGAGCGGTGGTCGAGCGACCCGTTCGAGCCGGTCGAGCGCGACGGTCGCCTCTACGGCCGTGGGAGCGCCGACGACAAGGCCGGCGCCGTCGCGCACGCGGCGGCCGTGCGCGCGTGGCTGCGCACCGCGGGCACGCTCCCGTGCAACGTGAAGGTGATGGTGGAGGGCGAGGAGGAGATCGGCTCCCCGCGCCTCGCCCCGTTCCTCGCCGCGTACGGCGAGGAGCTCGCCGCCGACGTCCTCCTCCTCGCCGATGCCGGCAACTGGTCGGTCGGGATGCCCGGCCTCACCTACTCGCTGCGGGGGGTCGCCGGCGGCACCATCCGCCTGCGCGCGCTCACCAGCCCCCTGCACTCCGGCATGGCCGGGGGCGCGGTGCCCGACCCCGTCATGGCCCTGGCCCGCGTCCTCACCACCCTGGTCGACGAACGCGGCGACCCCGACTTCGACGACTGCTGGATCGACTGGGTCCCACCCACCCCCGAGGAGCGGGCGCGCCTGCGCGACCTCGCCGGCGACGACGAGGCGTTGAAGTCGGCCTGGGGGATGCTGCCCGGGGTCGAGCTCGCCGGCGACGACGCGCTCACCGTGTTCGAACGGCTGTGGCTGCGGCCCGCCGTGACCGTCATCGGGATCGACGGCCACCCGATCAAGGGGTCGTCGAACCAGATCGTGTCGGAGGCCGCGGCCCGCATCAGCGTCCGGCTCGCCAACGGCCAGGATCCCGACCGGGTCAACGCCGCGCTCGCGGCCCACGTCGCCCGGCGGGTGCCGTTCGGCATGGAGTGCACCTACGAGCCCGAGGAGAGGGTGCCGGCCTGGCGGTGCGAACCCACCGGGCCGGCGTTCGACGCCACCGAGCGGGCGCTGCGCGAGGCGTTCGGTGTCGACCCCGTCTACATGGGCGTGGGCGGCACGATCCCGTTCGTCGGGCCGTTCGCCGAGGCGTTCGGCGGCATCCCGGCCCTGCTGCTCGGCCCGGCCGACCCGAGGAGCCGCATCCACGGCGAGGACGAGAGCCTCCACCTCGGCGACTGGGCGCACCTCATCGACGCCGAGACCCGCCTCCTCGCCTACCTCTGACCCCCAGATGCGTCCCTGAGCGACGCCGGGCGTCGGTCTGGGGACGCATGGTCCGACCATGCGTCCCAGGACCGACATGGAGACATGCACCGCACCGGCGGTGGTGATACGGCGGCGACCCCTAACGTCGGTGGATGGACACCACCTGGCAGGGCCACGCGAAGGTCGAGGAGTACCTCGAACGGATCGGACGGCTGCCCGCCCGGATCACGGGCGAGGCCGAGCTCCTCGACGCGCTGCCCGCAGAGGTCCACCGCGTGCTCGATCTCGGTTGCGGAGACGGACGCCTCGCCGCGTTGGTCATGGACGCCCACCCGGAGGTCGAGGCCGCGGTCGCCCTCGACCGGTCCCCGGCGATGCTCGGCGCGGCGCACACCCGCTTCGCCGGCGATCCCCGCGTCACCGTCGCGGCCCACGACATGGCCGATCCGCTCGTCGTCGACGAGTCCTTCGACGCCGTGGTGTCGGGGTTCGCGATCCACCACCTCGCCCACGACCGCAAGCGGACGCTGTTCGACGAGATTCACGCCGCGCTCCGCCCGGGCGGGGTGTTCGCCAATCTCGAGGTGGTCGAGTGCGCGACGCCGGCGCTGCAGGCCGAGTTCTTCGCCCGGATCGGCCGCGCGGAGGGCGACCCCGAGGACGTCTGCGCACCGGTCGAGCCCCAGCTCGAGTGGATGCGCGCCGCGGGGTTCACCGACGTCGACTGCCAGTGGCGCTGGCGCGGCTTCGCCCTGTTGGTCGGCCGGAAATGAGCCGGACCCGTCGCGTCGGTTCACGGACGCATGGTCCGACCATGCGTCCCTGAACCGACACCCAGCGTCGTTCAGGGACGCATCAACGGTCTCGGCCGAGGATGAGGGCGCTCGTGGGGACCATGGTGCCGGAGGTGACCAGCACGTGTTCGACGTCGGCCACCTGGTTCACCGACTCGCCCCGCACCTGCCGCACCCCCTCGGCGATGCCGTTCATCCCGTGGATGTAGGCCTCGCCGAGCTGGCCGCCGTGGGTGTTGATCGGCAGCCGCCCGCCCAGCTCGATGTTGCCGTCCTTGATGAAGTCCTTCGCCTCGCCCCGCCCGCAGAACCCGAACTCCTCGAGCTGGGGCAGGGCCAGCGGGGTGAAGTGGTCGTAGATCACGGCGGTCTGGAAGTCGGCCGGACCGAGGCCGGTGTTGTTGTAGAGCTGACGAGCGCACAGCCCCATCTCCGGTAGCCCGGTGATCGACGGGCGGTAGTAGCTCGTCATCATCTCCTGGTGGTCGCCGGCCGCCTGCGCCGCCGCCCGCACCATGACCGGCGGCTGCTTCAGGTCGCGGGCCCGCTCCGGGGTGGTGACCACGATCGCCTGGGCGCCGTCGGACTCCTGGCAGCAGTCGAGCAGGTGCAGCGGCTCGACGATCCAGCGCGACTGCTGGTGGTCCTCGAGCGTGATCGGCGCACCGTAGAAGTACGCCTTCGGGTTGGTGGCCGCGTGCTTGCGGTCGGCGACGGCGATGCGGCCGAAGTCCTCGCTCGTGGCCCCGTACTCGTGCATGTACCGACGGGCGAACATCGCCACCCACTGGGCCGGGGTGAGGAGACCGAACGGCGCGTACCAGGCGAAGCCCGCACTCTCGGCCGTCGCCTGCGCGGGCCGGTCCTGCACGCCGGCGCCGAAGCGCCGACCCGACCGCTCGTTGAACGCCCGGTAGCACACGACGTAGTCGGCGACGCCGGCGTTGACCGCCAGCACCGCCTGCTGGATCGTGCCGCAGCCGGCACCGCCCCCGTGGTGGATGCGGGAGAAGAACGTCATGTCGCCGGCGCCGAGGTTCTTCGCGATCTCGATCTCGGGGTTGGTGTCGGCGCTGTAGGTGACCCAACCGTCGATCTGCGACGGGTGCAGCCCCGCGTCGGCAATGGCGGCGTCGCAGGCCTCCACCGCGAGGCGCATCTCGGACCGGCCCGAGTTCTTCGAGAACTCGGTGGCGCCGATGCCGACGATCGCGGCGGCGTCGAGCAGACGGTGCTTCTCGCTCATGACTTCCGCTCCTGGCCCTGCTGGCCGGGCCGCTCGGGCCCCGCTCGCCTCACGACGTCGTCGTCACGGTGCTGGGGCTCGCTCACTTCTTCGCGCCCTTCTTCTTGTCCTTCTTCGACTTCTTCGACTTCTTCTTGTCCCGCTTGGCCTTCTTGGCGGCCCGCTTCGCGTCCTTCCCGGCCGCCTCGCCCCCGTCGGCCGACCAGGAGATCGGCGGATCCGGCAGCATCAGCGACACGGTGCCCGTCACGTGGTCGCCGAGCGAGTTCGCGCCCCGCAGCCCGACCGTCACCACGCCGTCGGCCTTCTTCACCACCGACCCGGTGAGCACCATCGTGTCGCCCGGGTAGTTGGGCGCACCGAGGCGGATCTTCACCGACGTGAGGACCGTGTTCGGGCCAGACCAGTCGGTGACGTACCGACCGACGAGGCCGTTGGTCGTGAGGATGTTCATGAAGATGTCCGGCGATCCCTTCTCGTGCGCGAGCTCGGGATCGTGGTGCACGTCCTGGTAGTCACGCGACGCGATCGCGGTCGCCACGATCAGGGTGCGGGTGAGCGGGATCTCCAGCGCCGGGATCTCGTCGCCCACCTGGACGTCGTCGTACCGGAGTGAGGTGGTGCTCATGCGTGCGCCTCCGCGGCCAGTCTGCGTCCCAGGCGGGCGAGCGTCGCGCTCGCGCCGCCCAGGGTGTCCTCGATCTGCTTGCCCCACAGGAAGTACCGGTGGACCGGGTACTCGATGTCGGCGCCCATCCCGCCGTGCAGGTGCTGCACGTGGTGCACCACGCGCTGACCGCCCTCGGCCGCCCACCACTTCGCCACGAGCACGTCGGCCGACGCGTCGCGGCCGGTGTCGATCTCCCACGCGGCCTGGAGCATCGTCACCCGGATCGCCTCGGTGTCGATGTAGCCGTCGGCCGCGCGGATCTGCGACCCCTGGAACGCCGAGAGCGGCTTGCCGAACTGGAGCCGCCCCGAGGTGTACTCGGCGGCTTGGGCCATGGCGGCCTCGCACACGCCGAGCTGGAGGGCGCAGCACCCGAGCAGGGCCCGGTCGACCACGGCCGCGAGCACCCGCTCCCCCGCCAGGGAGCCGTCGCCGAGGAGCTCGGCCGGCGCACCGGAGAAGGTGAGGTGGGCGACCACGCCCCGGTCGGTGGTGACCGCCCGCTCCCGGGAGACCCCCGGGCCCGCGGGGTCGACGAGGAACACGGCCACGCCGTCGGGGGTGCGGGCCGGGACGAGGACCCGGTCGGCCACGTGCCCCGCGGGCACCGACGGCTTGGACCCGTCGATGCGCCAGCCGGCGCCGTCGGCGGTCGCGGTGGTCTGGGGCGCCAACGGGTCGTTGACCCCCGCCTCGGCCAGCGCCGCGGTGAGGATCACGTCGCCCGCGACCACGCCCGGAAGCCAGGCCGCCTGCTGCGCCGCGGTGCCGAACTCGGCGAGGGGCACCGCACCACAGCACACGGTGGCCCAATAGGGCACCGGCGCGACGACCCGCCCCTGCTGCTCGAGGACGAGCGCGGCCTCGGTGATCCCGAGCCCGCTGCCGCCGTGCTCCTCGGGGAGCGCGATGCCGAGCAGCCCGGCGTCGGCGAGCTCGCCCCACAGCGCCCGGTCGACGACGTCGTCGCTCGCCTCGATCTCCTTCACCCGCTCGACCGTGACCGAGCCGGCGAAGATCTGCTCGGCCAGGCCGCGGACGGCCTCCTGCTCCTCGGAGAGCTCGAAGTTCACGCGCCACCCCCCGAGCCGGCGGGCCGGAACGCCGGGAGGATCTGGTCGGGATCGTCGTCGAGCCAGGTGACCTCCACCGGCATGCCGACCGCGATCGACTCGATCGGGCAGTCGACGATCTGCGCCACCAGGCGGGTGCCCTCCTCGAGCTCGATGAGCCCGATCGGCAGCGGGTAGTCGAACGCGGGCACCTGCGGGTAGTGGTTGACCACGAACGAGTAGACGACGCCACGGCCGCTCGCCTCGATCGTGTCCCAGTCGTAGGAGCCGCACTTGTCGCAGCGGGGCTGGGGCGGGTGGCGCAACGCCCCGCACGCGGTGCAGCGCTGGATGAGGAGCCGGTGCTCCTGTGCCCCCTCGAAGAAGAAGAGGTT
>VGCA01000082.1 GCA_016870245.1 Actinomycetota bacterium | reverse complement strand
CGGCGTCCCTCCGGCGGGAGCAGTCCGAGGGTACGGCAGGGGGTCCGGCGGCTCCCCTAGCCTCGCGCCGTGCCCGACCCGCAGCCGGCGACCCCCGATACGGAAGCCCTCGACGCCTGGCGGCGCTACTGCCGTCGGCTGGAGGCGCTCGGCGAGCGCGTCTTCGCCGACGACTGCCCCTCCGGCGCCGCCGACCGGGCCGACGCGCTCGAGCACCTGGCCGGGCAGGTCCTCTGCTGGACCGGGTGGTCGGTCTTCCACGCCGATCCGCGACGGCCGCGTTTCCAGCGCCAGAACGACCCGATCACGGCGTGGGGCGGGCCCAACGCCGAGAACGTCTACCGCCACGCCCGGGTCGACTCGGGGCGCCGTTACGTGGTCCGCGGGCGGATGCACTCGTGCGAGGACTTCATGCTCGCGGTGCGCCTCGGCTTCATGCACGAGCCGCGCTGGGGGACCGTGTTCCAGGTGGCGGGTTCGGATCTCGGGATCGGCCGAGGCGACGAGTTCGAGCTGCTCGTGGGCGGCGACGACCCCGGAACGGGCCGGTGGGTCCCACTGCCCGACGGCGCCGCGATGGTCACCTTCCGCGAGTACTACTTCGACTGGGCGGTCGACGAGCCGTTGGCGATGACCATCGAGTGCGTCGACGACGACGTCGCCGAGCCCGCCGCCCGCCTGACTCCCGCCGACGTCGTCGCCCGGCTCGACGCCGCCGCCACCGGGGTGGAGCACTCGGTGGAGTACTGGATCGGCTACATGAACGAGCACCGGTCGGCCGGCACCGACAACGAGTTCGCGCCGCCCATGAGCGTGGCGAAGGGACTCGAGGTCGCGCGCTACGCGTTCTGCTTCTGGAACCTGGCCGACGACGAGTACCTGGTGGTCGAGAGCGACGTGCCGCCGGCGCGGTATTGGAGCTTTCACTGCTACGACATGGGCCGCTACCACCTCGTGGATCCGCTCGACCGGCAGTCGTCGCTCGACCACACGCAGGTCGCGGTCGACGGCGACGGGCGCGTCCGGCTGGTGTGCTCCGCCACGGATCCCGGGATCGCCAACTGGCTCGACACGGGTGGTCGCCCGGTGGGGAACCTCACGCTCCGCTGGTTCTGGTACGAGGGCGACCCCGCGATCTCGACGCGGGTGGTCACCCGCAACGGGCTCGACGCCCTGCTGCCGGCCGACACCGTGCGGGTCGACCCGGCCGGGCGCCGGGACGCGCTCGCCCGCCGTCGCGCGCATCTCGGCTGGCGGTTCCGCACGTGAGCGGCACCGACGCCGGCGCACGACCGGCATGGGTCGAGGCGGTGAACCGGGGCGACGTGTGGCCGATGGCCGACGTCGCCGCCGCACCGTTCACGGTCGACCGGCTCGCCGGTGAGGCGGGGTCCCGGTTGGGGTGCACGCCCGCCGAGATCACCGATTCCCTCGGTGCGGAGTCGATGGCGGCGCTGGAGGTCCTCCTCCCGGCGCTGGAGGACGAGGCCCGCCTCACCATCCTCGGCCGGTGGATCACCCACCGGTTCCTGGGGCGCCTGGTCGAGCAGCGACTCGCGCTCGACGCCTACTGCGCGCGTGACCCCGGCGTGCTCGACGAGCCGATCGACGAGCCGTGGTTCGTCGCCGGCGCGCCGCGCACCGGCACCACCGCTCTCCACGCGCTGCTGGCCCAGGATCCGTGCCATCGTGTGCCGGAAGGCTGGGAGCTCCTGCGCCCGGTGCCGCCCCCGGACCCCGCCACCCGCGACGCGGATGTGCGGATCGCGCTCGCCGACGCCGAGCTGCGCACGCCCCAGGTGGTGGTGTCCGGCATCGTGGCAATCCACGAGTACTCGGGCCGGATGCCGAAGGAGTGTCTCTCGGCGATGTCGCTGGCCTTTCGGTCGGAGGAGTTCGTCGCCCGGTACGACGTGCCGTCGTACGACGCGTGGATGCGGGCGTGCGACATGCGGCCCGCCTACGAGACGCACCGGCGCGTGCTACAGGTGCTCCAGCGCCGTTCCCCCCGTCGCCGCTGGGTGCTGAAGTCGCCGGTGCACCTGCAGAACCTTCCGGTGCTGCTCGACGTCTACCCCGACGCGCGGTTGTCGTTCACCCACCGGGACCCGCTGGTGGTGCTCGCGTCGGTCACGAGCCTCATCGCGTCGATGCGGGCCGCGCACAGCGACGTCGTCGACGTCGTGGGGATCGCCCGGTCCCACGCCACGCTCTACGGCGGATCGCTCGACCGGCTGGTCGACCTGGTCGACTCCGGCACGCTCGACCCCGCCCGGACCACGCAGACCACCTTCGCCGACTTCCTCACCGACCCGCTCGCCGTGGTCGCGACGATCTATGCCCACCTGGGGTGGTCGCTGCCCGACGCGACCCGCGCCGCGATGGCGGCCTACGGCGAGGCGCATCCCCAGGGGCGCCTCGGCCGCCACGACTACTCCTTTGCGGGGCTCGGGCTCGACGCCGCCACCGAGCGCGCCCGCTTCGCGCGGTACGTCGACCGCTTCGCCGTGCCGGTCGGGAGCGTGTCGTGAACGAGCCCGACCTGACCGCGGTGGGCTCGGCGTCGCTCCTGGGCGAGCTGTTGGGCGACCGGTTGCCGCCGGCGGCGTCGATCCCCGCCGCTGCCGTCGACCTCGCCGGCGCCGCACGCGACCTGCTCGACGCCGTGGTGGGCACCGAAGTCGACGACGGCACCCGGGCCCGGCTCGCGGCGCAGCTGCGGGAGGTGGCGGCCGAGCTGCGGACGCAGCGGCGTGACCCGGTCATCGTCCTCGTGCGCCGCCCCGACGGACGGATCGACAACCTCACCCAGGCCGGGTGCGGACCCCTGAACCCGCGGGCCCCCGAGCTGCGCTTCGCGCCGTTCCCACCCCCACCGGCTGCCGACGCGCCCTTCCACCCGGTCGAGGTCGAAGGGACGGTCGTGCTCGACGCGTCGTTCGGCGGCGGACCCGGCCGGGCCCACGGTGGCGTGGTCGCCGGTCTCTTCGACGAGGCGCTCGGGCGGGCCAACACCGCCGCGGGGCTCAACGGCATGACCGTTGCACTGGAGGTCCGGTTCCGGGCCGGCGCACCGCTCGGCGTGCCCCTGCGGGTGACCGCGCGGTGTGACCGGGTCGACGGGCGCAAGCGCTTCAGCTCGGGCGAGCTGTGGTCCGGCGACACCCTCGTGGCCGAGGCGCACGCCGTCTACGTCACGGAGCGTGCCCCCGGTTCGTGACCGGACGGCGACGACCCCGGGAACTACGCGGGGTGTCGTGACGACTCTCCCTGGGTGCAGATCGACGACAGCAGTGTCCCTCGCCCGCGCGGCGGGCCGTCGCGGGGTGAAGGTCGAGTGGTGACCCGTCGCGCCCCGAGGAGCGCGAGCACATGAGCACCCTGGGGTACGTCGACGATGCCAGCCGGTCGTCGTCGGAGACCGGAGACGCGCGCCGAGTCGAGGAGATCGAGGCGGACCGGGCGAGTCGGCGCTGGCGCACGCTCTGGCGGACGCACTTCTACGCCGGGGTCTTCGCCGCGCCCATCCTCGTCATGTTCGCCATCACCGGACTGGTGATCCTCTATACCCAGCCGATCAACGACCTGCTCCAGAACGACAGGCGGGTGGTCGCCGACGGCGGCGACTGGCGCTCCTTCGATGCGCAGCTGCGCGCGGTGGATCGGGCCTATCCCGAGGCCGAGGTCGTGTCGGTCGTCGTTCCGCGCAACGACACCGCGTCGACCCAGTTCGGGCTGGACTCCGGCGCCGTCGTCTTCGTCGATCCGTACACGAACGAGGTCCTGGGCTCCGCCGACCCGGACGGCGGGATCGTGGGCCTGTCGAACCGGCTGCACGGGTTCCTCAACAACGAGCAGCGGATGATCCGGCTCCCGACGATCGCCTTCCTGTTCGACGACGGCCCGGTGATGCGCGACTTCGTCCTCGGCGACGTGGTCCTGGAGATCTTCGCCTGCTGGGCGATCGTGCTCGTGATCTCCGGCCTCTACCTCTGGTGGCCTCGCAAGAGTCGGGCCCAAGGCGGGCGATCGACGAAGGGGGTCATCGTCCCGCGCGTGGGGAAGAAGGGGCGGGCCCGCTGGCGCGACCTCCATGCGATCCCCGGGGTGCTCGGACTCGTCGGGGTCCTCTTCGTGCTGATGACCGGGCTGTTCTGGTCGTCGTACTGGGCCGGGGCGTTCAACGCCGTCGCCGACAAGGTGTCGCCCAACGAGTGGGTCGATGCGCCCGACTCGCCCCTGGTCACCAAGGGGGAGCTGAACCGGCTCGGCCAGGGCATCAACTGGAACACCGCCGACGCGGTGGTGCCCAACACGGAGGGGACCGGGATCGACCCGACCGACCTCCCGGCTCGCCTGTCGCTCGACGATGTGGTGATCATTGCGGAGAAGGAAGGGATGAAGCCGGGTTTCCTGGTCGCCTTCCCGGTCGACGGGACCGACGACGTCGGCAACCCCACGTTCGGGTCCTTCGGGATCGAGAACTCCTGGCCGCGCGCGACCCAGGACACCCGCACCGTCTACCTCGACCAGTTCACCGGGACGACCATCGACTCGATGGACGTGTACGGCTACGGGGCGGTCTCCCTCGCGGCCGACTACACGGTGAGTGTTCACATGGGTACCCAGTTCGGCCTCGTGAACCGGATCGTCATGACCCTCGTGTGCGTGCTCGTCATCTGGTCGGTCATCAGCGCGGTCGTGATGTACGGGAAGCGGCGCCGCAGTCGGGGGCTGGGCCTGCCCCGTCGGCCCGAGGACGTCGGACTGGGGACGACACTCATGGTGCTGTTCATCGGTGCGGCGCTGGTGTTCCCGCTCTTCGGGATCACGGCGCTCATCGTCCTGGGCCTCGACCGGTTCGTGATCCGGAGGATCCCGACGCTGCGCCGCGCGTTCGGTCAGCGATGAGCCGGCGCGCGCGCCCGAGGGTCCTCCTCGTCGGGATCGCGATGCTCCTGCTCGGCGCGTCGGCGTGTGGCGGGCGTGCCGGAGGGGAAGCGACGGGGGTCGAGGTCGACGGCGCGTGGGCCCGTACCACCCCACCGGAGGCGGTCGACGGGGCGGCCTACCTGACCGTCACGGTGCCCGCCGACGATCGGCTCGTCGCCGCGACCGTCCCGGGGTCCGTGGCCACGGCGGCGGTGCTGCACGCCACCACGGGCGGGGACGCCAACGGGGGCGGGGACGGGCACCACGGAGGCGGCGGTGCGTCGGGCGCCGTCACCATGGCCGAGGTGGGCGGCGTCGATCTGCGGGCCGGGGAGGCGTACGCGTTCGCGCCCGGCGGGTCGCACGTCATGCTGGTCGGGCTGCGGGGCCCCCTGGTGACCGGAACGCGCTTCCCGATGGTGCTCGAGTTCACTCGCGGGGCGCCGTACACGGTCCGGGTGACCGTCCGCGTCAACCCGCCCCGGGGGTGAGTGCGGATCAGCCCACGCGGCCGACCGGCACGAACGCCTCCACTGCGGCGTCGACGCGCGTCCACTGCTCGGCCGTGAGGGTGATCGTCCCGGCGGCCGCGTTCTCCCGGATGTGGGCGGGCGTGCGGCTCCCGGGGATCGGCACGACCACGGGGCTGCGGTGCAGGAGCCACGCCAGGGCGAGCTGACCGGGGGTGACCCCCGCGTCGGCAGCGAGCGCCCGCAGCGGGGCGAACCGGTCGAGATTCTCGGCCAGGTGCCGAGGGGTGAAGCGCTCGATGCTGGCCCGGAAGTCCGACGGGCCCACCGCGGTCACCGTTCCGGTGAGGAACCCGCGGCCGATCGGTGAGTAGGCGACGATCCCGACCCCGGTGGCCTCGCAGTGCGCGAGCAGCTCGGCGTCGATGGGCCACCACATCGACCAGTCGACCTGGACGGCCGCGATCGGCGCGACGGTCTGCGCCCGGCGGAGGTCGTCGACGGTGGGGTTCGACAGGGCCAGGTGCCGGACCAGGCCCTCGTCGCGGAGGGGGACCATGGCGGCCACGGTGTCCTCGATGGCGACCTCGGGGTCGGTGAAGTGGGGCTGGTACAGGTCGACGTGGTCGGTGCCGAGGCGCTCGAGGCTGCGTTCCAGGTAGGGGCGCACGAACCGGGCCTCGGCGTTGATCACGAACTCGCCGGTGCCGTAGGCGACCGGGAACCGGTGCCGGGGCGCGTCGGGGAACGGGCGCATCCCGAACTTCGTGGAGATGACGATCTCGTCGCGCCGACGGCCGCTCGCGAGGAAGGCCGCGATCTGGAGCTCGTTGGGCCCGTAGGCGTCGGAGGTGTCGACGAGCGCGCACCCGGCGTCGATCGCGGCGCTGAGCGCGGCGAGGGCCGTGGCGTCGTCGGTGGCAGGGTTGTAGGCCCCGCCGAGCTCCATGGCGCCGTAGCCGATCGCCGGAACGGTCAGGGCCCCGAGGTCGCGGGTCGGCCGCGGCGAGCGCGCGGCGACGTCCGGGGGAGGGCTCATGCGCCGACCCTATCGACCAGGGTCTCGCGGCCCCGTCGGAAGGGCCCGCGGCCCCACGCCGCCGACCGGGCCGGCTACCAGAGCTCGTCGAGGTAGGTCGGCGTGCCCGGGACCACGGGGATGAAGGGGGCCAGGAGCCCGAGGGTGGCCACGTCGGTGGCGGCGAGCGCCTCGGTGAGCGCGGTGGCGATCTCCGGCCACCGGCCGCGGGGATCGTCGTGCAGGAACCAGGCCACGAGCACCCTGTCACCCACGCCCACCCCCGTGCCCGGCGCGCCGGGGAAGTCGCGTGGGGTGAACACCAGCGCCTGCGCGACGGGGCTACCGTCGGCGAGGACGGTGGGCGCCCACGTGTCGTGCACCCAGGCGACGACGGCGTCGAGGTCGGCCGTCTCGGAGCGGTCGAGCCAGGTGACCACCAGGCCGTCGTAGCGGTGGTCGAGCGAGACCTCGGCGGGCACCGGCCACCCCGGCCGGTTGACCGACCCCCGGAAGTCGTAGAGGGAGGTCGACACGTGCTCGCGGTCGGGGTTCATGCGGCCCTGGGCGGTCAGCTCCTGGGTGGCCGGGAACGACCAGGCGAAGTGCTCGTCGACCTTGCCGTCGAGGTACCAGTAGAACGCGATGAAGGTCCCCTGGTCGAGCGGATCGGCCACGGTCGGCCGGTCGGCCCGGCGCAGCGGCTTGAGATCGCGCGTGGCCACGAAGCGCCCGTAGGAGAACGCCCACGGGCCCACCATCACTCCGGAGAGCGCGTGGTCGTGCTCGTACCAGCGGTTGTACTCCGCGAGCCGCGCCGGGTCGCGGGTGGGCTCGACCATGGTGATCATGGCCTGCCCGAGGTCGACGTGCGTGCCGTCCGCCATCGTTGGTCCCCCTCTCGTGGAGGTGGCAATCTACGTCGATCGCACCGGGACCGAGGGGGAGCCGGATGACGCAGGTACGCCAGCCCGCCCACCCGTGGGTGGAGCAGCCGAAGGCGCCGACCGACGCCGACGCGCCGAAGCTGCTCCCCGACCCGGAGCCCCGGGAGCGGAGGTACACGATCATCTCGGTCGACGACCACCTCGTGGAGCCGCGCGACCTGTTCGAGGGTCGGATGCCCGCCCACCTCGCCGAGGCGGCGCCGAGGGTGATCACCAACGACGCGCAGCAGGAGCTGTGGCTCTACGAGGACGTCCTCTTCCCCCAGATCGGGCTCAACGCGATCTCGGGTCGGCCCAAGGACCAGTGGAACATGGAGCCCGCGCGCTTCGACGAGATGCGCCGCGGTTGCTGGGACATCGACGCGCGGGTGCACGACATGGACCTCGACGGGGTCTACGCGTCGTTGTGCTTCCCGTCGCTGATCGCCGGGTTCGCCGGTGCCGTCTTCTCGCAGAGCACCGACCAGGAGCTCGGGCTCGCGTGCGTGCGCGCCTGGAACGACTGGCACCTGGAGGAGTGGGCCGGCCCGCATCCCGACCGCATCATCCCGCTGCAGATCCCGTGGCTCTCCGACCCGCAGATCGCGGCGCAGATGATCTACGACAACGCGGCGCGCGGCTTCAAGGCCGTGAGCATGGCCGAGAACCCCGTCGACCTCGGCCTGCCGTCGATGCACACCGAGCACTGGGATCCGTTCCTGCGCGCGTGCGAGGAGACGGAGACCGTGATCTGCCTGCACAACGGATCGTCGCGCTGGTCGGCGGCACGTTCGCCGGGCGCGCCGCTCGAGCTCTACAGCACGCTCTTCACGGCGAACCCGCTCGCGACGGGGGCCGACTGGCTGTGGGCGCAGGTGCCGGTGCGCTTCCCCGACATCAAGATCGCGTTCTCGGAAGGGGGCCTGGCCTGGGCCATCGTGCTCATCGACCGGGTCGAGTGGGTGATGGACCACTCCGGATCGGGCTACGGCGCGTGGAAGGACCCCGACCTGTCGCCGGCCGACGTGATGCGGCGGAACTTCTGGTTCTGCACGATCGACATCCCGCCGACGATGGCGCTGCGCGACCGACTCGGCGTCGACCACATCATGATCGAGAGCGACTTCCCGCACGCCGACTCCACCTGGCCCGACACCCAGATCAACGCGGCCCGGGGGCTCGCCGACCTCACGCCCGACGAGGTGCGCAAGGTCACGTGGGAGAACGCGTCGACGCTGTTCCGGCACCCCGTGGCGGCCGAGTGGATCGTGGCCTGAGTCGGGTGGCGTCCTCCGTCCCCGTCTCGCGCCGGCGCATCCTCACCGTCGCCGCGGCCGGTGGCCTGGTCGCCGCCACGGGCTCGTGGCGGGCCGTCGCGGCACGCGCCGCCACCGTCGCCGGGTCCGCGCCCCGGCTCGCCGTCGACCCGTTCGCCCTCGGAGTGGCCTCCGGCGACCCCGGGGCCGATGGCGTGGTGCTCTGGACGCGCCTCACCCAGGACCCCGCGGCCGTGGCCGGCGGCATGCCCCCGGTCGACGTGCCGGTCCGGTGGATGGTGGCGCGCGACGAGGGGATGCGCCGGATCGTCGCCGGCGGGCGGGTGGCCGCCACGCCCGAGGCCGCGCACTCGGTCCGGGTGGTCGTGGAGGGCCTGGAGCCCGACCGGCCGTACTGGTACCGGTTCGTCGTCGGCGACCACGAGACGCCGGTCGCGCGCACGCGGACCTTCCCGGCCGCGAACCGGCGGGCGGACCGCCTCGACTTCGCGGTGACCTCGTGCCAGAACTACCGCGACGGCTACTACAACGCGTGGGCCGACGTCGCCGCCGACGAGGACCTCGACGCCGTGCTGTTCCTGGGCGACTACATCTACGAGAGCGGCGAAGGCATGGGGGCGGTCCGGGCGCATCCGATCGCCGAGGTGGTCACCCTCGACGAGTACCGCGCGCGGTACGCCCTCTACCGCGGCGACGCCAACCTGCAGGCCGCGCACGCGGTCGCGCCGTGGCTCGTGGTGTGGGACGACCACGAGGTCGACAACAACTACCAGGGCACGTCGCCGGAGGTCGGCAGCCCCACGTCCGACCCGGCCGCGTTCCTCGCCCGGCGCGCCGCCGCCTACCGGGCCTGGTGGGAGCACATGCCCACCCGTCTCGCGCCGCCGACGGGGCCCGATCTGCCCATCCACCGGCGGGCCGACTTCGGTCGCCTCGCCCGCTTCCACCTGCTCGACACCCGCCAGTACCGCAGCAACCAGCCGTGCGCGCCCGCCAACGACGTCGGGCCGGTGTGCGCCGAGGCGCGGGGGCCCGACCTGACGGTGCTGGGCGACGCGCAGGAACGCTGGCTCGACGCGGGCCTGCGCTCGTCGGGGGCGTCCTGGGACCTCCTCGGCCAGCAGGTGACCTTCTCGCAGCTGGCGTTCAGCCCCGGTCCCGACGGTGTGCGCAACCTCGACCAGTGGGACGGCTACCCGGACGCGCGCCGGCGGATGATCGACGCGTGGCGCCGGGCCGGGATCAAGAACCCGGTGGTGCTCACCGGAGACATCCACGCCAACATCGTCGGCGACGTCACCGCCGACTTCGACGATCCCCAGGCGCCCCACGTCGGCACCGAGCTGGTGGGGACGTCGATCTCGTCCTCGGCGCCCGCGGTGCTCCAGCAGGTCCTCACCGACGTGGTGGGGCGGAGCCCCCACCTGCGTTGGGCCGACGCGACGGCGCGCGGCTGGCTGCGGGCGACGGTGACCCCCGAGGTCCTGCAGGCCGACTACCGGACGGTGGACGACAACCGGGTCGAGGGGTCGCCGTTGCGCACGGCGCGATCGTTCGTGGTGGAGTCGGGCGGGTCGGTCACCGAGGCGTGAGCGCGTCGAGGCGCCGGCCGCGCTCGCCGCTCACCGGCCGGATACGGATCGGGCAGACTCCCCACATGCAGGCGTGGGTGGTGCGAGGAGACGGGGAGCCGGCCGCCGTGCTGGCGCGCGAGGCCGTGGCCGAGCCGGACCCGGACCGCCTGGCCGGGCTCAAGCTGGACCTCGCCGGCTGGGTCACCGACCCGGCGCTCCTCGGCAACGACGACCCCGAGGAGGCCGCCCTCTTCGCGACCCGCACGGCGGCCGTGGCCGCCCGCCCGCCCTACGAGGACTGGGTCCTCCTGCGGGTCGACGTCGCTGCGCTCGCCCTCCCCGACGTGACCATGGCCCGGGGCACCTACCCGGTGCGGGTGGCCCGGCCGTACATCACGGGGCAGGAGGCGGTGGGGGAGGTGATCGACGCGCCGCCGGCCAAGGCGCACCTGGTCGGTCGGCGGGTGGTCGCCGTCACCATGCAGCCGTGGGGGAGCCTGGCGCCCGTGTGCGTCGGCGTGGGGCCGGTGTTCGAGGTGCCCGACGGGATGACGGCGGCCGACGCCGCCGGCCTCGTCATCCCCGCCCACACCGGCTACCACGCCGCGGTGCGTCGGGGTGGGGTCGCGGCGGGTGAGCGCGTCGTGGTGCTCGGCGCGGCCGGCGGCCTGGGGTCGGCCATGGTCCAGATCGCGGCCGCGCGGGGCGCCGAGGTGATCGCCGTGGTGGGCGACGACGCCAAGGCGGCGCATGTGACCGCGCTGGGTGCGCGCCACGCCGTCGTGCACGGCGGGGGCGACGTCGCCGCCGCGGTCCGGGCCCAGCTGGGCGTCGCGCCCGTCGACGTCGTGCTCGACCCGGTGCAGGGGGACATGGGGCCGAGCGCCCGCTGGCTCCTGGCGCCCGACGGCCGGTGGGTGGTGTGCGGCCATGCCGGAGGCCTACGTCCGATCGATCCGCACTTCTACATGCAGAACCACACGATCGTGGGCGCGACCCTCGGGGGCTACACGCGCGACGTGATGAGGGCCATGGAGCACGAGGCCCAGGACACGGTGGTCGCCTGGTGGCGCGAGGGGCGGTTCCGGCCCGTCACCACGGAGGTGGTCTCGTTCGACGCGGTGCCGGAGGCGTGCACGGCGATCGCCGAACGCCGCACCCGAGGCCGGGTAGTCGTGGAGGTCACGCCGGGCGCCGCCGGTCAGGCGTAGCCGGCCCGGAGGAGCGTCGCCGCCTCCGTCACCACCGTGTCGTCGTCGAAGACCTCCTGGTCCCGGGCCGGGGTGCCCGCGCTGAAGCCCACCAGGAGGGGCACGCCCGCGGCGGGGGTGAGGTCGTAGAACTCGAGGAGCCGGCCGGTCGGGGGCACGAACCCGATCCACTCGGCGCCCGTGCCCCAGAAGCGGGCCGGGAAGCGCAGGACCACCTTGTCGAGGAGGCCCATGCCCAGACTGGCGATTGCGGCCTGATGGGCATCCGGGAGCGACGGGTCGAAGGCGACCGAGCCCGCCTGGAGGACGCCGAGCGGCAGGGTGACGACCACCGCGGCCGCCTCGATCGGACCGGCGGTCGAGTCGAGCGTCACTCCGTCGTCGCGCAGCCGGACGGCCCGGAGCACCACCTCACGGTCGATCCGCAGCACGGCGGCCAGGGGTTCGAGGAGGCGGTCGTAGCCATCGGGGAGGATGACCTCGTCGCCCCGGATCGCCACGCCTTCGTCACCCTCCCACGCGCTCAGTCCGTCGAGGTCGGCGGCGAACTCGTGCTCCACGAGGCGCCGGATCTCGGCCATCACGAGCGGGAGATCGGCGGCGGAGACACCTCGCCGGTCGATCTCGCGCGCCACGGCCGCGGCGACCGACTCGTCGGCGGAGCGCCGCCACGACCCGCGGAGGCCGCGGCGTAGCACCTGCCACGCGGTGGCCTCGATCTCGGCGACCCGGGCCGGGCTCAGGGCGAGGTTGGCCTCGTCGAACGCGGTGGTGCGGGTGCCGTTGGCGACGAGCCAGGGCGTGCCCGTCTCCTCGGCCAGCTCCGCCACCGGGTTGTCGCGCACGCCGTGGATCCAGGACGCACCCAGGTCGACCGGAACGCCGAGTGACCGGTCGGTGTGCACCCGCCTGCCGATACGGTCGC
>VGCA01000081.1 GCA_016870245.1 Actinomycetota bacterium | reverse complement strand
CGCCCGAGGCAAAGGAACCGGCGCCCGCGCCGCGCCCGGGCGGCGTGGCCCCCCGACCCCGCCAGCAGCGCCGCAAGCGCAAGTGATGCGTCCCTGAGCGACGCCGGGCGTCGGTCGGCAGACGCATGGTCGGACCGTGCGTCCCCTGACCGACACCCAGACCCGACGGACCGCCGCCTGCCGGTAGCCTGGGCGGGCACATGACGTCGACGGACCTGCGCCACGAGGGGAAGGGCGACCGGCGGTCGGTGCTGGGCCGGCCCTGGCGGCGCCCCGCGGTCGACGCCGAGCTCCAGGGCCTCCTGTCCGAGTACCGGCGCCGGCACCGGCGAGCCGACACCACCCGGATCGAGCAGGCCTACGCGCTCGCCCGCGAGGCCCACGCCGACCAGGTGCGGCGGTCGGGCGAGCCCTACATCGCGCACCCGCTCGGGGTGGCGACCATCCTCGCCCGCCTCGGGATGGACGACGTCACGCTGGCCGGGGCGCTGCTGCACGACTCGGTGGAGGACACCCGGGTCACGCTCGACGAGGTCGAGGAGGCGTTCGGCACCGAGATCGCCCGCATCGTCGACGGCGTCACCAAGCTCGACCGCCTCCAGTTCGACTCGAAGGAGGCGCAGCAGGCCGCGACCCTCCGCAAGATGCTCGTGGCGATGGCGAAGGACATCCGGGTCCTGCTCATCAAGCTCGCCGACCGGCTGCACAACATGCAGACGATCGCGTCGCTCCCCGAGGCCAAGCAGCGCCGGATCGCGCAGGAGAGCCTCGACGTGTACGCGCCGCTCGCGCACCGGCTCGGCATCGCCGAGGTGAAGTGGCAGCTCGAGGACCTCGCCTTCGCGGTGCTGTACCCGAAGCGCTACGCGGAGATCGAGCAGATGGTGTGGACCCGCTCCCCCGAGCGCGAGGAGCGCCTGGGTCAGGTCATCTCAGAGCTGCGCGACACGCTCGCCGACCTCGACATCCACGCGCAGGTGCAAGGGCGGCCGAAGCACTACTGGTCGATCTACGAGAAGATGGTCGTGCGGGGCAAGGAGTTCGACGAGGTGCAGGACCTCGTCGGCGTGCGCGTCGTCGTCGACTCGGTGAAGGACTGCTACGGCGCGCTCGGGTCGGTCCACGCGCTGTGGGCGCCGGTGCTCGGCCGGTTCAAGGACTACATCGCGATGCCCAAGTTCAACCTCTACCAGTCGTTGCACACGACGGTGGTGGGGCCGCAAGGCAAGCCCGTGGAGCTCCAGATCCGCACCCAGGAGATGCACCGCCGGGCCGAGTTCGGCATCGCCGCCCACTGGGGCTACAAGGAGCACTCCGACGCCGCCGACCTGGCGTGGCTCCAGCGCATGGCCGACTGGCAGCAGGACGCCGACGACCCGTCGGAGTTCATGGAGACCCTGAAGGTCGACCTCGATCAGGAGGAGGTCTTCGTCTTCACGCCCAAGGGCAAGGTGATCACCCTGGTGGCCGGCTCCACGCCGGTCGACTTCGCCTACGCGGTGCACACCGAGGTCGGGCACCGGTGCATCGGTGCCCGGGTCAACGGGCGGCTCGTCGCGCTCGACTCGTCGCTCAACAGCGGCGACACCGTCGAGATCTTCACGAGCAAGGTGGAGGGCGCCGGGCCGAGCCGCGACTGGCTGCAGTTCGTGCACACCCCGAAGGCCAAGGCCAAGATCCGGCAGTGGTTCTCCCGTGAGCGGCGCGTCGACGCGATCGAGACGGGACGCGACGAGCTCGCGAAGGCGATGCGGCGCGAGGGCCTGCCGGTGCAACGGCTCGCGAAGTCCCAGGCGCTCGGTGCAGTGGCCGAGGCGATGCACTACACCGACATCGACGCGCTGCACGCGGCGATCGGGGAGGGGCACATCGGCGCGCAGGCGGTCGCCCAGCGACTCCAGCGCGAGCTGCTCGGTGGCGAGGAGCAGCTGCCCATCACCACGCAGCGACCACCGCGCGGCGCCAAGGCCGACCACCGGCGCACCGTCGGCGTGCACGTCGAGGGTCTCGACGACGTGATGGTCCGTCTGTCGCGCTGCTGCACGCCGGTGCCGGGCGACGAGATCATGGGGTTCGTCACCCGCGGGCGCGGCGTGTCCGTCCACCGCACCGACTGCGCCAACGCCGCGTCGCTCTCCGCGCAGACGCACCGCTTCATCGAGGTGGAGTGGGACACCGAGCAGCCGGCCACCTTCATCGTCTCGATCGAGATCGAGGCGCTCGACCGGTCGCGCCTCCTGCGCGACATCGCCCAGGTGCTCTCCGAGAACCACGTGAGCATCCGGTCGAGCTCCACCCAGACCTCGGCCGACCGGGTCGCCCGGATGCGCTTCGACTTCGAGATGGCCGACACCGGGCACCTCGAGTCGGTGCTCAAGGCGATCAAGCGGGTCGACTCCGTGTACGACGCCTACCGGCTGCTCCCGGGCCACACGAAGGTCTGAGCCCCGTCCCGGTCCCGTGGCGCCGGAGGAGGCCGCCCGGGCCGCGGCGCGCCGGAAGTCCTGAAGGCCCGCGGACCCCCGGCGGTAGCCTGCCGGGGTGAGTCCGCCCGCAGACGACGCGCGCCGCGCCATCGACCCGTCGGTCTACCGCGCGCCGGTCGGCACCCACGACGTGCTGCCCCCCGAGTCCGACCGGTGGGTCCACGTGGTGGCCACGTTCGCCGACCGGGCCCGCCGCTTCGGCTACGGGTTGGCGGTGACGCCCATCTTCGAGCACCTCGAGGTGTTCCAACGGGTCGGCGCCTCCACCGACGTCGTCCGCAAGGAGATGTACGAGTTCGAGGACAAGGGTGGACGGCACCTCGCCCTGCGTCCGGAGGGCACCGCGCCGGTCGTGCGGGCCTACGTCCAGCACCGCCCGCCGGTGCCGTGGAAGGTCTGGTACCTCGCGCCGCACTTCCGCTACGAGCGGCCCCAGAAGGGCCGGTACCGCCAGCACTGGCAGCTCGGCGCGGAGGTGATCGGCGTCGACGACCCCGAGGTCGACGTCGAGGTCATCGCGTTGGCGCACGGCGTCTACCGCGCCCTCGGGCTCGAGCGGGTGCGGCTCCTCCTCAACTCGATGGGCGACGCCCGGTCGCGCCCGGCCTACGTCGCCGCGCTGCGCGACTACCTGGTGCGTCACGGCGCCGGCTTCGGCGACGACTTCCTGGCCCGGGTGGAGCAGAACCCGCTGCGGGTGCTCGACGCCAAGAACGCCGACTGGCAGGACGTCATCGAGCGGGCGCCGCAGCTCACCGAGTACCTGAGCGACGCCGCGGTCGCGCACTTCGAGGCGGTGCAGCGGGGGCTCGCGTCGCTCGGGATCGCCTCCGAGCTGACGCCGCGCCTCGTGCGCGGGTTCGACTACTACACCGCCACCACGTTCGAGTTCGTGAGCGACGCCCTCGATGCGGCGCAGAACGCCGTGGGCGGGGGCGGTCGCTACGACCATCTGGCCGAGGACATGGGCGGTCCGCCCACGCCGGGCATCGGGTTCGGCATCGGCATCGAGCGGGTGCTCATCGCCGCCGACGCCGAGCGGGGCGAGGATGCCCCGCCCCCCCGGGTCGAGGTGTTCGTCGTCGACGCACTGGGAGGCGGCGCGGCCACGGTGCTGGTCGCCGAGCTGCGCGAGGCGGGCGTGTCCGCCGACCGCGCCTACGGCGGACGGTCGGTGAAGGCCCAGTCGAAGCTCGCCGACCGGTCGGGCGCGCGCTACGCGGTCATCCTGGGCGCGCGTGAGGCCGAGCACGACGCGGTCGCGGTGAAGGACCTGCGGGCCCCGGAGGCCACGCAGGGCGAGGTGCCCCGGCGCGAGGTCGTCGGCTACCTGCGCCAGGCGCTCGAGCGCGACCGCCGACCGAAGTCCTACGAGATCTAGGGGAAGCACTCAGGTGATGCGCACGCATCGGGCCGGCGACGTCCGACCCGTTCAGGTCGGAAGCTCGGTCGAGCTCTGCGGGTGGGTCGCGTCGCGGCGCGACCACGGCGGCGTGGTGTTCCTCGACCTGCGCGACACCGCCGGCATCGTGCAGGTGGTGGTCGATCCGGACGCCGTCGCCGGCGCCGACGTGCACGGCGTCCGCGCCGAGTACTGCCTCCGCGTGACCGGCACCGTCCGGGAGCGGCCGGAGGGCACCGTCAACCCCGACCTCGCCACCGGGGCGGTCGAGGTGGCGGCGGCCACGATCGAGGTGCTCAACCCGTCGGAGCCGCCGCCGATCCCCATCGGTGACCGGGTCGACGCCGACGAGATGCTGCGCCTGCGCCACCGCTACCTCGATCTGCGGGGCGAGCGGCTCCAGCGCAACCTGCGCCTGCGGGCCACGGTCAACAGCGCGATCCGCACCGCGATGGAGGCCCAGGGGTTCGTCGAGGTCGAGACCCCGATGCTCGTCGCGTCCACGCCCGAAGGAGCACGCGACTTCGTGGTGCCGTCGCGGCTGTCGCCGGGCGAGTTCTACGCGCTGCCCCAGAGCCCGCAGCTCTTCAAGCAGCTGCTGATGGTCGGTGGGCTCGACCGCTACTACCAGATCGCCCGGTGCCTGCGCGACGAGGACCTGCGCGCCGACCGGCAGTTCGAGTTCATGCAGCTCGACGCCGAGATGAGCTTCGCCGACGGCGACGACGTGCGCGCCGTGATCTCGGATGCGGTGAAGGCCGCGGCGGAGCGGGTCACCGGTGAGCCGGTGGGGGAGATCCCCGTGCTCACCTACGCCGAGGCGATGGGTCGCTACGGCTCCGACAAGCCCGACCTGCGCTTCGGGCTCGAGCTCGTCGACCTCAACCATGTGTTCGGCGCCACCGAGTTCCGGGCCTTCCAGGCCGACTCGGTGAAGGGCATCCGCTGGCCGGGTCAGGCCGAGCTCGGTCGGGGCCGCCTCGACGCGCTCATCGACCGGGCCAAGCAGCTCGGCGCGGCCGGCCTGGTGTGGGTGAAGGTGCGTGACGGCGCCACGCTCGAGTCGCCGACCGTCAAGTTCATGAGCGAGGCCGAGCAGGTGGGCCTCGCCGACGCCACCGGCGCCGAGGCCGGTGACCTGCTGCTGATCGTCGCCGGGGCCCGGCGAATGGTCGACGCCGTGCTCGGGACCATCCGCAACGACCTGGGCCGTCCCCCCGTGCACGAGGGCGGGCTGCACTTCTGCTGGGTGGTCGACTTCCCGCTGTTCGAGGACCTCGCCGACGACGGGTCGCCGATCCCGGCCCACCACCCGTTCACCGCGCCGCACCCCGACGACGTCGGCCTGCTCGACTCGGCGCGCGGCGACGAGCTCCTCACCGTGCGTTCGCAGGCCTACGACCTCGTGTGCAACGGGTGGGAGCTCGGCTCGGGCAGCGTCCGGATCCACGACGGCGCCCTCCAGTCCAGGATCTTCGAGCTGATCGGGATCGACGCCGAGACCGCCCAGGCCCGATTCGGGTTCCTGCTCGACGCGTTCCGCTACGGCGCGCCGCCCCACGCCGGCTTCGCCTTCGGCATCGACCGGCTCGTGGGCATCCTGGCCGGCGAGGAGAACATCCGCGAGGTGATCGCGTTCCCGAAGACCCAGTCGGGCGCCGACCCCCTCACCGGGGCCCCCACCCCCGTCGACGACCGTCACCTGCGCGAGCTCGGCATCCAGGTCCGCCCCAAGAAGTAGCGACGGAGACGCTCACGGCAGGGGGTGCTGGCATCCGTCGGCGGTCGTGGAGGCCTCCTTGTCGGTGCCACCCCCACCTGCTTCGATCAGCACATGCACACCCTCTTCGTTCGGGCGACGTGGCGTGGGCAGTGGCGCGCCCTCGTCGTGCTCGCGGCGCTCGTCGCGGTGGCGGTGGCGGCGGTCGTCGCGATGCTCACGGCCGCCGAGCGGTCGGCCTCGTCGTTCGAGCGACTGCGGCGGGTGACGAATGCCGCCTCCGCCTCCATCTTCTACGAAGACGCCGAGGGCGCCGCGGCCACCGTCGCCGCGGCACGGGGGACCGCCGGGGTCGCGGCAGCGGAGCCCCAGACCGAGCTGTTCGTCCGGCCCGCAGGAACCGACCTGTTCCCGGACTACACCCTGCTCTCCCGGGCGCCGCTGGTCGCGGGGTCGCGCGTCAACGTGCCCGTGGTCGTCCGGGGGCGCTTGCCCGCCGACGACCGTGCGCTCGAGGTCGCGCTGAGCGAGGGTCTCGCGGCGGATCTGGGGGTCACGGTGGGAGACGAGCTCCCGCTGGAGTCGATGACCGAGGCCTGGGTCGAGGTGGCGTACACGGGGGGCGACGCCGGGACACCGGACGGACCGGAGGTGCCGGCGCGGGTCGTGGGGATCGTCCGCTCGCCCGCCGACTTCGGACGCGTGCTCGGGGTGATCCACCTGAGCCCGGCCTTCGTCGACCGGTACGGAGACGCCATACAGACGTACCGTCGCGTCGAGGTCGTTGCCGATGAGGAAGGCCTCACGCGCCTTCGGCGCACGTTCTCGAGCTCGGGCGGATGGTCGGCGTTCGGTGACGACGGCTCGACCGACGACGCACTCGACACGATCGCGACCGCGCTCCGCCTCCTCGCCGCGGTCGCGGCGATCGCGGGGACGGCGACGGTCGGGTTCGCGATCGCGCGGTCGACGCGGTCGGTGATGCGCGATCGAGACGCGCTCACCGCCATGGGTGCGACCCGCCGCGAGCTGATCGGCGCCGCCCTCCTCGTCGTCCTCCCGGCCACCGTGGTCGGTGCGGTGGTCGGCGGAGTCATCGGCGTGGCGCTGACCCCGGACGTGATGGTCGGTCTGGCCGCTCGGATCGAGCCCGCGTCCCGCCGCGCCGCGGTCGACTGGCCGGTGGTGCTGGGCAGCGTCGTCGGCCTCGCCGCGTTCGCGAGCGCGACGGTGGTGGCCGTCGCCGCACGCGGTGCGAGGGTCGCGGTCGCGCGATCGCGACCCCCGGTCGGGATCGTCCGCCTGGACCGTCCCGTACCGGTGGTGCTCGGGCTGCGCCAGGCGTTCGCCGGCGAGTCGGCGCTCGGGGGACGGACGAGCCGGGCGGCCCTGGTCGTCGGCGTCCTGGGTCTCGCGGGTGTCGTCGCGGCACTCACGGTGAGCGGTTCGATCGAGCGCCTGCGCTCGGATCCGTTCCTGTTCGGCAGCGGCGGCACGGCGCGATCGGTCGACAGCGGTGAGTCCGTCGAGGTGCTCGACAGGTTGATGCCGCGGCTCGCAGCCGATCGCCGCGTCACGGCGCTGGCCGGGCTGCACATCAGCTTCGACGCCCGGGTGGAAGGTCAGGACGTCACGCTTTTGGCGATCGACCGTCGCCGCGGGCCGCTGGACGCGTCGATCGTCGACGGGCGCATGCCGCGAACGCGCGACGAAGTCGCGCTCGGGCCGGCGACCCTCGAGCGGGCGGGCGCCGAGGTCGGGGAGCAGGTCGTGATGGACGGGCCCGACGGCGAGGAGACCTACCGGGTCGTGGGCTCGATCCTGTTCCCCGAGGGGGACTTCACCTTCGACGACGGTGCCGCGATGACCGTGGCGGGCGCGCGACCCCTCGTGGGCGACGCCCGTGAGACGGGGGCGATCCACAGCATCCTCTTCGACTGGGGCGACGGCATCGACGCGGCGCGGGCCGATCGCGCGCTCGCCGCCGAGGGGTTCCGGGTCTTCAGCGACGGGGGCGTCGAGCCGGCTCGGGTCACGAACCTCGGGCAGGTCTCCGAGCTCCCGAAGTACCTCGCCGTGTTCCTCGGGGTGCTCGCGCTCGTGACGCTCGGCCACGCGCTCTCGGTCGGCAGCCGCCGTCGCGTGCGTGAGCAGGCAACCCTGCGCGCGCTGGGGATGACCTCGCGCGCGGGCGCATCGGTGGTGGCAGTGCAAGCCGGGGCTCTCACGATCGTCGCCTTCGTCGTCGGCGTTCCCGTGGGGCTCCTCGTCGGCTCGCGGATCTGGTCGAGGATCGCCGCGAACGCACACGTGGTCGTGCGCACGGTGCTGCCCGGCTCGTGGCTGGTCGGGTTGGCCGTCGTCGTCGTGGCCGGGGCCGCGCTGGTGGCAGTCGGTCCGTGGCTCCGGACCCGTCGGATCCGATCGGCCCAGGCCCTCCGCGCGGAGTAGGTCCGCGGCTCGCGATCTCAGTCGACGAGCTGGAGCGCGATCAGCACCGCGAGCAGGGTCAGTCCGGCCACCAGGGCGATGAGCAGGCGGCGGCGGTTGTCGGTCGCGGACTCCACCCGGTCAGCCTACGCTCGGCGCGGATGTCCGACGACCTGTTCAGCGCGGCGGTGGAGGACCGCCTCTCCCGGCGGGCCCCCCTCGCGGCGCGGCTGCGGCCCCGCAACCTCGACGAGGTGGTGGGGCAGGAGCACCTCCTCGGGCGGGGGCGACCGCTGCGGGCGCTGATCGAGGCCGACCGGCTGTCGTCGGTCGTGCTCTGGGGGCCGCCCGGCACCGGGAAGACCACCATCGCCCGCCTCGTCGCCGGCGCGACCCAGAAGGCGTTCGAGCCGCTCTCGGCCGTGACCGCGGGCGTGAAGGACGTGCGGGAGGTGGTCGACCGGGCCCGCGCCCGGCTGGGCGAGCGTGGGCAGGGCACGATCATGTTCCTCGACGAGGTGCACCGGTTCACCCGCACCCAGCAGGACGCGCTCCTCCCGCACGTGGAGGAGGGGCTCCTCGTGCTCGTGTGCGCGACGACCGAGAACCCGTTCTTCTCCCTCACCGGGCCGCTGCTGTCCCGCTCCACGCTCCAGCGCCTGGAGCCGCTGTCGGTCGACTCGCTGCGGACGCTGCTCGACCGCGCGATCACCGACCGCGAGCGTGGACTCGGGGGCGACGGTCTCTCCCTCGCGCCGGATGCGGCCGTCCACATCGCCGAGCGGTCCGAGGGCGACGGACGCCACGCCCTCACCGCGCTGGAGGTCGCGGCCGCGCTCTGCCTGGAGGACGGCCGCACCGAGGTGTCGCTCGCCGACGCCGAGGCCGCGCTCTCCCTGCGGGCGCTGCACTACGGCGACGACGAGCACTACGACGTGCTGTCGGCGTTCATCAAGAGCATGCGCGGCTCCGACCCCGACGCCGCGCTCTACTGGCTGGCCCGGATGCTCGAGGCGGGGGAGGACCCGCGGCTCGTCGCCCGCCGCATGGTGATCCTCGCGTCCGAGGACGTCGGGCTCGCCGACCCGCAGTCGTTGCTCGTGGCCGACGCCGCCGCGCGCGCCCTCGAGTTCGTCGGGCTCCCGGAGGCCCGCCTCAACCTCGCCCAGGCGGTGATCCACCTGTCGCTGGCCCCGAAGTCCAACGCGGTGCTGCGCGCGCTCGATGCCGCGACCGCCGACGTGCGCGACCGGCCGAGCGGGAGGGTCCCCGCCCACCTGCGCGACGCTCATTACCCTGGCGCGCAACGGCTCGGCCACGGGAAGGGCTACCGCTATCCCCACGACGAGCCCGGTGGTTGGGTCGATCAGGAGTACCGGCCGCCCGAGGTCGCAGGGCGTCGCTACTTCGACATGGCGGAGGACGAGCCTCGGTGACCGCAGTGGTGACAGTGGTGGCGGTGCTGGCGCTGGCGCTGGCCGCCGGCGCCCTGTTCGGGTGGTGGAAGACGCAGCGGCGTCTCTCGGCGCTCGAGGCCCGGGTCGGGCGACTCGACCGTGAGGTGCACGACGACCTCGTGCCGACGATCGACCTCACCCGGCGCGAGAGCGAGGAGGCCTACGTCGCCGCGCGCATGGCGAAGCACGCGGTGGGGATCGAGGACCCCCCGCCGCGCCTGGCCGGCGAGACGGTCACCGGTCCGGTGGTGCGCGCCGTCGCGTTCGGGGCCGGTGCCCGTCGCGCGCTCGCACGGTTCGCGTCCGACGTGACCCCCATGGCCCGGTCCCGGGCGACGACGGCGAAGACGGTGAGGTTCGTGGCCACGCGGTCACGGGGGAAGCGCAAGGCCGGCTGATGGCGACTCCGGAGTGGACAGGGATGGAGAGCCCATGAGGCGCACGTTCTGGCTGGCGGCCGGCTTCGGTCTCGGGCTCTACGCAGGGGAGCGGGTCCGGCGCACGGTGGTGAAGCTCACCCCCGAGACCCTGGGCGACACCGTCCGGTCGATGGTGGGCGACGCCATCGAGGCGGGGAAGGCCGAGATGCAGGCCCGGGAGCGCAGTCTCCGGGAGACCTTCGCCGCGCCGGAGCGGGAGCGGCCGCGGCTGCGTCTGGCGAGCGGTGGCGCCGGGGAAGCCGAACGACCCGGGCGGTAGCCTGACGGGGTGCCGCCCCGGACCGCCGACGAGCTCCGCGCCGCGTTCTGCGACTTCTTCGCCGCGCGCGCCCACACCGTCGTCGCGTCCTCGAGCCTGATCCCGATCGACGCGACGCTGCTGTTCACCAACTCGGGCATGGTCCCGTTCAAGCCGTACTTCGTCGGCGACGAGACGCCCCCGTACCGGCGGGCGACCTCGGTGCAGAAGTGCGTGCGGGCGGGCGGCAAGCACAACGACCTCGACGACGTCGGCCGGACCAACCGGCACTTCACGTTCTTCGAGATGCTCGGCAACTTCAGCTTCGGCGACTACTTCAAGACCGAGGCGATCACCTGGGCGTGGGATCTGGTCACGGAGGTGCTCGGACTCGACCCCGCCCGGATCTGGGTGACCGTCCACACCACCGACGACGAGGCCGAGGCGATCTGGCGCGACGTCGTGGGCGTGGCCCCCGACCGCATCCAGCGCCTCGGCGACGACAACTTCTGGCGGATGGCCGACACCGGGCCCTGCGGCCCCAGCTCGGAGATCTTCTGGGACCTCGGACCCGAGCACGGACCCGACCTCGGCCCCGCCGGCAACGAGGACCGCTACGTCGAGCTCTGGAACCTCGTGTTCATGCAGTTCGACGGCAAGCCCGACGGCGAGCTGGTGCCCCTGCCGGCGCCGAGCATCGACACCGGGGCCGGGCTCGAGCGCATCCTGGCGCTGCTGCAGGGCGTGGACACCGTGTGGGACGTCGACGTGTTGCGGCCGCTGATCGCCGCCGCCGAACGGATCACCGGTGTCGCCTACGGCGGCTTCCCCGGCACCGAGTCCGATGTGTCCCTGCGGATCCTCGCCGAGCACGGCCGTTCGATGACCTTCCTCGTCGCCGACGGGGTGGTGCCGTCCAACGAGGACCGGGGCTACGTGCTGCGGCGGATCATCCGCCGCGCGGTGCGTCACGCGTTCCTCCTCGGCTCCGAGGACCTCGTCACGCCGGCGCTCGTCGACGCGACCGTCGAGGTCATGGGTGCCGCCTACCCCGAGCTCGTGAAGCAGCACACGGTGGTGCGCGACGTCGTGCGCCGGGAGGAGGAGCGGTTCCGCACCACGCTCACCCGCGGCCTCGACTTCCTCGACGGCGTGGTGCAACAGGGCGACGTCACCGGCGACGACGCCTTCTTCCTCCACGACACCCTCGGCTTCCCGATCGACCTCACCCGTGAGATCGCCGAGGAACGGGGGCGGGGGATCGACCTCGACGGCTTCCGGGCCCGCATGGGCGAGCAGCGCTCGCGCGCCAAGGAGGCGCAAGCCGGAACGGCCAGAGGGGGAGGAGCCGCCGATGCGAACGTGCTCCGCGACCTCTACCGGGAGCTGCTCGACGAGGTGGGCACGACCGACTTCAGCGGTCGACAGGAGTACGAGACCGACGGCGCCAAGGTGCGCGCGATCGTGGGCGGCGCCGACCGGCTCGCGACCGCGGGGGAGGGCGCCGCGGTCGCCGTCGTCCTCGACCGCACGCCGTTCTACGCGGAGAGCGGTGGCCAGGTGGGCGACACCGGCGTGCTCGAGACCGCCGAGGGCGGTCGCGTGCGCGTCACCGACACCCGGGAAGGCCTGCCCGGGCTGGTGCTGCACCTGGGCACGGTCGAGGCCGGCGCCGTCGCCGAGGGCGACACCGTCGTCGCCGTCATCGACGGCGAACGCCGGGACGCCATCCGGCGGAACCACACCGCGACCCACGTGCTGCACTGGGCGCTGCGCGAGGTGCTCGGCAGCCACGTGCAGCAGGCCGGGTCCTACGTGGGCCCCGACCGGCTGCGGTTCGACTTCTCCCACTTCGAGGCGGTGCCCCCGGCCGACCTCCACCGGATCGAGGCGATGGCCAACGCCGAGGTGATCACCGACGCGCCGGTCCGCCACTACGAGACCACGAAGGAGCACGCACTCGGCCTCGGGGCCATCGCCTTCTTCGGTGACAAGTACGGCGACCTCGTCCGGGTGCTCGAGGCCGGCGAGCACTCCATCGAGCTCTGCGGCGGCACCCACGTGCACGCGCTCGGGTTCATCGGCCCGATCAAGATCGTCAGCGAAGGATCGATCGGCGCCAACCTGCGGCGCATCGAGGCCGTCACCGGCGAGGGCGCGCTGGCGCACATCCGCCACGAGGAGCACGTGCTCGCCACCGCGGCCGGGGTGCTCCAGGTGAAGCCCGACGAGGTGCCCGAGCGGATCGAGCGGCTGCTCGGCGACCTGAAGGCGGCACGCCAGGAGATCGC
>VGCA01000080.1 GCA_016870245.1 Actinomycetota bacterium | reverse complement strand
ACCGTCGCCCCGGCGTCGGCCGCGGCGAGCGCCGCCGCCAGGCCGGCGGCTCCGGAGCCCACGACGACGACCGAGGTGCCCACCGCCGCATGTTGGCCCGGGGCCGGCGTCGCCGCCAACGCGGCTACAGCCCCCAGGGCGCGAGGTCCACGCCCAGGGCCTCGAGCCGGGTGATGAGGCCCTCGGGGCTCATCGACTGGCTGGCCCAGTGGTAGTCCCAGCCCCGGGTGCCGACCGCCGGCTCCACGTACCGGCGGACCTGGTCCATCGTGAAGTAGACGCCGCGTCGACCGATCCGGGTCTCGTAGCGCTCGCCGTGCTCCCGATCGAGCACGAAGTTGGTGTGATCGCACATCGACTTCATGTCGTCGTGCACCCAGTCCCACATCGGCGCCGCCACGTGCACCAGGGGCTCCTGCGGCGCGTACCGCGTGATCTCGAACTCCTTCGACCAGAAGGTGATGGGTGCGAGGCAGCACGCGCAGTACGACTCGAGCCGCACCTCCGTGCCGACGAAGTGGGGCATCTTCGAGACCGCCACCGCCTCGTGCGCGCAGCCGATGAACGAGTGGAACTCGTCGTCGACGTACATCTCGACCTGGCTCGGGAACGCGGAGTAGGGCGGGATCTTGAGGATGTCGCAGTTGGGGGAGTCCTGGTCGACGACCACGACGATGCCGGTCTGCAGCTCCTTGTACGCCTGCACGATGTCGCGCCGCGACAGACCCGTCCCCTCGTGCACGGCACGCAGGTTGGGGCCGCGCCGCTGCTCCGCCCAGAAGTCGAACACGAACTGGCGGACCTGGAGCGCACGCTCCGACCACTCCATCGGGTGGGGGACGTACTGGGCCATGGCTGCTCCTCGGGTGGGCCGGGTCTGCGGGGTCGGCGGGCGGGCGGGCGTGCGGGTGTGCGGAGTCGGCGCATCATGGCGCGTCCGGCGGTCCCGGTAGGGTGCGGAACCATGTCGGACCGCCGCCACGGGATCGTCTACAGCGTCGCCGGGCTCCTGGTGCTCGCCGCGAACGTGATCGACGCCGTCAACCGGGGCTCGTCGGCCTGGAACTTCGTCGCGATCGCGGTCGGGGCCGGGTTGCTCTTCTCGGGCTTCTCGCTGATCGCCCGCTCGGGCCGCGCCGGGGACTGACGGCCGCAGGGGTTCGCCTCTCCGGCCCCGGGGGCGCTGCGGCCCTGCACGACCGCAGGGCTGTACGGTTCCGCCGGCCGGCTCCGAGGGTGATCCTGGGGTATCCGGATCCGTCGAACCAAGGAGCTCCTGTGCGCCGATTCCTGTCCCTGCTCGTGGCCGGGGGCCTCGCCGCTTCCGCGTGTGTGGTCCTGGCCGCCCCGGCCGGCGCCCAGACCGGCAGCCTCGCCGAGTTCTGCTCCGCCCGCGTGGAGCTGAACGCAGCCTTCTCGCAGGAGAAGGCGCAGTCCTTGGCGCAGTTGGATCGGATGGTGACGAACGCGCCGGCCGCGGTCGCCCCGGCGATCACCGAGATCCGGGACGCCTTCAAGAAGAAGGGCCCGAAGGCGTTCGACTCCGAGGAGCTGGCGCCGGCGCTGGCGACCGCCGACTCGTTCATCTACGAGACCTGCCCGGGGACCAAGGTGCCCGTCACCGCGATCGACTACGAGTTCCAGGGCGTGCCCGCCACGCTGAAGGCGGGGCCCACGAACTTCAAGCTCACGAACGCCGCGCCCAAGGAGTTCCACGAGATGGGGATCGTGAAGATGACGGCCGCGGGCGCGGCGATGGACCCGGAGAAGCTCCTGGCTCTCCCGGAGAAGAAGCAGGAGAAGCTGCTCGACTTCTCGTCGTCCTTCGGGATGTTCGCTCCCCCGGGTGAGGCCGGCTACACGCTCGCCAACCTCGAGCCGGGTGAGTACCTCTACGCCTGCTTCATCCCCGTCGGCAGCAAGAAGAAGGGCGCCCCGCACTTCACCGAGGGCATGTACGGGACGTTCACGGTCTCGTAGCGCACCGCGGGTTGTGATGTGAGGACGGCCGGGCCTGCGGGCCCGGCCGTTCCGCGTCACGGGGTGTCAGGTCACATCTTCTCGGTGGCGCCGAAGTGGGGGAACGCGGCGTGGGTACCGCCGTCGACGATGAGCGTCTGGCCGGTGACGAAGCTGGCCAGGTCGGAGCACAGGAACACGAGCGGGCCGGCGATCTCGTCGGCCTCGCCCATGCGGCCGAGGGGCTGGATGGAGGTGCGGGCCCGCTCCGTGGGGTCCTCGGTGAAGTGGGCCTGCTGGGCCTTCATGCGAGGCGTGGCGATCATGTCGGGGGCCACCGCGTTGACCCGGATGCCGTTGCGGCCCCACTCCTGGGCCATGGTGCGGGTGAGCGACATGACGCCGGCCTTCGCCGCGCCGTAGGCCGCGTGGTTGGGCGCGCCGTAGATGCCGCTGACCGAGGCGACCATCGCGATGGCGCCCCCGGTGTCCTGGGCGATCATGTGCCGGGCCGCGACCTTGGCGGTCCAGAGGTGGTGGCGCAGGTTGCGGGAGAGGTCGAGCTCCCAGGTGTCGTCGTCGAGATCGAACAGGTTGCCCCACGCGGCGAAGCCGATCATGTTGATCATCACGTCGAGCCCGCCGAGGAACGCGGCCGCGTCGTCGACCAGGCGCTCCGCGGTGGCCTTGTCGGTGACGTCGCCGTCGAGCGCGTGCGACCGCACGCCGTGCTGCGTCAGCTCGGCCGCACTCGCCGCGGCGCGCTCGGGGTCGAGGTCGGCGACCACGACGTCGGCCCCGGCCCGGGCGAGCAGGCGGGCGCTCTCCTGCCCGATCCCGTACCCGCCCCCCAGCACGAGCGAGCGCTTGCCTTCCAGTCCCAGCAGGTTCGTGTCCATCGCCGGACACTAGGCCACCCCCCGCCGATGCGCTTCTCACCGTCGATCCCGGTCCCGACGATGCGCTTCTCACCGTCGATGCCGATCTCGGATCGACGGTGAGAAGCGCATCGGGGGTCAGGGGGTGATGAGGGGCGGACCGGCGAAGGTGTCGACGGTGGCGAAGTCGGCGATTCGGTCGCGCCGGAGGCGGACGGGCTGGTGGACGGGTTCGCCCAGCGCGATCACCGCGGCGAGGGCCCAGCCCGCGGGGGCGCCGAGCAGCGCCAGCACGTCGGGCTCGTGGCGCACGGCGAAGGTGGTGAGCACCCCGCCCAGGCCGACCAGGCGCGCCGCCAGCAGCACGTTCCAGCAGAACGGGTAGATGGACGCGCCGGGGACGAGCCCGTGGCGGTCGAGCTCGGCGTCCATTGCCGCGAGCCGGCCCAGCTCGACGAGGACGGCGAGCACTGCCGGGGCCTGCGCGATGCCCTCGAACGCGGGCAGGTCCGCGGGGTCGGCCCGGGCGGCCGCGAGGTCGACGTCGCCGGGCCCGGGCCAGCGGCCGTGGTCGGTCAGGCCGAACGGGCGCTGACCGGCCCGGCCCAGGGCCACGTACTCCCGGGCGGCGAGCACGATCCGCTCGCCCAGGGCGGTGCGCAGTGCCGGCGCCTCGACCGACACCACGTGCCAGGGCTGTTGGTTGCCGCCGCTCGGGGCGAAGCGGGCGACGTCGAGGATCCGCGCCACCTCCGCCCGGTTGACCGGCCGGTCGGTGAACGTCCGGATCGCGGCGGTGGTCCGCAGGGCGGTCTCGAGGTCGGAGGTGGCGGTGGGAGTCGGGGTCATACGCCATTGTGACCGCGCGGGGCCGCTCGCCGTGCGCCGTCGGGCGCCCGCGCGTGGCATGCTCCCGCCCGCTCATCACGTGCTCCCCGACCAGTCCCACGGAGGCGACCCATGGCAGCGAACCGGTTCGACGGCAAGGTGGCCTTGATCACGGGCGCCGGGTCCGGCATCGGCCGGGCCGTGGCGCAGCGCCTCGCGTCCGAGGGGGCAAGGGTCTTCGGCCACGACATCGCCGCCGAGGCGCTCACCGAGACCGAGCAGCTCGTGCGGGACGCAGGCGGCGAGATGCTGGTGCGCGACGGCGACATCTCCAAGCGTGACGAGTGCGTCGAGATGACGGCCGACTGCGTGGCGGCGTACGGCCGGATCGACATCGTCGGCAACGTGGCGGGCATCGCCCGGGCCGAGCACTTCGTCGACGTCGCCGAGGCCGACTATCGCCGCATGATGGGGGTCAACGTCGACGGTCCCGTGTTCGTCGCCCAGGCCACCATCCCGCACCTGCTCGAGGCCGGCGGCACGCTGATCAACATCGCGTCCAACGCGGGGCTCATGGGTCAGGCGTTCACGGTCGTCTACTGCATGTCGAAGGGCGCGATCGTGCAGATGACGCGCTCGCTCGCCATGGAGTTCGTCAAGCAGGACATCCGCATCAATGCGATCGCGCCGGCCGGCATCAACACGGCGCTCTCCACCGGGTTCCGGATCCCCGACGACATCGACTTCGAGCTGATGATCCCGTACAGCGGGTACCGCGGCATGGGGGAGGCCTCCGACATCGCCAACCTGTTCGCGTGGATGGCCTCGGACGAGGCGAGCAACATGCACGGCTCGATCGTGTCGAGCGACCGCGGCGTGACCGCCGGCTGAGCGACGGCGCCGGAGGAGCCCCGATGACCGAGCCCCGCTCCCGCGTCGTCACGTTCGACGGTGGCCTGCGCCTGCACGTCCTCGAGTGGGGGAGCGCCGACGCGCCGGCGGCGGTGGTCCTCCACGGCTTCACCGGTCACGCGTGGCAGGCCGAGGCGACGGCCGCGGTGCTGTCCGACCGGTACCGGGTGATCGCCGTCGACCAGCGGGGCCACGGCGACTCCGACCGAGCCGCGGTCTACGGCACCGTCCCGATGGTCGCCGACCTCATGGGCGTGCTCGACGATCTCGGGGTCGCGCAGTGCGCGCTCGTCGGGCACTCGCTCGGCGGCCTGGTGGGCACCTGCGCGGTCGGGCTGCACCCCGAACGGTTCACCCACCTCGTCCTCGGTGACATCGGTCCGGAGCCCGCGCCCGAGGGCGTCGCCCGGATCCGGGCCAACGCCGCGGCGCGCCACGTGTTCACCAGCGTCGACGACGCGTTCGCGGTCCAGGCCGAGCTGAGCCCCACGGCCGACCCCGTGGCCCTCCGGCACCGGGTCGAGCACAACCTCGTCCCGGTGGGCGACGGCACGCTGACCTGGAAGACCGACCCCGCGCTGCGCGACGGCAGCGCCCCCTACGACAACCACGCCGCCGACGAGCTGTGGGCGTTCCTCGCTGCGATCGACGTGCCGATCCTGATCCTGCGCGGCGCGCTGAGCGACATCCTCTCGGTGCCCATCGCCGAGCGCATGCTCGCCACCAACCCGCGGGCGTCGCTGGTCACCCTGCCCGGCGCGGGCCACAGCATCGCGACCGACGCGCCCGACCTGGTGGCCGTCGAGATCGACCGCTTCCTCTCCCCCTGACCGTTCTGGCGTCCCCACGGCATCGATACGCGGCGCGGGGGACGCCAAAACGGGGTCAGGGGTCGGCGCGGAACGTGGCGCCCTGGGAGTTGAAGAAGAAGCCGCCGGTGGTGACGAGCGCGGTGCGGGCGCCGGGCGTCTGCCGGTCGCCGGCCTGGCCACGCAGCTGCACGACCGCCTCGCGGATGTGCCCCGAGCCCCGGGTGGCGCCCTCCGACAGGGAGCCGCCGTGGGGGTTGATCGGGAGGCGGCCGTCGATCATCACCCGGCTCGCCCCCCCGTCCCAGTGCTGGGCGAGGAAGGCGCCCGCCTCGCCGGGGCCGCAGAACCCGACGTTCTCGATCCACGCGGCCGTGATCACCGTGAACCCGTCGTACGCGCAGAACACGTCGAGGTCGTCGATCCAGAAGTCGCTTTTGGCCCGCAGCGCGTCGACCACCACGTGCTGGCCGGTGTGGTCGAGCCCGGGGAGCTGGTCCTCGTCGTTGGGGGTCACCAGCCCGACGGTCGTCGCGTGCACGAGCACCGGCGGCTGGCGCAGGTCGCGGGCCCGCTCGGTGGTGGTGACGACGAACGCGTCGGCGCCGTCGACCGGCAGGTCCATGTCGAGCATGCACAGGGGCTCGCGGATCATGCGGGCCTCGTAGTAGTCGTCGAACGTCAGCGGCGTGGTGATCGCGGCGAGGTCGTTGCTCGCGGCGTTGGTCCGCATGTTGACGGCGATGCGCGCGAACGCGTCGCGCGACACGCCGTACTCCGCGAGGTACCGGCTGGCCCACGAGGCGTACCCGGCGGCGTTGGCGATGCTCTCCGGGACGGTGGCCATCCCGCCGGCGAGGTGACGGCGGAAGGGGTCGTTGGCCGCGGCGCGCGACGCCCACGGCAGCCGCAGGTACGGGTACACCACCAGCGCGACGTCGCACGCCCCGCTGTGCACCGCGTGCACGGCGTCGGCGAACGCGAACATCGCCACCGGGCTCGGCCGCGAGAAGTGGGTCACGCGGGGGAGCCCGAGGGCCGAGGCCACGACGTTGGGGCCCGGCCCGCCGGGTTCGCCGGGCACCACGATGCCGTCGATGTCGGCAGCCGTGAGGCCCGCGTCCTGCACGGCCGCGACGGCGGCCTGGCACGCGTTGGCGAGGGCGGTGCGGTCGGAAGTACGCGAGAACCCCGTGCTGCCGACGCCGGCGACGGCGATGCGGTCCTTCACGGGGTTGCGGGTGGGCCGGGGTGACGGGTTGCGGCCCGAGTGGGGGGAGGCGAGCGGGCTCACGACTCCCGCTCCTGGCGCTTCGCGCCGGGCCGCTCGGGCCCCGCTCGCCGCACCGAACGGCTGGTGCCGAACCTGGGCTCGCTCATGCGGCGTCCTCCGCCAGTCGGAACACGGGGAACGGCACCCCGTTGCGGTCGATCCAGTCGAGCGTCACCGGCTGCCCGATCGCGAGGTCGGCGACGGGCGTGCCGACGACCGTCGTCGTGAACCGCAGGCCCGGGCGCTCCTCGAGCTCGACCGTCACCACCGGGTACGGACCCTCGGCGTAGTCGACGCCGGGTGCCGGCGGGCCCTGGTGCAGGAGCATGCAGAGGAAGATCGTCCCCCGACCGCTCACCGGCACCGTCCCCACGTCCTCCGACCAGCAGGCCGGACACACGGGGCGGGGCGGCAGGAACGTGTGACCGCAGGAGTCGCAGCGGGCCACCCGCAGCTCGCGGGCCAGCCAGCCGCGATAGAAGGCGGCGGTGTCGCGATCCACCACGAGCGGCGCGTAGGCCTGCACGAGGTCGAGGTCGGTCATGCCCGCGAGGTCCGCGGGCCCGGGAGTCGTCATGGAGGCACTCTCGCTCAGGACAGGATCTCGGCGCCAAACGCGCCGAGCAGGTCGCAGTACTCGACCAGGCTGCCGGCGGGGATGTGCACCGCGCACATGGTGACGCCGATGGCGGCGTACTCCGCGACGACCTGACGGAACGCGGCGGCGTCCCATCCCGTCGTGCCGAACGCGTCGACGCCGACCGGCGTGAACATCACGTCGCGGAGCGTGCGCCCGTGCTGCGCCTCGAGCTCGTGGGCCTCGTCGAGCCGGGCCGCGAGCTGCTCGATCGTGATGAGCTCGGGGGTCTTGCGCCGTGCCGCAGTGGCGGCGGGGTTGGGGAACGGCATCCACCCGTCGCCCAGCTCCACGGCCCGCCGCAGGGCCCGCCGCGAGTTGCCGCCGATCCAGATCGGCGGATGCGGCTGCTGCACCGGCCGGGGCCGCATGGTGTGGGTGGAGCCCGACGCCGCCACCGGCACGCCGTCCTGGGTCCACGCGGCCTTCATCGCCGCGATCGCGGCGTCGAAGCGGTCGTTGCGGTCGGTGAACGCGGCCCCCACCGCGGCGAACTCCGCCTCGAGGTACCCGGCGCCGCACCCGAGGATCAGCCGCCCGCCCGAGAGCACGTCGACGGTCAGCGCGGTCTTCGCGAGCACGTAGGGGTTGTGGTACGGCACCACGCAGAGGTTCGTGAGCACCCGCAGCCGGGTGGTCGCGGCCGCCGCGGCCATCAGGGTCACGAACGGGTCGAGCGCGTGGTGCCCGCCGGTCGCCATCCACTCGTCCTCGGGGAACGGGTGCTCGGTGACGAACACCGCGTCGAACCCGGCGGCTTCGGCGGCCCGGGCGACCGCGGCCACCCCCTCCCCCGAGGCGAACTTGTCGCCCATGTCCACGTGGTCCGTCTGGAGCGATACGCAGTACTGCATCCGGTTTCCCTATCACGAACGCTGCCCTAGGGTGGTCCCCGGCGAGGGGGAGCCATGGCGCGGACGTACCAGGTCATCTCGGGAGACGGGCACCTCGAGATCCCGCCCGAGCCGTGGATCCGTCACGTGCCCGAGGAGCACCGCGACCGGGCGCCCCGGCTGGTGCCGCTGCGCGAGGGTGGGCACGGTTGGATCGTGGAGGGCAGCCCGCTGATCCACAACGGCCAGAACGTGGCCGCGGGCCGGCCGGTGAAGGTGCGCAACGCGAGCTACTGGGACGACGACGGCACCCCGGTCCCGGGCACCGGCGACGGCGCGCAGCGCCTGCGTGAGCAGGACCTCGACGGCATCGACGCCGAGGTGCTGTACCCGCCCGTCTTCATCAGCCGCTTCATCGAGAACATCGAGGACCGCGAGGCGTACGTCGCGATGGTGCGCGCGTACAACGACTTCCTCACCCAGGATTACTGCGCGGTCGCGCCCGACCGGCTGCTCGGCAACGCCATCATCCCGTCGAGCGGGCTCGAGGACGCGATCGCCGAGCTGAAGCGGGCGAAGGAGCTCGGCGCGGCTGGCGTGTACCTGTCGTCGTTCCCGGCCGGCGGGGGCACGCCTGCTCCCGAAGACGACGCATTCTGGCACGCGGCGCTCGAGCTCGCGATGCCGATCGCGCTGCACGCCGGCCTCGGCGTGCGCAACAACCCGCTGCTCGCCGAGTCGGCGATGGGGAAGTTCAGCCTCGAGTGGTCGATGCTGGGCCGCACCAACAACGTCGCGACCGCCGCGATCGTCCGCATGGTCCTCGCCGGGGTGTTCGACCGAATCCCCGAGCTGCAGATCTACTTCGCCGAGAGCAACGCGAGCTGGATCCCGAGCGCGCTGTTCATGGTCGACGACTCCTACGGGGTGTTCAAGGACTGGTACGGCGTGGACCTCGCGATGAAGCCGAGCGAGTACGCGTGGACGCACTGCCACTTCGGGATCGTGCGCGATCCCGTGGCGATGCGGATGAAGGACCTCCTCGACCTGGACCACATCATGTGGGGCTCCGACTTCCCGCACTCGGTCGGCTCGTTCCCGGAGAGCCCGCGCTGGATCGACGAGATCTTCGCCCCGTGCACGTCCGACGAGCGACACCGGATCCTCGTCGACAACCCGTGCCGGTACTTCGGTCTCGACCCCGACGCCGACCTCACCCCCACGCCCGCCTGACCCGCCCTCCCCGAAGGAGTCCTCCATGCCCGACCGCACCTCGTACGCCCCCGGCACCCCGTCCTGGGTCGACATCGGCACCGATGTCGACGCGGCCGTCCCCTTCTACACCGGCCTGTTCGGCTGGACGGCCGAGTCCCTCGGCGAGGAGGCGGGCGGCTACGGGTTCTTCCTGCACGACGGCAAGCAGGCGGCCGGGTTCGGCCCGCAGCAGAACCCGGGGCCGCCCGTGTGGTCCACGTACATCACGGTCGCCGACGTCGACGCGGCGAGCGAGGTCGTCACCGCCAACGGCGGCACAGTCGTCGTCCCGCCGATGGACGTGATGACCGCGGGTCGTATGGCCGTGTGCACCGACCCGCAGGGTGCGTTCTTCTCCATCTGGCAGCCGCTCGACAACATCGGCTGCGCGGTGGTGAACGAGCCGGGTGCGTTCTGCTGGGCCGAGCTCAACACCCGTGACGTCGACGGCGCGAAGGCGTTCTACGCCGGCGTGTTCGGCTGGTCGGCCGAGACCCACCCCATGCCCGAGAGCCCGATCGGGGCCTACACCGAGTTCGCGCTCGACGGGGCGTCGATCGGGGGGATGCTGGCGATGCCACCGATGGTGCCGGCCGAGGTCCCGTCGTTCTGGCTCGTGTACTTCGCGGTCGACGACACCGACGCGTCGGTGGCCCGTGCCCAGGAGCTCGGGGGCACGCTGGTGATGCCACCGACCGACGTGCCGGCCGGCCGCTTCGCCCTCCTCCATGACCCCCAGGGCGGGATGTTCGCGGTCATCCGGCTGGCCGAGGGCATGTGAGCCGACCGCGACGATGACCGCGCCGAAGGTGGTCGAGGCCGAGCCCCGTCCCGACATCGACTTCCACGACCTCGCCCGCTTTCCGGTGGAGTGCCGCGAGTGGTTCCGATGGCTGCGGGCCCACGAGCCGATGTCGTTCCACCCGGGCCCGCCGGTGCAGCCGGAGAACACCGGCTTCTGGTCCGTCGTCCTCCACGAGGACCTCGCCCGCGTGCACCGCGACTGGGAGCACTTCTCGAGTGAAGGCGCCGACGGCCCAGGGTCCGAGACCGGAGGCGACGCGATCCGCGACCTGAACCGGGCCGAGGGCGTCGGCTCGATGATGATCCTCACTGATCCGCCCCGGCAGACCGCGTACCGCAAGCTCGTCAACCGCGGGTTCACGCCGCGCAGCATCGCAACGCTCGAACCACGTCTGCGGGACGTCGTCCGGGCCGCGATCGACGCGGTCGCCGACCGGGGTTCCTGCGACTTCGTGCAGGATCTCGCCGCGGCCGTCCCGCTCCAGGCGATCGGCGAGCTGCTCGGCGTGCCGGTGGAGGAGCGCCCGGCCCTCATCGAGTGGACCAACCAGATCGTCTCGCCGGCCGGCGACACACCCCACGAGATCCATGCGTCGCTGATCGACGCGAAGCAACGCCTCATCGCGTACTGCGCGACGCTGGCGGCCACCAAGCGCGCCAGTCCCGCGGCCGACCTCGCGAGCCGGCTCCTCCTCGGCGAGGTGACGATGTCCGACGGCGCGACCCACCGGTTGTCCGACACCGAGTTCGAGCTCTTCTGCTTCTTGCTGATCTTCGGCGGCAACGAGACCACCCGCTCCGCGATCTCGGCCGGGGTGATCGCGTTCACGGAGCACCCGGAGCAATGGGATCGGCTGCGCGCCGACCGCGCCCTGGTGCCCACCGCGGTGGAGGAGATCCTGCGCTACACGTCGCCGGTGGCGAGCATGCGCCGCACGGTGACGGGGCCGGTCAGGCTGCGGGGCGTCGACCTCGACCACGGCGATCGGGTGGTGATGTGGTACCCGGCGGCCAACCGCGACGAGCGGGTGTTCGGCCCCACCGCCGAGGCGTTCGACGTCGGCCGTCGCCCCGGCGACCACCAGGCCTTCGGGGCCGGCGGCCCCCACTTCTGCCTGGGGGCCTGGCTCGCGCGTCTGGAGCTGCGGCTGATCCTCGAGGAGCTCCTCGACCGGTTGCCCGACCTGCACGTGGCGGGGGATCCCGTGTGGGCCCGCTCGAACCTGATCCTCGGGCCGATCCACCTCCCCGTGGAGTTCACCGCCCGGACGTGACCTCGTGGGCCCAGCCGACGGCGCGTCGGGTGCCGTCGCTCAGGCGGGCGTCCAGCGCACCGGGAGGTGCTTGATGCCGTTGGTCGACACGGCGCGCATGTGCACCGGCGGCCCCACGACCTCGAGGTCGGGAAGCCGCTGGTACAAGGTCGCGAGCATGACGCCGATCTCGACCCTCGCCAGGTTCGCGCCGAGGCAGTAGTGGGGGCCCCCGGCGCCGAAGGTCAGGTGGTCGTTCGGCGTGCGGGTGACGTCGAAACGCCACGGGTCGTCGAACACTGCGTCGTCGAAGTTGCCCGAGCGGTACCACATCACGACCTTGTCGCCCGCCTTGATCGGTGCCCCGGCCACCTCGATGTCGCGTGTGGCAGTTCGACGCATGAGGTTGACCGGGGGCGCGTAGCGCAGGATCTCGTCGGCGGTCGTCATCGCGAGCCCCTGGGGATCGGCGAGGAAGCGGTCCTTCTGGTCGGGGTGGTCGTGGAAGAGCCTCACCCCATGGGTGATCGCGTTGCGGGTGGTCTCGTTGCCCCCGACGAGCAGCAGCTTCACGAACTCGGCGAACTCGTCCATCTCGATCATGGTCTGGTTGCCGTCGTCGTCGGGAACCTGCGCGTTCACGATGGCCGAGGTCACGTCGTCAGCCGGGTGCTCGCGCCGGAGCCGACCGAGGTGCATCGCGTAGTCCTCGATCGCATCCGACGCGGCGACCATGTCGTCGACGGTGCCGCCGTACTCGGGGTCGGACGGGGCGATGAACGCGTTGGTGTGACGCTGGACCATCTCCTGGTCCTCGTCGGGCACGCCGAGCATCGTCGCGATCACCTGGCCCGGGAGCCGTGCCGCGACGTCGGTGACGAGGTCGCCCTCGCCCTGCTCGGCCACGTCCTCGACGATCCGGCGGGCCTGGGCCCCGATGTTCTCCTTGAGCCGTCCGATCATCCGCGGCGTGAACCCGCGGTTGACGATCAGCCGGTAGCGGGTGTGGATCGGCGGATCCATGTTGATGATCG
>VGCA01000079.1 GCA_016870245.1 Actinomycetota bacterium | reverse complement strand
CGTCGGCGACCAGCTCAGCGACGACGTCGCTCGGATCCTGGCCGAGCACCGCGAGGATCACGAGTCGGTCGCCCGCCACCTCGACCGCGGCGCGGCGGGTGGCGGCGTCGTCGGCGTCGGTCACGAACAGGTCGGCCCCGAACGCCCGCGCGAACCGGACCACATCATCGGCGCCGGCGTCGGGACCGAGGCGCACGGCCCCGTCGACCACGGGGGCGCCCCGGCGCAGCGCCGTGACCACGACGTGGCCGTCGGGGCCCGTCTCGTCGACCAGCACCCGCACGACGGCGGCGGCCACCGCCGGCAGGGGCGCGGCGACCACCACCGCGCCCCGCCCCTCGTGGAGGATCGCCCGCACGGAGACCGCGTCCGACGGGCCGATGCGCAGGTCCTCGAGCCGCCCCGGCTGCACGGCCTCACCGGTGCGGACGACCACGTGGGTCCCGCTCGCGGTCGTGGTCGCGATCACGTGGCAGGTGATCGAGCGCCCGTCGACCACGGTGTCGAACGCGCCCTCGTGCAACCCGTCGCCGGCGGGATCGAGCGCCGCCGCCTTCAGCAGACGATGGCAGACCATCGTCCCCGAGGTCTCGGGGAGCGACGGCCCGGGCACGAGCGACCCATCGACCCGGTAGCGGATCCGCAGCCCCGCCGACGAGTGGTCGAGGTGCACCGCGGTCGCGTCGCGGCGCACGGCCTCGGTCAGGAGCCAGACGAGGATCTGGAGGTCGGTGGCGTCGTCGATCGGGCGGGCCGCGTCCGCGGCCCCTGCCGGCTCGGGTGGGGCCACCGGCGGCACGCCCTCGGGGGCCGGCGCCGCCGGGTCGCCGGGACGAGGTCCGACGGCGGGCCACGACTCGGGGTGGGCATCCGGGGGCGCCGTCGTCACCGCTTCGGGCTCGGGTCCGGAAGCGGGGCGGCGCTCAGTCGGAGCGGGGGGGTCGACCGACGCTGCCCGATCGGTGAGGTCGACCTCGTCGTCGTAGCAGCGGTCGATCGCGTCGGCGAGCTCGTCGGCCGCCACGAGGACGAGGCGGACGGGGAAGCCGGTGCTGCGCTCCACGGCGACCCGCAGCTCGCGCACCGGCGGGTCGGACACGGCCACCACCAGCGCGTCGGCATCGAGCCGCAGCGGCAGCGCGTGGAGGCGTCGCGCGGCATCGGGGGCCAGCCGGGCGAGTGCGCCGGAGGTCGGCGGGTCGATCCGGAGGTCGACCACCGGGACGTGGAACTGGTGGGCGATGGCCTGGACGAGGGTCCGGTCGTCGAGGGCGCCCCGGCGGACCAGGAGCCGGCCGAGGCGCCACTCGGAGCCCGCGGCCTGCTCCGCCAGCGCGGCCTGGACCTCTTCGGAGCTCACCAGGCCCTGGCGGATCAGCATCTCCCCGAGTCGCGACGGGAGGCCTATCCGCAGCGGCGGCGGGGGCACGGTGCTGTCGTCGGGGTGCATGTGGCCGGCGGTCTCCCTGCCCGAGGTGCGAACCCTGATGTGGTCGGCCGCCCCGGGGCCCTCCTGAAGGGGAGATCACCGCCGGGACCTCCGACCCTGGATCGCGCGTCCCGCGACGGGCAGACTGCCCCCAGGCTCCCAGACCCGCGACCGAGGAGAGGGATCGGATGGCCAACGGCGCCACTCCCGAGCGGCCCCGGATCCTCGTGCTCGGCCGACCGGGATCCGGGAAGGGCACCCAGTGCGCACGCATCGCGGCGCGTTTCGGCATCCCCCACATCTCGACCGGCGACCTGTTCCGCGCGACGGTGGCCCGCGACACGCCCCTCGGCCGGGTGGTCCGCGCCTACATGGACGCCGGCGACCTCGTCCCCGACGACCTCGTCCTCGACGTCGTCGCCGACCGCCTCGGCCCCGACGGCGCAGCTCTGGGCTTCGTGCTCGACGGGTTCCCCCGGTCGATCCCCCAGGCCGAGCAGCTCGCCGACCTCCTCGACCCGTTCGCCCTCGATCTCGCCCTCGACCTCGTGGTGCCCGCCGACGTGGCCCGGCTCCGCCTCACCACCCGCCTCGTCTGCGGCGACTGCGGTCGGTCGGTCGGCGGCGGGGCGATCGGCGCGTGCGGCGACTGCGGCGGATCCGTGGAGGCGCGGGCCGACGACGACGCGTCGACCGTGGCCCGCCGTCTCGCGGTGTACGACCGGACCACCGCCCCGCTCTCTGATTGGCTCGACCGGCGCGAGCTGCTGATCCGCATCGACGGGATCGGTCGGCCCGCCGAGGTCGCCGCCCGGATCGACGCGGCCTGTGACGTGCTCCTCGTGTCGGGCTCCGAGGACCTGGCGAGCTGACCGCCTGGGTCGGCGCAGCCGGCCCCGACGAGCCCCACCGCGTGGTTGGGACGGGGCAGGCGCGACCGCCTGCCCTACCATCGTTCGGGACCGGGGAGTGGCGCAGTGGGAGCGCACTCCTGGCATTGGGAGGGGGCAGGCGCGACCGCCTGCCCTACCATCGGCTCTACCGGGGAGTGGCGCAGTGGGAGCGCACCCCTGGCGTTGGGAGGGGGCAGGCGCGACCGCCTGCCCTACCATCGCTCGGTACCGGGGAGTGGCGCAGTGGGAGCGCACCCCTGGCGTTGGGAGGGGGCAGGCGCGACCGCCTGCCCTACCATCGGCTCTACCGGGGAGTGGCGCAGTGGTAGCGCACCTGCTTTGGGGGCAGGCGGTCGGGGGTTCAAATCCCCCCTCCCCGACGGCGTAGGGTTCCCGCCCTGCCACGCGGGTGTAGCTCAATGGCAGAGCCCCAGCCTTCCAAGCTGGCCATGCCGGTTCGATCCCGGTCACCCGCTCTCGGTTTGGACGTCTTTCCGACGCCAAGGCGTCGGAAAGCGTCCAAACCGCGCTGCGGGTCGCGCGCCCTACCGCTTGATGCCGGCGGCGGCGGCCGAGATGTTGCGGAACGCCTCGCGGTCGCGCTCGTCGGCGAGGCGGCCCTGCAGCCACGTGGTCTCCACGGGCCCGACCTCCTCGCGCAGCGCCGCCACGGTGCACTGCTCCTTCGGGCGCACCGAGAACGGGGCGAACTGGTAGCTCCGGATCGCGTTCTCGTGCGTGATCTTGTTGACCGTCACGTCGTCGATCCCCGCGAACAGCGTCTCCAGGTGCTCGGGCGAGTCGGGCCACGACGAGTCGGAGTGCGGGTAGTCGTTCTCCCAGCACACGTTGTCGACGTTGAAGTGGTCGAGCAGCTCGACGCCGATCGCGTCGTCGATGAAGCAGCACATGATCCGCTCGCGGAACAGCTCGGTGGGTGAGAGGCCCTGCGGGCGCTCGGCCTGGATCCAGCCGTTGTGCCGATCGAAGACGTGCTCGGCGCGCTGGAGGAAGTACGGGATCCACCCGATGTCGCCCTCGGTGAGCGAGAACCGCAGGTCGGGGAACCGGTGCCAGAAGTCGGCCCAGAGCAGATCGCCCAGCGTGTAGATCGACATGGTCGACGACAGCGCCATCGGCACTGCGGGTGGCGCGTCGGCCGTGGTGGACGCGCCCTTCGACGACGAGCCGACGTGGCAGGCCAGGACCGTGCCGTGCTCGACGCACGCGGCGAACACCGGGTCCCACTCGCCCGAGTGGATCGACGGCGCGCCGATCGCGGCCGGGTTCTCCGAGAAGGTGACCGCGTGGCAGCCCTTGTCGGCGAGGCGCCGGATCTCCTTTGCCGCCTCCTCGATGTCGAAGTACGGGAGGATGCCGCAGGGGATGAACCGCTCGGGGTAGGCGCCGCACCACTCGTCGACGTGCCAGTCGTTGTAGGCCTTGACCATCACGAGGTTGACCTCGGGGTCGGGGCCCGAGTTGAGGACCTGGCCGGTGAAGCCCGGCCAGTTGGGGAAGTTGAGTCCCGCGAGCTGACCGCCCGCCGACATGTCGCGCACCCGCTCGTGCACGTCGTAGCAGCCGGGGCGCATGTCGTCGTACGACAGCGGGTCGACGTTGAAGTATTCGCGCGGCTTGCCGGCGACGGCGTTGAGCCCGAGGTTGCGCCCCTTCACGTCGCCGTACCACCACTGCTGCGACCCGCTCTCGGCCGTGACCACGCGAGGCGTGTGCTCGCGGTACTTCTCGGGCACGTGACCCTCGAACATGTCGGCCGGCTCGCAGATGTGGTCGTCGACCGAGATGAGGATCATGTCGTCGGCACGCATGGCTCGGTGCGTCTCCTCGTGCGTCACGTCTCGGGTTCGGACGCTTTGTGGTGCCCTGGCACCACCAACGGTCCGAACACGGGAAGGGAGGTCAGGGGGTGAAGGGGAGGTCGAAGAGGCGGATGGCGTTGCCGCGGACGATCTGGCGGATCTGGTCCTCGGGCAGGTGGCCGAGCATCTTCTGCGCGACCTCCCGGGTGTGGGGGAAGGTGCCGTCCTGGTGGGGGTAGTCGGTCTCGAACAGGATGTTCTCCACGCCCACCCGGTCGAGCAGGGCGATGCCGGCGGTGTCCTTGAAGAAGCACGAGTGCACCTGGCGGCGGTAGTACGTGGACGGCGGCTCGGGCACGTGGTCCTGCCCGTGGGCCCAGCCCCGGTGGGTCTCCCACACGTCGTCGCACCGCTCCACCACGTAGGGGATCCAGCCGATCTGCGCCTCGGCGTAGAGCAGCTTCAGGTTGGGAAAGCGCACCAGCACGCCCGAGAACAGCCAGTCGATGAGCGACACCGCGGAGTTGGAGAAGATCGACACTGCGTGCACGGCCTCGGGGGCGTCGGTGCTGGTGCGCATCGTCTTCGTGCCCGACCCGATGTGCATGCACACGACCGTGCCGGTCTCGTCGCAGGCCCGGAAGAACGGGTCCCAGCCGCCCGAGTGGATGCTCGGCAGATCGAGCCAGGCCGGGCACTCGGTGAACGCGACGGCCTTCACGCCACGTGCCGCGTTGCGCCGGATCTCCGCCGCCGCGAGCTCGACGTCCCACAGGGGCACGATGCACAGCGGGATGAGGCGACCACCGCTCCCCGCGCACCACTCCTCCACCATGAAGTCGTTGTAGGCCTCGACGCAGAGCTTCGCGAGCTCCTTGTCCTTGCCGTTGAGGAAGATCTGGCCGGAGAAGCGCGGGTAGTTGGGGAAGCACAGCGATGCCTCCACGTGGTTGAGCGTCATGTCGTCGAGGCGGGCCTGGGGCTGGAAGCAGCCGGGGCGCATCTCGTCGTAGGTCACCCCGTCGATGGTGATCTCCTCGGCCGAGTAGCCCGCGGCGGCGATGAGCCGCTTGATCGAGTAGCGGTGGTCCTCGTAGAACCACCAGGCGACGGGCTTGCCCTCGGTGCCGGGGCGCTCGATGTAGCCGGCGCCGTCGAGGATCGGCGTGGAGTCGACCGGCGCGTAGACGATGCGCGGACCGATCTCGCGGTATCGCTCCGGGAGTCGGCTCGACCACACGTCGGCCGGCTCGACGAGATGGTCGTCGACACTAATGACCCAGGGGAAGTCGGGCGCCCCGTCGGCAGTGGGGGCGTCGGCGGTGGTGGTCACGGGGCGAAGGCTCCTTCGAGGAGGGCGTGGAGATCGGCGAGGGCGAGGCGCTCGCCGCCGACCTCCCCGACCGATGCGGGGTCGTTGGCCTGGTACGCCTGCACGATCCCCGAGAACACGGCGGCGAGGACGAACGGGTCGCCCGCACGGACGACGCCGGCGGCCTGGCCGCGGCGGATGACGTCGGCCTCCATCTCCACTGCCCGGTCGGCGTTGACGCCCAGGCGGTCGAGCGACGACGGCGACAGGCCGAAGCGACCGGGGCCGACCGAACGCAGCCAGAGCCGGCCGAACGAGGGGTGGCGACGGAAGAACCCGATCTGGGCGTCGGCCAGCGACCGCAGCGTGGCCCGCGGGTCGCTCGACCCGGCGACCACCCGCTCCATCTCGGCGAGGAACTCGGTGCCGCGCCGGGCGAGCGTCTGGGCGAGGAGGTCCTCCTTGCCGTCGACGATGCCGTAGACCGCGCCCACCGAGATCTCCGCCCGCTCGGCGATCTCCTTGATCGTGGCGTCCTGGAAGCCCCGGGCCCCGAACACGGCCTCGGCGGCGTCGAGCAGGTGCTCCCGGTGGAACTCGGCCCGCGCCCGGCGGCGCTGCTCCCGGAGTCCGATGGCGGTCATCACGGGAGCGTACCGCATCTCTTGAACCGGCGTTCACAATGGTGAACAATGGTTCCGCATCGGCCGGCCGCCCCGCCCGCCGCGGCCACCCCACCCGCCCCGCCTGCCCCATCTCCGGGAGGACCCATGCACGTCGACGACCTCATCCTCATTAGCGTGGACGACCACCTCGTCGAGCCCCCCGACCTCTTCGACGCCCACCTCCCCGCGAAGTACAAGGACCAGGCGCCCCACGTGGTCCACACCGACGCCGGCGACGACGTATGGGTGTTCGGCGAGACCGTCATCCCCAACGTCGGGCTGAACGCGGTGGCCGGGCGCCCGAAGGACGAGTACGGCGTCGACCCCACCTCGTGGGACGAGATGCGCCCCGGCTGCTACGACGTGCACGAGCGCGTGAAGGACATGAACGCGTCCGGAGTGCTCGCCTCGATGAACTTCCCGAGCTTCCCCGGGTTTTCCGGCCGGCTGTTCTCCGCCCACCCCGACAAGGACCTCGCGCGGGCGCTGATCCAGGCCTACAACGACTTCATCATCGACGAGTGGTGCGGGCAGTACCCCGACCGCTTCATCCCGATGGCGATGGTGCCGCTGTGGGACGCCCACGAAGCCGCGACCGAGGTGCACCGCGTCGCCGCGAAGGGCTGTCACTCGCTGTCGTTCACCGAGAACCCGGTGCCGCTCGGCTTCCCGAGCTACCACGACGAGTTCTGGGACCCGCTGTGGCAGGCGGTCTGCGACACCAACACGGTCGTGTCGGTGCACCTCGGATCGTCGGGCCAGCTGGTGGTGACCGCACCCGACGCGCCGGTCGACGTGATGATCACGCTGCAGCCGATGAACATCTCCACCGCGGCGGCCGACATCCTCTGGTCGCGCGCGATCAAGCAGTACCCCGACATCAAGTTCGCGCTCACCGAGGGCGGCACGGGGTGGATCCCCTACTTCCTCGAGCGGGTGGACCGCACCTACGACATGCACCGCGCGTGGACCGGTCAGGACTTCGGCGACAAGCTGCCGTCGGAGGTGTTCCGCGAGCACTTCCTCACGTGCTTCATCGACGACCCGTTCGGGGTCGAGGTGCGCCACCACGTGGGCATCGACAACATCTGCTGGGAGCTCGACTACCCGCACTCCGATTCCACCTGGCCCTCCCCGGGCGAGGGGCTGCTGGCGGTCTGCGACGGTGTGTCCGACGACGAGCTGAACAAGATGACCTACGAGAACGCGATGCGCTGGTACTCGTTCGACCCGTTCGCCCACCGTCCGAAGGAGCGCTGCACCGTCGCCGCGCTGCGGGCGGAGTCGCCCGGCCACGACGTGTCGGAGCGCTCGGTCGACACCCGCCACGCCCACGGCGGCGGCACCGACCTCGCCCAGCTCGCCGCCAACGCCACGGCCTAGTCTCCCCACTTCGGATTCCAGCTCAAGGGGGAAGTCCATGGCCGCTCCTCGCGTCCTCATCGTCGGCGCGTCGTCGGGCGTCGGGAGGGCCATCGCCCACCACTTCGTGAGGACGGGCGCGCAGGTCGCACTGTCGGCCCGGCGGGCCGAGAACCTGAACGATGCAATCGCCGAGGCCGGAGGTGGTACGGCCGTACCCGGGGACGTGCGGGCCATCGGCGGCGCCCAGCAGGTGGTGCAGGGCACCCTCGAGGCGCTCGGTGGCATCGACGTGATCATCTACGCGACCGGCGTCTCGCCGCTCCAGCGCCTGCGCGACGCGACCCGCGAGCAGTGGACCGCGGTACTCGAGACCAATCTCGTCGGCCTCCACGAGGTGGTGAAGGCCGCGCTGCCCCACCTGGCGACCGGGGCCACGGTCGGCGTGCTGTCGTCCGACTCCGTGGGCACGCCCCGCCCCGGACTCGTGCCCTACGCCGCGAGCAAGGCCGCGCTCGAGGAGCTCATGCGCGGGTGGCGCAGCGAGCACCCGGAGATCCGGTTCTCCACGATCGTGATCGGCCCCACCTTCCCCACCGAGTTCGGCTCGGCGTTCGACCCCGAGCTCATGGGCGAGCTGTGGGGCGAGTGGGAGCGCATGGGCATCGCCGACGCGTCGATCATGGACGGCAACGAGCTCGCCCAGGTGATCGTCACCACCGTCCAGTCGCTCGTCGAGTTCCCGACCATCGGGATGGAGGAGATCGTGCTGCGACCCACCAAGGCGCCGGCATCGGAGTTCGACCGCGAGGCGCTGTTCACCGAGCAGCTCGCCGAGCAGGGCGGCGACCCGGTCACCTGAGCAGGAGCGGCAGTGGTGCGCGAGCTCGTCTACAACCCGTACCTCTGGGAGACGCAGCACAACCCGTATCCGATCTACGCGCGCCTGCGCGACGAGGCGCCCGTGTACCACAACCCCGATCTCGGCTTCTACGCGCTCTCCCGCTACGCCGACGTCCTCGCCGCCCACAAGGACCCGGTCACCTTCGTCAGCTCGCACGGCGTCACGCTGGAAGGGGGCGAGTCGGGCCAGGACCTGCTCATCACCAAGGACCCGCCGCTGCACGACTGGCACCGCAAGGTGGTGAGCCGGGTGTTCACGCCCCGCCGGGTCAACGGGCTCGAGCCGTTCATGCGCGAGACCTGCGCCCGCCTGCTCGACCCGTTCGTCGGCGAGCCGGGGTTCGACGCCGTCGAGCAGTTCTCGATCCAGCTCCCCCTCGCGGTGATCGGCGAGCTGCTCGGCATCCCCGAGTCGCTCCGCCAGGAGATCCACCACCTCGCCGACCGGCTGTTCACCCGCGACGACACCGGCGGCATCCCCGCGGACGCGGCCGCCGCCCAGATCGAGATGGGCATGCTGCTCTACGGCATCGTCACCGATCGGCGTGCCCACCTCGGCGACGACGTCATCAGCCTGCTCATCACGTCCGACGTGACCGACGACGACGGGCGCACGTGGAAGCTCACCGACGAGGAGCTCACCACCCGGGTGCTCGAGCTCGCGTTCGCGGGCCACGAGACCGTCGCCCGGCTGGTGGCCAACGGGGTCGTCGCCCTGGCCTGGTACCCCGCGCAGCGGGCCGAGCTGGTCGCCGACCGCTCACGGCTGCCCGACGCCGTGGAGGAGATGCTGCGCTGGGACGCGCCGTCGCACTACCAGGGTCGCTGGACGTCGACCGACGTCACCCTGCACGACACCATCATCCCCGCCGACACGCGGGTGATCCTCGTGACCGGCGCAGCCAACCACGACGAGCGCGTGTACGACGAGCCCGCACACTTCGACCTCCACCGGCGGATCGACACCACGGTGTCGTTCGGGTACGGCGTGCACTTCTGCCTCGGCGCGTCGCTCGCCCGGCTCGAGACCCGCATCGCGTTCGACGAGCTCCTGGACCGCTTCCCCGAGTACGGGATCGACGAGTCGGGCATCGAGCGGATGCGTTCGAGCAACGTGCGCGGGCTGTCGAAGCTGCCGATCACCGTCGCCTGATACCGCGAGCGAGTCCGGTCTTCCAGCCCGATCGCGACCGGCCTGCACTGCCCGACCTGCCGTGGGCTCCGGAGCCGGCGTCACGGGTCGGACCGGTCCGTCGAGTCTCACGAAGCGGCGGTACGGTTGCGGACATGGACCTGGGGGCAGATCAAGCGCCGGCCCTCCCCGAGGCGACGGAAGGGACGCGCCCCGGAGGTCTGCGCGTCGCGGGCGCCGCCGCGCTCCTCGGTCTCCTCCTGGTCGTCGGGCTGCTCGCCGCTGCGCCGGGCATGGGGAACGGCTGGTTCTGGGACGACCTGCACATGGTCCGCGAGTACTCGGCGGCGGAGCTGGCGGGAACCTGGCACGGCGCCTACGACCCGGACAGGATCGAGACGGCGGGGCTGCGACCGCTCCAGACCCTCTCCGACCACGTCAAGGCGGTGCTCTTCGGTGAGACGGCCTGGCCAAGTCGGGTCCTCGCGGTGGTCTGCTACGCACTGGGGTTCTGGTTGTTCGCGCTGGCGTTCCGCCGCATCGGGGTCCCACTGCTCGTATCGGTCGCGGCGGGTCTGCTGACGATCACGGCGAAGTACGCCGCCTACACCGTCACCTGGGTGTCGGACAGCTACCACGCGCAGCAGTTCCTCGCCATCGCGGTGATGTTCTTCGCCGCGATCGAGGCCGGCCGGGTCAGGGGACGTCGCCGGAGCCTGCTCCTCGCCGCGGCGGTCGCCGCGTTCGCGGTCGCGCTCCTGTTGAAGGAATCCGTCGTCGAATTCGTCCCTGCGCTCATCGTCGCCCCTCTGGTGATCGACGCGTTCGCGACGCGGTCGCGCAACGAGCTCCGGGCGCTCGGACGGCGCTGCCTCGCCGACCGGGGACTGTGGGTGTACGCGGGCTCGCTCGTCGCGCTCTCGATCGGCGATGTGATCGCCCGCCGCTTGTTCGTCCCGAGCGCGTACACGCGCCCGGGACTTGATGCACCGCGGGCGGTCTTCCGCCAGCTCCGGCAGGTGACGCACTTCGCCGGCGTCGATCGCCCCGTGTTCTGGGTCGGCGTCGCGGTGGTCGTGATCGCCGGGGTGGTCATCGTGCGTCGGACTCGTCAGGGCGTGGACGAGGCCAGGACGCAACTGCTCGCGATGGTCGCATTGCTCGCATTGCTCGCTTCGAGCCTGGTGACGGCGACGTTCTACGCACGCAGCGACCTGACCACGATGCCGCAGTTCTTCTACGCGTGCGTCCTGGTCTTCGCGGTGTGGTCGCTCGCAACGGCGATCCCAGCCGCGCCGGGGCCGCGGCGCTCCTCGCCGTCGCAGCGCTGTGCGGCGTCTGGTCGATGGTGGTGTCGGCCCGGGCCAGCGCCGACATCCAGCGGGCGATGGGGCCCTGGTCGGTGCACACGCTCGCGCTCGACTACGACATGATCCACAGCACGTTCGCCGGGAACGCCACCATTCCCCCTGACCGGCTGCGCGCGGTCCGGGCAAAGCTCCGGGCCGTCGGGTTCGACGAACCCGGTCTGACCACCCAGGAGATGTTGGACGCGCTGACGTGCCACGCGCTCGCGAACGACGGCCGGAGTCCCGGTGGGCGCCGGGTCGTCGTCCCGAAGCGGTTCGTGTTCGACGAGGAACCGGGGATCGCGGGAAGACGCCCCGTCTGCCCGGCCCCCTGAGCCCCCCTCGGCGGACACGGGAGCCACGGAGGATCCGCGCCCGGCGTCTGACCTAGAGTCGGCCGGTGCTGGCGGACGCTGCGCTCGACCTCGAGGGCATCGATCTCACCCGCCACGAGCTCTACCGCCACGGGTTCCCGCACGAGCTGTTCTCCGCGCTGCGGGCGGAGGCGCCGGTGTGGCGTCACCCCGACACGCCGGGGACCGCACGGGTCGGCGGGTCGTTCTGGGTGGTGTCCCGTCACGCCGACGTCCAGGCGATCAGCCGTGACGCCCAGCGGTTCCGCTCGCTCGAGGGCCCGTCGGTCGTCGACACCGCGCCCGAGCGCGAGGGGCTGATGCTCGTCACGATGGATCCGCCCGACCACACGCGGCTGCGCCGCCTGGTGAGCGCCGGGTTCACGCCCCGCATGACGGCGCGGCTCGACGCCCAGGCGCGGCAATGGGCGGTCCAGGTCGTCGAGCACGCGCTGGCGCAGGGGTCGTGCGACTTCGTGCAGGAGGTCGCGTACCCGCTGCCCATGCACATGATCGCCGACATCGTCGGCATCCCGACGGCCGACCGGGTGTGGCTGTTCGAGCAGGTCAACGCGCTGCTGCTGTCGACCGATCCGGAGACCCGACGGCCGGTCACCGAGCGCGCCGCCATCGAGCGGGAGCTGTTCGGCTACGCGCACGCGCTGGGTGCGGAGAAGCGGCGCAACCCGGCCGACGACGTGTGGACGTTGCTCACGACCGCGGAGGTGGCCCAGGCCGACGGGTCGGCCACCCGGCTGTCGGAGCTCGAGCTCGACCTGTTCTTCATGGTCCTCACGATTGCCGGGAGCGAGACCACCCGCAGCGCGATCGCGTCGGGGCTCCTCGCGTTGCTCGAGCACCCCGACCAGATGGAGCAGATGCGCACCGACCCGTCGGTCATGTCGGGTGCGGTCGACGAGATCATCCGGTGGGCCTCGCCGGTCGCGTACTTCCGACGCACGGCCACCGAGGACGTCGTCATGCACGACGCCGAGATCGCGGCCGGCGACCGGGTGACGGTCTGGTACCCGTCGGCCAACCGCGACGCCGCGGCGTTCGACCGCCCGTTCGCGTTCGACATCGCCCGCTCCCCCAACCCCCACGTGGGGTTCGGCGGCGGCGGGCTGCACTACTGCCTCGGCGCCAACCTCGCGAAGCGCGAGATCCGGGTGATGTTCGAGGAGCTGCTCGCCCGCGTTGGCACCGTCGAGGTCACCGGCGACCCCGAGTACGCCGTCCAGGGCATCTCCAACCCCATCACCCTCACCCTCAAGCGCCTTCCAGTCCGCCTCTCCCGTTCATGATGCGCTTCTCACCGTCGATACCCGCACGGGATCGACGGTGAGAAACGCATCGCCGGGTCCGGGATCGACGGTGAGAAGCGCATCGGGGGTTGGGGGCGGGCGGTGATCCGGGGCAACGCACGCACCTGCTCGTGGCGCTCCCGGCGTCAGTACCCTGGCGTCAGGCGCCCGTAGCTCAGCTGGA
>VGCA01000078.1 GCA_016870245.1 Actinomycetota bacterium | reverse complement strand
TGCAGGAAGTTGGCGGTCCCGTCGAGCGGGTCGACGAGCCAGCCGACCTCGGCCCGATCCCCGCCCTCCTCCTCGCCGAACACGGGAAGGTCGGGCGCGCCTTCGATCAGACAGGCCCGCACGGCCCGCTCGCTGGCGGTGTCGGTGGCGCTCACCCAGTCGCCGGGCCCCTTCGACCGGATGTCGCGCGCGGCGCCGAACGCGTCGAGCACGATCGCGCCGCCGGCCCGGGCCGCGTGCAGCGCGACCTCGAGCAGCCGGGGCAGGTCGAGCGAGTCGGGATCGACGGTGGTCACGTGAGCGGCTCCGGGTCGGCGATGGCGGGGACGAGATCCTCGACCAGCGCGGCGGTGGCGCCCGCGATGAGCTGGCGCCGGGCCTCGTAGTCGGCCACGGCGAGCGGACGGTGGTGGATGTCGCGCACCGCCGCACCGGCCTCGGTGCACACGAGCAGCCCACCGAGGTAGTCCCAGGGGCCGTGGCGGTCGGACAGCGCGTCGAGCATGGCGTCGAGCCGCCCCGAGGCGACGTCGCACAGCGACAGCGCGGCTGAGCCCATCGCCCGGAACTGCTTCCACGGCAGCACCCGCTTCGGCATCCCCGAGATCGCGACCACGGCGTCGTCGACCCGGGTGACGGTCGACGGGACCAGCCGCGCCCCGTTACGGAACGCACCCTCCCCCCGCACGGCGGTGATGCGCTCGCCGAGCGGAGTGTTGGTGACGAGCGCGCACAGCGGCCCGTCGGAGTCGAGCGCGCAGATCGAGATGCCCCAGTACGGGATCTCCCGAGCGCAGTTCGTGGAGCCGTCGACCGGGTCGACCACGACCGTGATCGCCGACGACCGGTCACCCGACCAGCCCGACTCCTCGCTCACGACTGCGACTCCCGCCGCGTGGAGCACGGGCAGCACGGCGGCGTCGACCACGACGTCGAGCGCGTACTGGCCGGGCCGGTCGGTGCGGGCACGACGCTGCTCGCCCGCGAGCGGCGCGAGCGCGCTCCGGTGGGCGGCCGCCGCCGCGTCGAACACCTCGAGCAGCGCGTCGGCGGACACGGCTCCCATCAGACGAGGACCCGCTCCGGGTGCGTGTACACGTTGAAGTGGTCACCGCGGAGGAAGCCGACGACGGTGACGCCCAGCCGCTCGGCTGCCTGCACCGCCAGGCTCGACGGCGCCGACACCGCGCCGACCACCGGGATGCCGGCCACGGCCGCCTTCTGCACGATCTCGAAGCTCACGCGGCCCGACACGATGCACACCGCGTCGTGCAGCGGCATCGCGCCCGACAACGCGGCCCACCCGACGACCTTGTCGAACGCGTTGTGGCGACCCACGTCCTCCCGCACCACACGCAGCGTGCCGTCGGGCGCGAAGCAGCCGGTCGCGTGCACCCCACCCGTGGCGTCGAACACCTTCTGCGCGTCGCGCAGCGTGTCGGGCATGCCCGCGAGCACGGCGGCGGTGACGGTGAGGTCCGACGCCACGGGGCCGCACGCGGTCTCCACCTGGTCGAGGGTGGCCTTGCCGCACAGGCCGCAGCTCGCGTTGGCCGCGAACGCCCGGCGGTGCGCCTCGAGATCGACCGTCACCCGGGTCGTCACGGTGACGACGTTGTACTCCTGGGGCCCGGCGCCCCGCAGGCAGTACGCGACCGTCGCGACGTCGTCGGGCCCGGCGACGATGCCCTCGCTGAGGCAGAACCCGACCGCGAGCTCGAAGTCATGGCCGGGCGTGCGCATCGTCACCGCCAACGGCTCCGGCGCCGCGCCGGGGCTCTCGATCCGGATCTCCATCGGCTCCTCGGTCACGAGCCGGTCGGGTCGCTCGTGCACTACCGCGCCGTCGACCACCCGGACGCGGGTGGGCGTCGTGGGCCGCCGCGCCGGTGAGTCGTGCACGCGGCGAGGCTACCCGGGGCCCTCCAGCCCCCACCGGTGCGCGTCGTCGAGCGTGTCGACGTCCGCGAAGCACGGCGCCGCCGTGACCGCACCCCACTCGTGGGGATCGATCCAACGCACGTCGAGCCCGTCGAGGAGGGCCCTCATCGCGCGCTCCCCCGCCGCCACGAGGGTGTCGGCGAGCGCCAGCGCCGCCGTCGAGTAGCGGGCACAGAGCGGCTGGGCGCGGCCCTCGACCCGCGGCACCACGGCATCGGCCGGTGCCGCCGCGGCGAGGAGCCTCAGGAAGGCCGGGTCGAGGAAGGGAAGGTCGACGGCCACGACCAGCACGTCGCGATCACCCGCGCCCCGGGCCGCGAGGGCGCGGGCCCCGGCCACCGTCGCCGCCAGCGGGCCCGCCCCCGCCGGATCCTCCATCACGGCGTCGAGATGCGAGTAACCGGGGCCGACCTCGACGGACGGCGTGGCGATCGCGGCGAGCACCCGGGCCGTGCGGTCGGCGAGGCGCTCGCCGTCCACCCGCACGTCGGCCTTGGGCGATCCGAAGCGGCGACTCCCACCTCCGGTGAGCACCAGCCCGGCGACCGGCTCCACGGGCTGCGGCCCCTCAGGCGGTCTGCTGCGGGTCGGGGGCGAGCGCGTAGCCCGTGACCACCCACGCCGAGCTGCGCCGCGTGAACATCACGTCGTTGCGCACCACCTCGCCGCTGTGCAACGTGACCCGGGTGCGGACGTGCGCGAAGCCCAGGCCGACGTCGACGATGTCGAGGTCGACCCGTGCGATCAGGTGCCCGAGATCGGACCGACCGGCGTACGCGGCCCGCTTCGCCCCGACGAACGCCTTCTTGTCGAGCCCGTCACGCAGCTCGTCGCCCGACAAGGACCACAGCGCCTCGAAGTCGAGCCGGTCCCACGCGAGCTCGTACGAGATCGCGATGTCCCCCGGTTGCGGGCCACGGTCGCGGGCGAACAGGACGATCGTGGCCGTCACCACCGAGAAGACGGTGACCGCCACGATGATCGAGATCACGAGAAGGCCCCGGCCAGTCCCTCGACCTCGGTGGCGAGCGCGACGTCGAGGTCGCTCAGGCCGCCCTCGTCGTGGGTGGTGAGGGCGAGGCGCACCCGGCGCCAACGGATGTCGATGTCGGGGTGGTGGTTGGCCGCCTCGGCCCGCTCCCCCACCGCGACCACGAACTGGATCGCCGCGGGGAACGTGGCGAGCTCGTAGGTCTTGACGATCATGTCGCCCTCGCGCTCCCAGCCGGGAAGCGCGTCGAGGGCGGTCGCCACCGCTGCGTCGGTCAACCGGGCCATGCACCCATTGTCCCACCAGACAACCGTCCGGCCAACGCCGGGCCACCCGCGGTGACCTCCGGCACCCCGTCCCAGTCCGGGGCCCGCTTCTGCTCCGCGTGCGGCTACACCCTCGTCAACGTCCCCGACGAGCGTCGCGTCGCCACCGTGCTGTTCGCCGACCTGGTCGGGTTCACCACTTTCTCCGAGGCGTCCGACCCGGAGCAGGTGAAGGCCCTGGTCGACCGCTGCTTCGCCGAGCTGTGCAACGACGTGACCGCGTTCGGGGGCCGGGTCGACAAGATCGTCGGCGACGCCATCGTCGCCCTGTTCGGCGCGCCGGTGGCCCACGAGGACGACGCCGAGCGGGCGGTGCGGGCTGCCCTGCGGATGCAGGAGACCCTCGCCCGCCTGCGCCACGAGGCCGCGATCGACGCCCAGCTGCGGGTCGGCGTCAACACCGGCGAGGTCGTCGTCGGCGCGCTCCGAGCCGGCGGCGACTACACGGCTCTGGGCGACGCGGTCAACACCGCGCACCGGCTCCAGACCACGGCAGATCCCGACGAGATCCTCGTCGGACCGCACACCCACGACGCCACCCGGCACGCGATCCGCTACGAGGAGCGCGGCGCGCAGACTCTCAAGGGGCGCGAGGGCACGGTCCAGGCCTGGCGCGCGGTCGAGGCCGTCGCGCCACCCGGGCAGCGCCGACGCCACACCCGCACGCCACTCATCGGCCGGGATCCCGAGATGGCGTTGCTGCGCAGCGTCGTCGACAGCGCGGTGCTCCGCAGCCGCGCCCAGCTCGTCGTGCTCTCGGGCGACGCCGGGATCGGCAAGAGCCGCCTGGCCGGGGAGATCGCGTCGTACGCGCAAGTCGCCCACGGGGCCAAGGTCCTCGGCGGTCAGTGCGTGCCGTACGGAGCCGACGTGTGGTGGCCCATCGCCGAGGCGATCCGCGGCGCGTGCGGCCTCACCCTCGACGACAGCGCGCCGGCCGCCCGCAAGAAGCTCACCGAGGTGACCACCGCGGCGAGCGACTGCGAGCCGGAGTCCGAGGTCGCGCGGGTGGTCAACGGGCTGCTCTACCTCCTCGGCCACGTCGCCGACCTCGCCGACGTCGATCCCGGCCGCGCCCGCGACGACTCCGCACGGTCGGCCCGGATCCTGTTCCAGCACATCGCGCGGATGGCACCGCTCGTACTCGTGCTCTCCGAGCTCCAGTGGGCCGACGAGCTGGTGCTCCGCATGATCGAGCGCCTGCTCATCCGGCTGCGCCCCCTGCCCTTCATCGTGGTTGCCACCGCGCTCCCCGACGCCCGACCGCACGCCCTCGTCGACGCGGCCCGCGCCAACCTCACCCTGATGGGCGTGGAGCCCCTCGACGAGCCGTCGGTCGGCGCGCTGGCCTCGGCGCTGATCGGCGACGACGTCGACCCTCGCCTCGCCGCGGCTCTGTACGAGCGCAGCGGCGGCAACCCGTTCTTCGTCGAGGAGCTGGCCGCGCTCCTGCGGGAGTCGCCGGCCGCGGCCGCCGACCCCCTCGCGTTCCTCACCGCGGGAGGTGTGCCGGTCACCCTCCAGGGTCTGGTGGCCGCCCGCCTCGACGCCCTGGAACCCGACGCCCGGGCACTCCTCGAAGACTGCGCGGTCGTCGGCTCCAGCGGGATGCCGGCGGCCGCCTACGCGCTCGGCCAGGCGCGCGGCTTCGCCTCCGACCACCGGCTGCTGCGAACGCTGGCGGAGCGCGAGCTGGTCGACGTGCCCGACGGCGACTCCGAGTTCGCGTTCACCTCCGAGGTGATCCGTGACGTCGCGTACGCGACGGTGACGAAGGGCGAGCGAGCCCGCCGCCATGCCCTCCTCGCCGACTGGCTGGCCGCTCGCGGCGACGACGACGCCGGGGCGCAGGAGCGCGTCGCCTACCACTACGCGACCGCGGCGGCCATCGCCCACGAGCTCGGCCCGAGCGCGGCGCTGCCGTCCGACCTCGAGACGCGTGCGGTCGCCGCCATCGAGGCCGCCGCGGTGCAGGCCCGGCACGCCGAGATGTGGCGCAGCGCCCACCGGTTGTACGACCAGGCGCTCACCGCCGCCTGCTCGCACACGCCCGACGACGTGCGGCTGCGGCTCCTGCTCGGCCGGGCCCGGGCTCTGGCGGAGCAGCACGACATCGAGGCCGCCCGCCGCGACGCGCAAGAGGCCCTCGACGGCGCCGACGAGCACTCGGCTGCATACGCCGACGCGCTCACGCTCCTCGGAGACGTGCAGACGATGCAGGGCGCGTACGCCGAGTCCGACGAGACGATCGGGCGTGCGATCGCCGCGTGGCGGGCGCTCGGCGACCCCCATGGCGAGGCCGAGGCCATCCGGGTCCGGGGCCGCAACGCGATGTTCGGCGGCACCATGGCCGACGCCGAGGCCGACCTCGTCGAGGCCCTCGCGCTGTACCGCACCGCAGGCGACCGACGCGGTGAGGCCTGGGCGCTCCAGAACCTCGCCACCATCGCCTTCTTCCAGGGCAACGCCACCAAGGCCGAGGAGCGGCTCGGGAGGGCCACCGACGCGTTCCGCGACCTCGGCGACTACGGCGGCCTCAACTGGACCTTCGCCATCCTCGCCTGGGTGCGATTCATGCAGGGCCGCCGCGACGACGCCGAGCGGCTGGCGCTCGAGCAGCTCCCCGAGTCCGAGGCCACCGGCAATCGCTGGGTCGCGGCGATCCTGCAGATGCTCCTCGGCAACCTCGCCCTGTGGTCGGGACGGGCCGTCACCGCCGTCGAGCGGGGCGGCGAGGCGGTGGCGACGATGGTGGAGCTCGGCGACCCGTGGGGCGTCGGCCAGGCGACCGCCGTCCGGATCCGGGCGCTGGCCGCAGCCGGCCGGGTCGCCGAGGCCCGCGCCGCGGTCGAGGAGCAGATCGGCAGCCTCGACGGCGCCAGCCGCAACTCGACGCACGCGTTCGCCCAAACGACGCTGGTGCAGGTGCTCACCGCGGCCGGGACGCACGATGCACTGCCCGCCGCGCTCCACCTCACCCTCCCCGACGACGTCGTGCGCGCCTCCCCCTACTACGCGGAGCGCTCGGTGTGCCTCGCCCGCGCGCTGCTCCAGGTCGGGCGGGTCGACGAGGCCCTCGCCGCCTTCGCGGCGCTCGCCGAGGACCTCCCCGACCTGCGGTCCGGCGCCGGTGCCGCGCTCCGGAGCGCCCGGGCGTTGGCCCTCGTCGCCGCCGGCCGGCTCGACGACGCCGACGCCGAGATCCAGGACGGGGTGCAGGGCTCCTACCTCGATCACCTCCAGCTCGACCTCGCGGCCGCGTTCGTCGCGCTGCGCCGCGGCGAGCCCAACGCCGCCGCCCGGTTCGACGAGATGGTCGCCCGCATGGACGCCTCCGAGGCCGTGCTCGAGCAGGCGATCACCCGCATCGCGCGGGCCCACGCGTTGGCGGCGCTCGGTGACCCTCGCGCCGTCGAGGCCCGGGCCGACGCCGACCGGTCGCTCGCCGCGCTCGACATCGCCATGCCCGGGTGGGAGACGACCTTCCGCCTCTGCACCGGCATCTGAGCCGCTCCGTCCCCGTTTCGGCGCCGTTCGACGGCACGATGCGCCGTCAGGCGGCGCCAGAAGCGCCAGGTCAGGCGCGCAGTGCGTCCATGACCTCGGCGCAGGCGACCCCGTCGGCGAACGTGGGGGTGCCCGGGACCACGGCCCGATGGCGCACGGCGTCACGCACCCGCTCCGTCCAGCGGCGCATCGGGAGGAGGTGCGGGTCGCCGGTGCTCTGGTCGAGGGTGAACACCTCCTCGAGGCCGGCGTCGGTGCGCAGGCTGATGCGGTGGTCGGCCACCGCCTCCAGGACGCCGTCGGCGCCGACGACCGTCACCCGGCCCGGCAGGTTGACCGGCGCGACGAACGACGTGTCGATCGCCACTGTCGCCCCCGCGGCCGACCGCAACGCGGCGGTGAACCCGTCTTCCGCGGTGCACCGGTGCAGGCGACCGTCGGCGTCGGGCCGCTCGGGGATCGTGGTGCGCAGCTCCGCCGACACCGCGGTGAGGTCGCCCAGGGTCCACAGCAGGAAGTCGAGGGCGTGCGAGCCCCACGCGCCGATCCACCCTCCGCCGAGCTCCCGATCGAACAACCAGCCGTACCGGCGCAAGGGGTGGCGCGATCCGGCGCTGAACTGGCTCCACTGCACGTGCTCGACCTCGCCGATCGACCCGTCGAGCATCAGCGCGCGCAACGCCTCGCGCGCCGGGTGCGAACGGAACTCGAAGTTGAGGAGGTGCACCACCCCGGCGTCGACGGCGAGGGCGTGCATCGCGCGCGCCTCGTCGGCGTTGCGGCCGAACGGCTTGTCGCACAGCACCGCGTGTCCCGCCTCGATCGCGCGGCGCACGTGGTCGACGTGGAGGAACGGCGGGGAGTGCACGGCCACGAGGTCGACGTCGCTGCGGGCGCACAGCGTGCGCACGCCCGCGTCGTCACGGGGCGACACCACGTCGACCACCTCGCACCCGTCGGTCTCGGCGAACACCGGTGCCACCACGCGCGCACCGAACCCCCGACCGATCACCCCCACGCGCATCGCCCGTCCGGTCATGGCTCCCCCTCCGCTACTCGCCGATGGTGGCCGTGGGGTCGGGATCGACGCCCCCCACCCCGAGATGCAGCCGGGCCAGGAACCAGTGGCCCAGCGGACCGATGCAGAACGCGAACAGCACGGTCCCGATCCCCACGTCGCCGCCGAGCGCCAGCCCGGCCGCCAGCGCCGCGACCTCGATCACCGTCCGCACCAGCCACAGCGGATGCCCACGGGCGGCCACCGCGGTCATCAGCCCGTCGCGGGGGCCGGGTCCGAGGCCCGCGCCGATGTAGAGCGCCATCCCGGCCGCAGTGAGCACGGTGCCCCCGAGCAGCATCGCCCAGCGGATCCCCAGCGCGTCGACGTGGGGGATCCACGACAGCACGACGTCGATCGTGAGCCCCACGAGGAGCGTGTTGACGATGGTGCCGAGCCCCATGCGCTGGCGCAGCGGGATCCAGGCGAGGAGCACGACGGCCCCCACGAGCACAGTGACCACGCCGAACGAGATGCCGGTGACGTCGGCCACGCCCTCGTGGAACACGTCCCACGGGGCCAGGCCGAGCTCCGCCCGCACCACCGGGGCGATGCCGGCGCCGAGCAGCACCACGCCGAGGAGCAGGCGGGGCAGGCGCCGGGCGAGCTCGCGTGGGCTCGGGAAGGTGAGCACGACGATCTCGGGGACGTCGCGGGCCATCAGCCCGCCGTCCCCGTGGCGGCCCGGGTCATCCGGCGAACGCCGGCAGCCAGGGCGCGGTGGCCGCGAGCATCTCGTCGACCAGGGCCGCGACCCGCGTCCCGCTCACGACGCGCGCATCCCGCCGTCGGCTCAGGCCGGCGGACGGACCGCGGCGGTGAGCTCGACCTCGACCGGAGCCTTGCGCGGCAGTGCCACGACACCGATCGCCGACCGGGTGTGCTTGCCCGCGTCGCCGAGGATGTCGACCAGCACCTTGCTCGCACCGTCGGCGACGTCGGGGATCCGATCGAACTCCGGGGTGCAGGCCACGTAGACGGTCATCGACAGCACCTGCCACACCTGGTCGAGCGAGCCGAGACCGGCACGGAGCAGGGACAGGGCGTTCATCGCCGCGAGGCCGGCGCACTCGATGCCCCGGTCGACGGGGACGTCGCGGCCGAGGTGGCCCGGCCAGGCGATCCTGCCTTCGAGGTCGCGGGGCAGGGCGCCGGAGGTGCGGGCCACCCCGTTGAACTGGAAGCAGCCCACCAGCGGCTCGTGCGGAGCGAACGGGCCGGGGAGCTGGATGCGGAGCTGGGTCAGTCGGGCTTCGTGCGACACGAGCGTCACCCTACGCGAGGAAGCCCGCTCGACGAGCGGACTTCAGCCTCGCGAATGGCTCCGGGGGAGAGACTCGAACTCTCAACCTGCCGGTTAACAGCCGGATGCTCTGCCGATTGAGCTACCCCGGAATGGAGCCGGGTGATAGTAGCGCCCGAACCTGCCCCATCACGGCCCGATGAGTACGGCTGTCCTCATGCGACCACCCGCCTGTGACATCTACCCCGACGCGAGGGTGTGTGCCATTGTGCAGGCGACCACGATCGAAAGGGATGGCAGCGATGTCGGAGCAGGACCTGGTCGAGATGGTCGGCCCGCTGGTCGACGGCGAGGAGGTGTTGGGCGCCGGGGTGTTCGAACCTCGGGGCACCAGCGGGACGATGGTCGCGTCGGCCGGGGCGGGGCTCGAGACCCACGATCTCGTCGGCATGGCGATCGGCGCCCTCGGGGTGGTCGGTGCGGGCCACGCCACCGCGGCGGTCGAGCACCAGCCCCGGTGGAGCATCGTCGCGGTGACCCCCACCCGCGTGCTGGCGTTCGAAGGGCTCGCACACGGGATGGGCTGGAAGCCTGGCCAGTGCTACGCCACGTTCGACCGGGCCTCGCTCGGCGTCACCGTCCACGGTCGGGTCAACGAGAAGGTCATGGTGCTCGAGGACCTCACCGACCACCGCCGCCTCGAGCTCGAGACCGCGCGCTTCGGCCCCCAGCACGGCACGGTCGTCACCCACCTCCTCGCCGACTGACGCGCCCGTCCCTCAACGACGCAGCGACGGGTCGCAGCCGATGGCGACGATCATGAGCGCGGTCGGTGCCGACCGCTATCGCCGCCGGTACTCGACCACACACGGCGCGGCCGCCCGGGCCACTCCACCGATCTGCACCGGGAGCGGCTGCACGTCGGTGAAGCGTGCCGACACGTCGTACGCAGTGAACAGACTCTCGGCCGACAGGCACATCGCCGCGAGGGAGAACGGCTGCGCGGGGCAGGTATGGGCGCCGTGGCCGAACGTCGTCACCAGCTCACGCGCGGGGAGCAGCGCGTCGTCGCGGAGGCGCCGCCGGACCCACCGATCGGGGTCGTACCCCGCGAGCCCGGGCATCGCCGTGGTGTTGGTGAGCGGCAGCAGCGTGGCGATCTGCGCACCGACGGGCACCGAGTAGGCGGCGTGCTCGTCGCGAACCGTCGTGGGCGCGAGCACCGCCCGCAGCATGATCGACCGCTGCCCGAGCCGCGTCGATTCGAGCGCGCACCGTTCGAGCAGCCCGTCCTCCCCCGCCCGGACCCGAGCCAGCACGTCGGGGTGGGTGGCGAGCTGGGCGAGCATCCAGCCGGTCGCGGCGAAGAGGTTCGACATCGAGCCGAGGTGCACGAGGACCACGTCGCGGGCGATGCCCACCGACCGGTCGGGCTCGGGCTCCCCGTCCCAGCGGCCGACGATCCGGGCGAAGAGATCATCCTGCGGCGGAGCCGCGTCACGGGCGCGGATCGACTCGACGAGCAGGTCCTCCACCACCGCGAGGGCGGCCCGCTCCTCGCGCTTGCCCGCCGCGGCCACACGCGCCATCTCCTCGGGATGCACGAACGCGTCGGAGCCGTCGAGCGCGTCGAACGCGGCGACGAGCGCGTCGAACCGTGCCGCCCGCGACGGCACCTCCCCCGCCCAGCAGGCCAGGCCCATCCGGTGCCCGAGCCGCCGGGTGAAGGCGAACAGGTCGACCTCCCCCGCGTCGCCCAGCTCGTCGAAGGCGACGGAGATGGCCGCCCGCAGCTGGGCCAGGTAGGCGGCGACGTCCTCCCGACCGAACAGCTCGGCCGGGAACGTGCGGCGCCCCGAGAACAGCTCGTCGGGCAGCTTGCGGGTGAGCATCATCCAGTCGGCGACACCCTTGCTCGCCTCGGCCTCGGGCAGCGCGTAGAAGCTGCGCACCCCGGCGGGCGAGAACAGGAACAGGGTGGGATGGCGAGGCCCGTCGACCACGAAGGTGTCGCCGAACCGGCGGCGAGCGTCGGCGAGAGTGGCCACCGGGTCATCGAGCGTGCGGTCCCACGGCAGGGCAACGTCGGCGACGGGCGGCAACGGGGTGATCCCGGTCTCCACGGGGCCGGACCGTAACACCGCTCCGGGTGGGGCCCGCGGGGCCGGCCGTGGCATCGACCCGCAGGATCTGCCCCTTGGGTCGGGGCCCGGGGGCGCCGATACCTGGGACATGGGAGGCACGTCCGGCTGGGACTTCGACCCGCGCCGCGGGATGCTCGCCGATCAGGGCCGGGCCGGCGGCCCCGCCCCCGAGCGGCTCGAACGGCTCACGTTCGGCGCGCCCCCGAAGGAGCCCATGCCCCGGGGGATGAAGCTCGCGCTGTGGCTCACCGCCATCTGGGCCTTCGGGGTGCTCCTGGTGGTGCTCGCCCACCGCTTCGTCGAGAGCCTCGGCTGCATGTTCGACCCGAGCGACGAGTGCCGCACCGGTGCGGCCAACAAGTCCACCAACATCACGCTGCTCGGGTTCGTGCTGCTCGTCGTGCTGAGCGTGATCGCCATCGTGCTGTTCGAGCTCCGCCGCGACCGACGGCGGTAGCCGACACCCGGATGGTGGGGCCGGAAGGGATCGAACCTTCGACCGAGGGATTATGAGTCCCCTGCTCTGACCACTGAGCTACGGCCCCGTGGTGGAGACTGTAGGAGAAGCGGCTCAGGCCTCTTCGAGGTAGTCACGCAGCCGCTGCGACCGGGTGGGATGGCGCAGCTTGGCCAGCGTCTTCGACTCGATCTGGCGGATCCGCTCGCGAGTGACGCCGAACTCCTTGCCCACCTCTTCGAGCGTGCGCACCTGACCGTCGTCGAGCCCGAAGCGCAGGCGCATCACCTGCTGCTCGCGGGGGTTGAGCTCGAGGAGGGCGGTCTCGATCTCGTCCTTCAGGCGCTCCTTCTCGGCCGCGGAGTCGGGGGAGATCGCGGTGTCGTCGGCCACGAAGTCGCCGAGGAACGAGTCGTCCTCCTCACCCACCGGCGTCTCGAGCGACAACGGCTCGAGCGCGATGCGCTGGATGTCGCGCACCCGCTCCGGGCTCATGTCGACCTTCTCGGCCACCTCGTCGACCGTGGGCTCACGGCCGAGCTCCTGGAGCATCGCCCGCTGCACCCGCAGCACCTTGTTCATCGTCTCGACCATGTGCACGGGGATGCGGATGGTGCGGGCCTGGTCGGCGATGGCCCGGGTGATGGCCTGACGGATCCACCACGTGGCGTACGTGGAGAACTTGAAGCCCTTCGTGTAGTCGAACTTCTCGACCGCGCGCATCAGGCCGAGGTTGCCCTCCTGCACGAGGTCGAGCAGCGCCATGCCCCGGTTCACGTAGCGCTTCGCGATCGACACGACCAGGCGCAGGTTGGCCTCGATCAGGTGCCGCTTGGCCAGCTCGCCGTCGGTGACGACGGCCTGGAGCGAAGCCCGGGTCTCCCGGCTGAGGTCGGCCTCCTCGTCGAGACGGCCCTGGGCGAGCACGCCGGCCTCCAGCCGCTGGGCGAGGCGGACCTCCTGCTCCGCGGTGAGGAGCGGGACCTTGCCGATCTCCTTGAGGTACATCCGCACCGGGTCGAACGACTCGCCGGCTCGCTCGGGCCGCAGGTCGGCGGGCCGCGCCGCGCGCGGGGTGGCCGCCCGCGGCGTGCGGGCCGGTCG
>VGCA01000077.1 GCA_016870245.1 Actinomycetota bacterium | reverse complement strand
GAGCCCCCACGACCCCCGAGGTGGTGTCGCAGCCTCCGTCAGGCGACGGAGACGGCCACCTCGACGATGGCGGCGTCGCGGATCCGGTACGCGCGCAGGGCGGGCTCGCCGTGGCGGAGGCTCACCAGCACGTAGAGCCAGGCGGGATCGACGGCCTGGCGGACGTCGGTGGGCGACGGGTAGGCGTCGGTGTGGGTGTGGGAGTGCCACACCCCCACGAGCTCGTCACCGCGGGCGTCGGCGTCGCGCATGGCCTTCAGCAGGTCGCGGGGTTCCACCGTGTAGGTCCGGGCCGACGCGTCGGCGTTGCGGCACGGGTACACCGCGGAGACCTCCCCCGTGGGCTCCCCCGCCACCATCGGGCCGGCGAGCATTCCGCACGCCTCGTCGGGGAGGCCGTCGAGACAGTGCGCGACGATCACCCGGTACTGCTCATGGGTGAGGCGCAGGGTGGGTGAGGCGAGCCGCGGCTCGAAGCGGGACTCAGGCAGTGCCCTTCGCCTCCCGGATCGCCTGCCACACCCGCTCGGCCGTGAACGGCATGTCGAGATGGGTCACCCCGAGGTGCGACAGCGCGTCGACGACCGCGTTCTGCACCGCAGGCGTCGAGCCGATCGTCGCCGACTCCCCGATTCCCTTCGCGCCGAGCGGGTTGCGCGGGGTCGGGGTCTCGGTGTTCGCAGTCTCGAAGCTCGGCAGCTCGGCCGCGCTCGGCATCGCGTAGTCCATGAGGTTCGCGGTGAGCGGGTTGCCGTCGTCGTCGTAGACGACCTGCTCGTAGAGCGCCTGCGCCACACCCTGGGCGATGCCGCCGTGCTGCTGGCCGCGCACGAGGACCGGGTTGATGATCCGGCCGCAGTCGTCGACGGCGACGATCCGCTGCAGCTCGACCCGGCCGGTCTCGGTGTCGATCTCGACCACGGCGATGTGCGCGCCGAACGGGTAGGTGGAGTCGCCCTGGTTGAAGTCGAGCTCGACCGCGAGGTGGCCCTCCCAGTCGGCCGGCCGGCGATCGACCTCGGTGGCGGCGAGCGCGAGCTCCTGCCACGTGAGCGCGTTGGCGGGCACGCCGGCGACGCCGAGGCCCACACCTTCGTAGACCGTGATGTCGGACACGTCGGCTTCGAGCAGGTGGGCCGCGAGCTGCTTGGCCTTCTCGAGGACCTGCGTGCTCGCCTCGTGCACGGCGCTCCCCGCGATCTGGATCGACCGCGACCCCATGGTGCCGGTACCCCGCGGCACGAGGTCGGTGTCGTTCTGGATGAGCCGGACCTTCTCCATCGGCACGCCGAGGAGGTCCTGCACGATCATCGCGAACGCGGTTCGGTGCCCCTGGCCGTGCGACGAGGTGCCGACGGTGACGTCGACGCCGCCATCCGCCGCGACCTCCACCTTCCCGTACTCCTGGACGAGCCCGGGGGCGGTGATCTCGACGTAGCTGGAGACGCCGATGCCGAGGAGCATCGTGTCTCCCCGATCGCGGCGCGCCCGCTGCTCGGCCCGGAGGTCGTCGTACCCGGCGATGCGGCAGGCCTCCTCCAGCGGCACCAGGTACTCACCGGTGTCGTAGTTGGAGCCCGTGACGGTGGAGAGCGGGAACGACTCCGGCGGGATGAAGTTGCGCTTGCGGATCTCGACGGGGTCGATGCCGAGCTCGTCCGCGGCGATGTCGAGTGCTCGCTCCAGGAACTGCGCGGCCTCCGGACGACCTGCCCCCCGGTACGCCGCGATCGGGGTGGTGTTGGTGGCCACCGCGAAGGCCTTCACGTCGACCTTGGGGATGTCGTACACGCCGGGAGCCATCTGCCGGGTGAAGAACACGAGGAACGCGCCGATCGCGGGGTAGGCGCCGGCGTCGCCGATCACCCGGCCCTTCATCCCGACGATCTTGCCTTCGGCGGTCAACCCGAGCTCCAGGTACTCGAGCTGCCCGCGGCCGTGCACCAACGCGACCATGTTCTCGGAGCGCGTCTCGACCCACTTCACCGGCCGTTGCAGCTGCTTTGCCGCGTGGCCGACCACGACGAACTCGGGGTAGACGCCGTTCTTCGCGCCGAAGCCGCCGCCGACCGCCGGGGCGACGACGCGCAGCTCGTGCTGCTCGAACCCCAGCAGCGGGGCGAGCGAGTCGCGCAGCGAGTTGGGGCCCTGGGTCGGGACGTGGATCGTCATGCCGCTCGCGGTGGGCTCGGCCACGCACGCGTTCGTCTCCATGGGCACGGCGGCGAGGCGCTGGCTCACCGAGCGCACCTTCACGATGTGGTCGGCGCCCTCGAAGACCGTCGGGTCGTCGCCCATGTCCATGGCGAACGCGATGTTGGAGCCGTGGTCCTCGAACAGCACCGGCGCGTCGTCGGCCATGGCGGCCTCGGGGTCGACCACAACCGGCAGCGGGTCGTAGTCGACGACGACCGCTTCGGCTGCGTCGACCGCCTGGGCGCGAGTCTCCGCCACCACCGCGGCAACGATGTCGCCGACGAACCGGACGCGACCCGTGGCCAGCGAGGGCCGGTTGAACGCCGGCGGCAACATGATGAAGCCCTGCACGTCGGGCACGTCGAGGTCGTCGCTCGTGTACACGGCGATCACGCCCGGCATGGCCTGCGCGTCGCTCGTGTCGATCGACTCGATGCGGGCGTGTGCGATCGTCGATCGGACGAACACCAGGTGGGCGGCACCCGGCAACGGCAGGTCGTCGACGTAGCGGGCCTCGCCGCGCAGGATGCGCGGGTCCTCGAGTCGGATGACCGGGTTGCCGAGGATCGAGCCGGAGGTGGCCATGGAGCTCCCTGGGTTCATCCCCACGGGCGCGGGGCGGGACGACGGGTGCGTCGCCGCAGCGACGAGCGGGCGCAGCCTATCCCTGGGCTCGCGTGCGGACCGGGGCCGGAGACCCCCCACCCGCCGCGATCTCGCTGGGCCCCGAGGGGCGCGATGTCGCGCCCGCGGTGACGCACGAGGGTCGGAAGGTCAGGTGGGGCGCCCGTCGTCGGGCGCGACGACCTCGGCGGGGGCGACGACCACGTCGGATGGCGCGTCCAGCAGGTCACGCTGCTCGGCCGCCAGGGCCGGTCCGGGGACCCCCTCGTTCGGCGCCGGGGCGGCGCCCAAGCCACCGGGGTCGCCATCGCCGTTGCCACCGGGACCCGGTTCGCCGTCGCCGCTGCGCGCGCCGAGCAGCGGACCGCCCCGGGTGAGCTGGCGCATGAACGTGGCCGCGAGGCCCTCGAACGAGCTTCCCCCGCCGGTCACGAGCACCTCGGGCACCACCGTGATCTGGCCCTCGGCCACCGCGTTGGCGACGGCGACGACCGCGGTCGCCCCCTCGCCGATCGCTCGACGCTGCTCCTCGAAGCCGGTGGCCCGGGCCACGCCCAGCGCCTCGACCGCCTTGGCCTCGGCCAGACCGATGGCCTCGACCTTCGTGGCCTCGGCCCGTCCGGTGATCTCGACGTAGGCGGCCTCGCCCTCGCCCTCGGCCCGCCGGGCCTCGGCCTCGTTCTGCTTGATCTGCACGCCCACCTGCGCACTGGCGAGCTGGGACTGCATGTCGGCGGTCCCCTTGGCCTTCTCCATCTCGATGCGCGACGTCTGGGCTCGCTGCATCTCCTCGTAGGTGGCCTTCTCCTGGTTCGCGATCTCGCGCTGGGTGAGCACGAGGACCAGCTCCTCGGGGAACACCACGTCCTGGATGTAGACGCCCTTGGTCTCCACCTCGTACTGGCCGAGGTAGCCGGTGATCGCCTCGAAGGCCGCGGCCTGCACCTGCTGGCGGGTCTCGATGAACCGGATCGCCTCGAGCGCCTGCAGCGTGTTGCGGAAGTGGTTCCCCACCGCCGACTGCAGCACCTCGCTCACCAGGTTGCGCATCGTGCCGACCATCGAGATGACCTTCGGTGCGCGGGTGTCGGGTACGTGGATCTGCACCTGGAGGTCGATGCGGAACACGAAGCCCTCGCGGCTCTTGCCCAGGATCGACGACAGCTGCGCGTCGAGGTCGTGGGCCTCCGAGGTCGTCTCGGCCCAGTTCAAGGTGAGGATGAACGTCGGCACGATCTCCGCCGCGTAGATGCGCGGGTTGATCGGGTACTTGCCGGTGCGCAGCGGCTCCTGCCAGATGCCGCGGTGCCCGGGCCGCACGATCGAGCCGAACTTGAACTCCGACCCCGAGGTGTCGAGCGTGGCGAGGCCGACGTAGGCCTTCATCACCGCGACCTCGCCCTGGTTGACCACGAGCATCGGCACCAGGTCGACCCGCACGAGGAACGGGTTGAGCAGGTACGCGCCGTAGAGCAGCGGGTCGTGCTGGAGGCCGATGCGCCCACCGGCGTCGAGGAACGCCTGGAAGTCCTGATAGTTGTTGTGGATCGTGTTCTTCGAGCCGAGCAGCTGCTCGATGCGGTCGGCGTCGGTCACGGGGGTCCCCCCGTTCGACTCGCGGGCCTCGAGCTGGGCGATGTCCTCGAAGGCCCCGATGCGGCTGGCGATGTCGCCCGAAGGCAGCGGCTCGCCCTCGAGCGTGGTGACCACGCCGACGAGGTCGAGCTCGCCGTCGGGGGCGATGACGACCACCCGCAGCATGTCGGGGGTGAGGCCGAACGACTCCGGCGTGAGCACGTCGCCGCTCGCCTGCTCGGCGAGGTCGGGCGACACCGGCAGGCCGTAGACCGTCTGCGGTGTGAGCACGAGGAAGCCGACGGGGTGGATGGGAAGCAGCGTGCCCGGCGGCAGCACCGGGCGCTGCACCCCCTTCTGCCCGCCGTGCTCCACGAAGCCCTCGAGCGACGAGAAGTTCGCGAACTCCGGACGGTAGGCGGCGCTCTTCGCGCCGATCGGCAGTGGCGCGCCCACCTGGGCGATCACCACGCCGATCTCGCCCGCGGGGACCTGCACCCACGGGTACTTCTTCACGCCGAACACCGGCCACAGCTTGAACCGGAGACCGGGCATGAGGAGCCGGGCCTGGTAGCCGGCCTCGCCCCGGAAGGCGACCGGGTCGTCCTCGCCGAGCTTGCGGAACCCGAACCGCTTGGACACGAGGCCCACCTGGAGCGACCCGATCGAGTGGAACGACTTCACCACCACGATCAGCACGAGCGCCACGACCACTGCCGTTGCGATCAACCCGCCCACGTCGCACCTCCCCGCGCGCCGGCGGAGACGCCGACGACCTGCCCGCAGGCTACGGACGTGGGCGGCCGGCGTCCACCCGCCGCCGGGCAGGGAGCGCCGCGCCCGCGCGTTACCGTGGACCCATGGCCACCCCCACCCCCACGATCGTCAACCGGCGGGCGCGGCACGACTACGCGATCGAGGAGACCGTCGAGTGCGGCATCATGCTCGTCGGGGCGGAGGTCAAGTCGGTGCGCGACGGCAAGGTCGTGCTGCGCGACGCGTACGCCCGGGTGGAGGACGGCGAGGTGTGGCTCTACGCCATGCACATCAGCCCGTACGCGTTCGCGCGTCCCGACCTCGACCCCGACCGCCGCCGCAAGCTCCTGCTCCACGCCAAGGAGATCGTCGACCTGCAACGCGTCACCGACACCAAGGGCGTCTCGTTGATCCCGTTGAAGCTCTACTTCAAGGACCGCCGGGTGAAGGTCGAGCTGGGAGTCGGGCGCGGCAGGAAGACCTACGACAAGCGCCATGCGATCGCCGAGCGCGACGCGAAGCGCGAGGCCGACCGGGCGATGAAGGCGGCCCGGCGCTGACCGGCGACCGAGCCTGCCGACCGTGAGCCACGACCACGGCGCTGCGCACGGTCACGTCCACGGCGCGCTCGGCGCCGGCGCGCGCTACCGGGGACGGCTGCAGGTCGCGTTCGTGGTCATCGCGGCGTTCTTCGTGCTCCAGCTGGCGGTCGCGCTCGTGACGGGCTCCCTGGCGCTGCTCTCCGATGCCGGCCACATGCTCACCGACACCGTCGGGCTCGGCCTGGCCCTCGCCGCGATCACGGTGGCGGCCCGAGCCGGCCGCGACCGTGGGCGCACCTACGGGCTCTACCGGCTCGAGGTGCTCGCCGCGCTCGCCAACGCGTTCCTCCTGATCGCCGTCGCCCTCTACGTGCTCGTCGAGGCGATCCTGCGCATCGGCGACGACGTCGACGTCCCCGGCGCGCCCGTGCTGGTGATGGGCGTGGTCGGGCTCCTGGTGAACCTCGGCGTCCTGCTGCTCCTCCGGGAGGGGTCGCGCGACAGCATGAACGTGCGGGGCGCCTACCTGGAGGTGCTCGGCGACGCCCTCGGGTCGGTGGGGGTGATCGTGGCCGCGGTCGTGCTGCTCACGCTGTCCTGGGAGCCGATCGACTCGGTGGTGGGTGTCGCCATCGGCGTCTTCATGGTCCCCCGTGCCTTGCGCCTGGCCCGGGACGCGCTGCGGGTCCTCAGCGAGATCGCCCCGGCCCACGTCGACGTCGACGCCCTCACGGCCGACCTGGGGGCCATCCCGGGCGTGGTCGACGTGCACGACGTCCACGTCTGGACGCTGACGTCGGGCATGGACGTGGCCACGGGGCACCTCGTGGTCGCCGGCGAGACCCTGCACCACCCGGTGCTCGACGCAGCGCGTACGCTCCTGGGCGCTCGGTACGGAATCGAGCACGCCACCCTGCAAGTCGAGCCGGAGGATCACACAGGATGCGAGGACGTCACCTGGTGAAGCGGAGCGTGCCCCTCGCGGCCGTCCTGCTCGCCGCCTCGATCGCCGCCCCGGTCGCCGCCGCCCCGGCGGGCGCGTCCGCGGCCGGCAAGAAGCCCAAGCCCATCACGGTCCTCGTGACCAACGACGACGGCGTCGCTGCGCCCGGGATGGACGCGGTCGTGGAGGCGCTGCGGACCCAGAAGGGCGTCAAGGTCGTGGTCGTCGCGCCCGCCACCAACCAGAGCGGCTCGGGCAGCAAGACGACCCCCGGCGGCGCGCCCGGCGCGCCGGCCACGACCGCGAGCGGCTACGAGGCCTACGCGGTCACCGGGTTCCCGGCCGACGCCGTCAACTACGCGTTCGACGAGCTGGGCATCCAGCCCAACGTCGTGATCTCGGGGTCCAACCTCGGACAGAACATGGGCACGATCAGCGAGATCTCCGGCACCGTCGGCGCCGCGCGGCAGGCCGCGCGTCGCGGCATCCCCGCGCTCGCGGTGTCGTCGCAGATCGCGAACCCCGACTTCCAGACGGCCGCCGAGCTGGCCGTCGAGTGGCTTCGGGAGAACCGCAAGTCGTTCACCAAGAAGGCCAAGGTCGACGGCACCGCGCGAACCGAGATCGAGAGCATCAACGTCCCCACCTGCCCGGGCGGCGTCAAGGGGCTCTACGAGACGGTCCTCGCTCCCGAAGGGACCACCGAGCCGCTCGTGACCGGTGACCCGGTGAACTGCGCGTCGACCCTGTCCACGTTCACCAGCGACGCGCAGGCCTTCAACAACGGCTGGGCGTCGATCGCCAAGGTGACCGTGCCGGCGACCGCGGGCTGAGCCCCGACGCGGGCGATCGTGCGGCTCCTCGACGACGCCGCCCTGGCCGAGCTCGGCCGGGACCCCGTCGAGCGGGTCCGCGATGCGCTCGCCCGTGGCGATCTCGAGCGCGCGACCGATCTCGCCGCCCGCGCGCGGCGGGGTTGGTCGCGCAGCATCGAGGGGTTCCGCGTGTGGATCGTGCACGCGCTCGCCTTCCTGACCGACCGGTTCGGCGCCACGGCGGCCGGCGGCGCGCTGGCGCGCGTCACCGAGGTGACCGACGCCTGGACGCCGTGGTCCACCGAGCCGGCGCCGGCCCCGACGGGCACGCCGTTGCTCGACGGGCTGCTCGCCGACGCCCGGACTGCCCGCGACGACCACGACCGGTGGCTCGATGGGGTGTGCGCGCTCCTGACCCACGTCTACCGCACCCACGGGATCGACGCGCTCCGGGAGTCGATGGAGTACGCCGGCGACGAGACGTTGCTCGCGTGGATGCCCGACGACATCACGCGTGACCCGGTCGCCCGTGTCCGCACCTGGGCCGCGATGCTCCAGGGCAACTTCGCGACGGTGCGGGTCGAGGAGGACGACGAACGGTTCGTGATCGTCCAGGAACCGTGCGGCTCGTGCGGGCGCCAGCTCCTCTCGGGGCGCCACCCGGGCCCGTTCGACCACGCCACCGTGGCCGAGGTCGCCCCGATCACCTTCGACCGGGGGGGCGTCCCCGTGTACCGGACCCACGTGGCGGTGATGCACTTCCTGGTCCCGGAGGCCCGCCTCGGGGTGCCCTGGCCGGTGGTCGCCTGCCCGCGGGGGACGGTCGCCGCTCCCTGCCGGCTCCATCTGTACAAGGATCCGCTGGACCCCGCCGCCCTCGCCGACGCCGCCGCGCTCCGCGACGGCTGAGCCGGCGCCGAGGAGAGGAACCGCCGCGTGCACGACTTCGTCCCCCTCGTCGACCCCGACGACCTGCCGGCGGATCTCCGTGCCCAGTGGGACGCGACGACCCGCCCGGGGCTGCGCGACTTCATCCGGGTGATGGGCCATGCCCCCGACCACTTCCGGCGCTACAACGAGGCGTACGCGCCGTTGCGATTCGACAACCACCTCGGGCCCCGGCTCACCGAGATCGTCCGGCTCAACGTCGCGCGGACGACGCGCTGCCAGGTGTGCGTCGCCGGACGCGTTCCCGCGGCGACCGAGGCCGGGCTCACCGAGGACCTGATCCACCGGCTCGACACCGACGACCTCGCCGGGTTCACCGAGGCCGAGGTGGCGGCCATCACCTTCACCCGGCGCCTCGCCACCGACCACCTGTCGATCACCCAGGTCGACCGCGACGCGATGCGCGCCCACTTCTCCCCGGCGCAGATCGTCGAGATGGGGCTCCTCACCGCGATGTGCCTCGTCGGCCGGTTCTCCCAGGTCTGCGGGCTCGAGGAGGGGGTGTGACGGCCACCCCCGCGCCGGGGCCCGGGCCCGACCGGGACGCCGCGGTCACCCTCGACGTCGATGCCTCGACGCTGCGGGTCGACCGGCGGCGCAACCGCCTGCGCCTCTTCGTCACGCTCGTGGTCGCGGTCATCCTCTACTGGCTGGCCGTGATGATCGCCGCAGTCGTCCTCGGCCTCGTCCTCGCGCTCCGCCTCCTGCTCGAGAGCGGGGAGGTGGCGACCAGCCTCGACGAGCTGAAGTTCCTCGGCATCGGTCTCGCCGGGGTCGCGGGCGTCGCCGCGGTGATCGGCTCGCTGGTCGCCGCGTTCCGGCTGCCGCTCCAGCGGCGCCGGCTCGAGAAGCAGGTGCTCGCCGAGAGCGGGGCCCGGATCGTCGGCGACACGGCCACCGAGCCGGGCGTGCGCCGGGTCCGCAACATCCTCGACGCGCTCGCGATCGCCGCCGACATCCCACCACCCCGGTTCGCGATCGTCGAGGATCCGGCACCCAACTCCTTCGCGGTCGGCACCCGACCGTCCCGGGCGATCGTCGCCGTCACCCGTGGGGCCATCGATGCCCTCGCCCGCGACGAGCTCGAGGCCATCCTCGCCTACGAGGTGAGCCGCATCGGCAGCGCCGACGTCGCCCTGTCGAGCTGGACCGTCGCCCTCACCGGCGCGGCGATGGGCGCCCTCGACGACGACGTGTCGAGGCTCGTGGGCAAGCTGCCGTTCTGGGCGTCGGGCCGGCTGCGGCGCTGGGCCATGCGCGACGCTGCGTTCGAGCGCGACAAGGCTGCGGTCCGCTTCACCCGCAACCCGAGCAGCCTGCTCCATGCGCTCGAGACGCTGCGTGAGGAACCGCTCGAGGTCGAGCGGGTGAGCGCGGCCACCGCCCCGCTGTGGTTCGAGGTGCCCGCCCGGGTCGAGGGGGCCCGCACGACGGTCGACGAGCGGATCGCGGCCCTGCGGCGGCTGGGGGCCGGGTAGCCTGGTCGATCCGGCTCACCACGTACGAGCCGGGCCTTGACATGGGGGTGCGTGGCTTCGATTCCGTGCGCGGGATCGGGGGAAGCGAGCCGACGTTGTCGAATCGTCGTGAAAAAGTCGACACAACCAACAACTGCCAACTCTGACGAAATGGCACTGGCTGCCTAAACCCCAGCCACGTCCGCCCGGTCTCTGCCGTTCAGGCCGGATCCGGACGACATCTCGAACGGCTCACCGCTGAGACGGGCCTCACGGCTCATCGGGACACCACAGTGAGGCTGGGGTCGTCGCCTGCCGCCGGTGAGTGGCGGCGACCCGAGACCCAATCACCGGCTGCGCTCGGAGAAGCCCCGACGAAGACTCGGAAGACCCGGGTTCGACTCCCGGCACCTCCACCCCTTCGCGTCCGCCGGTGCTCCCGGCGGAACCACCGGCCGACTCGCCGGATCCGCTGGCGCGCGAATCCGACAGACCCATCGACCGGTGACAAAAGGCCCTGCCATCCCATGCGGGATCGGCCCCACCATCAGGTGTGCGCTATGACGTGCTGCTCCTGAGCCTCGCGCTCGATCTGGTCGCGATGGCGGTGCTCACCTACGCCATCTACTTCCGTCGCCACCATCGACGCGACCTGACCCTCGGCTTCATGGGGGTCAACATCGGCCTGTTCGCCGTCGCGTCGTTCGTGTCGACGAAGCCGCTGGGGCTCGCGTTCGGCATCGGGCTGTTCGCGCTGCTCTCGGTCATCCGCCTCCGGTCCACGCAGATCACCCAGGAGGAGATCGGGTACTACTTCGTCGCGATCGTGGTCGGGCTCGTCGCCGGCCTCTCGCCCGAAGACCACTGGGCCGCGACGGTCACGCTCGTCGTGGTCCTCGTCGGCGTCATGTACGTCGCCGACCATCCCGTGCTGCTGCGCGGCTACGAGCGGCGGATGGTGCGCCTGAAGCGGGTGTACCACGACGACGACGAGCTCCGGGCCGCGCTCGAAGCGAAGCTCGCCGGGACGGTCCTGAACGTGTACGTGCTGGAGACCGACTACGCACAGAAGACCACCCGAGTCGACGTGCGGTTCCGTCCCGACCCGCCGGGCACGGCGCGCACCCGCACGCGCCGGTCGACGCAGCCCGGGGGCGACGGCGCCCGGATCCCGGCACCGGCCACGACCTCACGACCGGGGGACGGGCAGCACCCCGTTCCGGCACCCCCCGGTCGACCGTCGCCCGCCGCCACGACCACCGTCGCCCCCGCCCGACCTCCGGCTGCGGACGCCCCACCTCCAGCTACGGACGCCCCACCCCCTGCTGCGGACGCCCCCCTCCCGCACGACCCGCCCGACGAGATGCGGCTCGACGTCGACGACCGGTGGGAGCTGCCGTGAACCCGCACACAAGAGGGCGTCGGCTTGCCTTGGCGGTCGCCCTGGGCATGGTCGGCGCCGGCGGGTTGGTCGCCGTCCCCGCCGCCGGTCATGTGGCCCGCGTCGCGACCAACGGTGACCGTTCGGCCAAGGTCTTCGACCCGAAGTTCGTCCACACGATCGAGTTCGGGGTGGCACCGGCGGACCTGCCGAAGCTCGGCCTCGGAAGGGACGAACGGGTACCGGCGTCGATGCAGTTCGACGGCGTGGCCCTCGACCCCGTGGGCTTCCGGTTGAAGAGCGGGTTCGCGTCGGGCCAGCCGCTCGAGGGCAAGCCGGGCTTCAGCATCAAGACCGACGAGTACGTGGAGGACCAGGCGCTCTTCGGCATCGAGAAGTTCACGCTCGGGAACGAGATCGGGGATCCGAGCTTCGTCGCGGAGCAGATCTCGTACGACGTCTGGCGGGCGGCGGGGATCCCGGCACCGCGGACAGCCCTCGCCAACGTCACCCTCAACGGTGAGCCCTTCGGGCTCTACGTCATCCGCGAGGGATACGACAAGAAGTTCCTGCGTCGCCACTTCTCCAATCCCGACGGCAACCTCTACGAGTCGTCCGTCGGCGACGTCGACATGGCCGACCAGCTGCTCGATGCGCGTACCAACGAGACGGTGAACGACAAGTCCGACATCGCCGAGCTCGCGCAGGTCGTCGAGACGGTGCCCGACGAGCAGTACGTCGCCGAGCTGTCGAAGCTGGTAGATCTGAACGAGGTGTTCAAGTACTGGGCGGTCGAGGCACTCGTCGCCCACTTCGACGGGTACCTCACCGGGACCAACGTCCCGTTCGGGAACACCGATCCGGCGATCGTGGCCGGCAACACTTGGCCCAACAACTACTACACGTATCACGACCCCGACTCCGACAAGTTCGTGGTGCTGCCGCACGGTGCGGACTGGTCGCTGGGCAACCTCATCGGGCTCATCCCCTTGCAAGGGGGCAACACGGACTGGCAGTACATGCGCGAGGATCCCTACGGGGGCGCGTCCTTCCGCACGCTCTCGATTCCCAAGCCCGGCGCGCGCACGATTGCTCGTCTCGCCACGCTGCCCGGCACCGAGGACCGCCTGCGCCGCAACCTCGAGTGGGCCGTGAAGAAGGCGTGGGACACCCGTCGGCTCCTCGCGCGAGCCGACCAGATCGCAGCGCTCGTCCGCGCCAACGGCCCTCCGACGGCGCGGGAGCAGTGGACCCCCGAGCAGTTCGAGACGGCCTTCGCGGAGCGCCGGAGCTTCATCGAGCACCGTGCCGACCTCGTGCTCCGGGAGCTGGGGGTGAACCCAAACCGATGACGCGCGACGATCCGCAGCACACCCCTCGGCCCGACACCCGGCGCATGACCCGACGCGCCTTCACCCGGTGGGCCGGCGGCCTGGGCGCCGGGCTGGTGCTGGCGCGCACCGGCCTGGGCGCCGACTGGGCGGCCGCCGCGACCCCGGCCGACGCCACGCGCTACGGCCCGATGGCGGCGGCGCCCGATGCCAAC
>VGCA01000076.1 GCA_016870245.1 Actinomycetota bacterium | reverse complement strand
GCTCCGCGGTGCTCGCCGCCGGCCTCCTCGGCGGGGTGCTGCTCGCGGGCTGCGGTGGTGGCGACGACGGTGGGGAGCGGCTGTCACGCGCGGCGCTGACCCGGGAGGCCGAGGCCGTGTGTGACGCGGGCACGAAGGAGTCCGACCGGCTGCGCGCCGACGCCCGGCCGGGCGCGCGGGGCGAGGACGCGGGCAAGGAGATCGATGCCACCCGGGCCGCGCTCGAGGCCCAGATCGACGGGTTCGCCGACCTCCGTGGCCCCGCGTCGACCGACGACGACATCGCCGCGCTCCTCCGCCACCTCCGGGCGGCCTCGGCCGGCCTCGAGCGGCTGCGGGAGCTGGCCGTCGACGGTGACCTCACCGTCGTCGAGACGATCGCGGCCAACCCCGACCTCGTCCAGCGGATCAACCGATCGTCCGCCCAGGCGGCCGACGACCTCGTCGCGCTCGACTGGCTCACCTGCATCGGCGTCGCGAGCTGACCCGGGTGCCGACCGATCGGGTCGGTGGCGTAGCCTTCGCTCCGTGAGCGAGGGTCAGCGGTGAGCGGGTACGACCGCCTTTCGGGGCTCGACGCGAGCTTCCTCGTGCTGGAGCGCATCGAGACGCCGATGCACATCGGGTCGCTCGCGATCCTCGAGGGCCGCGCGTTCTTCGACGAGCGCGGGCGCTTCCGCCTCGCCGACGTGCGGCGACTGGTGTCGTCACGGCTGCACCTGATCCCGCGGTTCCGCAAGCGGGTCATGGAGGTGCCGCTCGGGCTCGGTCGGCCAGTCTGGGTCGACGACGCCCGCTTCGACGTCGGCTACCACGTCCGCCTCACCGCGCTCCCCGCGCCGGGGTCGCGCGCCCAGCTCCTCGCGCTGTTCGAGCGGGTCCAGGCGCAGCTGCTCGACCGGTCCCGTCCGCTCTGGGAGCTGTGGTTCGTCGAGGGGCTCGAGGGCGGCCAGGTCGCCCTGTTCCAGAAGACCCATCACGCGCTGGTCGACGGCATCTCCGGAGTCGACGTCGCCACCGTGCTGTTCGACTTCTCCCCCGAGCCCACCGTGCCCGACGCGCCGGAGTGGGAGCCGACCCCTGCCCCGTCACCCCAGCAGCTGCTCGTCGACACGGTCGTGGAGGAGGTCGGGCAGGTCACCCACCTCGGCCGGATGGTCGCCGACGCGGTGCAGGTGCCCCAGCGCGCGCTCGCCCAGCTCGGCCAGCTCGGGCGGTCGATGGCCACCCTGGCCGAAGGTCGCCTGCTCGCGCCCCGCCTGAGCATCAACCGACCCGTGGGCCGGCACCGGCGGTTCCTGGGCGTGCAGGTCCCGCTCGACGACGTGAAGGCGGTGCGCGGCGTCTACGGCGGCACGATCAACGACGTCGTGCTCGCCGGCGTGGCCGGTGGGCTCGCGCGGCTGCTCGACGCGCGGGGCGAGCTGCGCCCCGACCTGCGGGTGAAGGTGATGTGCCCGGTGTCGGTGCGGGCCGACCAGGAGCACCTGGCGCTGGGCAACCGGGTGTCGGCGCTGGTGGTGCCGCTCGCGGTGGGGGCGACCGATCCGGTGTCGCGCCTCGCATCGGTCCGCGCCGCGACGGAGGATCTCAAGGAGCGCCACCAGGCGGTGGCGGCCGACACGCTCATCGGGCTCACCCAGTACGCCGCGCCCACGCTGCTCGGCCTCGCCGCCCGTGCCGCGCACCACCAGGTGTTCTTCAACCTGATCAGCACCAACGTGCCCGGGCCGCAGGTGCCGCTCTATTGCATGGGGGCGCAGATGGTGGAAGCCTACCCGATGGTGCCCCTGTCGCGGAACCTCGGGCTCGGCATCGCCATCCTCTCCTACTGCGGCAACCTCCACATCGGGCTGCTCGCCGATCGCGACGCGTTCCCCGACCTCGACGTGCTCGCGACGGGCATCGCCGAGGCGTTCACCGAGATGCGCGACCACGCCGAAGCCCACGGGATCGACGAGCCGGCACCCGACGCCGACGCCGCGACCACCGACGCGGCTGCGGCCACGATCGATCTGGTGGTCGAGGTCGACGTGGAGGTCGACACCGCGCCGTGAGTGGTCTGCCCCAGGAGTTCTGGACCCGCGACGCGTGGGACCTCGCCGACGCGGTGCGCGCCGGTGACCTGCGCGCGGTCGACCTGTTCGACGGGTACCTCGAACGGATCCGCACGATCGACCCGGCGCTGAACGCCGTGTGCTTCCTCGACGAGGCCGGCGCGCGCGACGCGGCGGAGGCGGTCGATGCCACCGTCGCCCGCGGCGACGACCCCGGACCGCTCGCCGGCCTCCCGATCGGCGTGAAGGAGCTCAACCACGTCGCCGGCTGGCCGGCGACCCACGCGTCGCTCATCTACGCGGACCGGGTGAGCGACCACGACGACGTCGAGACCGCCCGCCTGCGCGCCGGCGGGGCCGTTCTCACCGGGCTCACCACCGCGTCGGAGCACGGATCGGTCAGCTTCACCAACACCCCGCTGCACGGCGTGACCCGCAACCCGTGGAACCCGGCGCGCACGCCGGGCGGGTCGTCGGGCGGGGCGGCTGCCGCGGTGGCCGCGGGGCTCTTCCCGGTGGCCACCGCGGGCGACGGCGGCGGGTCGATCCGCATCCCCGCCTCGTACTGCGGACTGTTCGGGATGAAGGTCACCTACGGTCTCGTCGGCCGGGGGCCGGGGCCCTTCAACTCCTCCCTCACGCCGGTGCGCGGCCCGATGGCCCGCGGCCCCCGCGACGCCGCGCGGTACCTCGACGTCGTCACCGGGCCCACCCTCACCGACCCCACCTCGCTGCCCAAGCCGGCGCCGTTCGAGCCGGCGCTGGCCACCGGCGCCGCGCAGGAGTCGCTCCGGGGCCTGCGGGTCGGCTGGACCGACACCCTCGGTGGCACCGCGGCCGAGCCCGCGGTCGGCGCCGCCGCACGTGACACGGCCGAGGCGCTCGTGCGCGCGGCGGGCATGGAGTGGGTCGACGTCACCGTCGACTTCCCCCGGCCGGGAATGACCTGGGGCCTGCTCTCGTCGATCGATGACATGGCCTGGCACGCCGACGCGATGGCCGACCGGCTCGACGAGGTCACGACCGTGTACCGGCTCGCCTACGAGTCGGTCCGTCACCTGCGGCCCGACGTGCTGTTGAAGGCGATCCGGCGCCGGGCCGATCTGTGCGCCGCATCGGCCGGGGTGTTCGAGCAGGTCGATCTCCTGCTGACGCCCACGACGCCGACCCCCGCGTTCGCCGCCGAGGGGGTGCTCACCGCCGACCTCAACGGTGAGGAGGTCACCCTGTTCGGGCTGTCGGCCGCGTTCACCGCGCCGTTCAACGTGACGGGTCAACCGGCCTGCTCGATCCCGGCCGGGTTCGTGGACCTTCTGCCGGTCGGCCTCCAGGTGGTGGCACCCCGCCATCACGACCTCCACTGCCTCGCGGCCGCCGCGGTGGCCCAGGGCGTCCGGCCGTGGCCGGGGCTCGCGCCGATAGTCTCCGCAGCGTGACCGACACCGCCGAAGGCGCACCTTCCCCCGACCCGCCCGATCCGTCGACCCCGGCGGCGTCCGCGCCGCCGGCGCCGCGCCCGCCCAAGCAGGAGCAGGAGCCGGCGTCGGAGGAGATCACCATGGTCGCGCCGAACGTGATCCGGATGCAGCTCCCGATCTGGATGCCGGGGCTGGGCCACGTGAACATGTACGGGCTCCTCGACGAACGGGGCCTCGCGGTGGTCGACCCCGGACTGCCCGGCCCGTCGTCGTGGAAGGCGCTGAAGCAGCGGCTCAAGGCCGCGGGCTTCCGGGTCAAGGACGTCCACACCGTCATCGTCACCCACTCGCACCCCGACCACTTCGGGGGTGCCGGGCGCATCCGCAAGGAGTCGGGCGCCGAGCTCGTCGCCCACCGCGCCTTCACCACGTGGTCCCTGTCGGAGTCGAGCCGGCGCAACCACCTGCCGAGCGAGCAGGAGGCGCTGGAGGCCGAGCGGGTCGCCGCGGCGGCGGCCCAGGCGCTCGACGTGTGGGACGACGTGGAGATCCCGACGATCGGCGACCACACCGACGACTACGCGGGCGACCCGCTGCGCGACGACCCCACCCCCGAGCTCACCGCCCGGGCCCAGCCCTGGGGCGGCGAGACCCCGTGGGGTGGTTCGAAGCACCCGATGCCCAAGCTCACCCGGCGCATGGCGATCAAGGCGATGCGGCTGCTGTTCGCGCCGCCCGACCCGAGCCGCCGGGTGCGCCACGCCGAGCGGGTCCGCCTCGCCGGACGTGACTGGGTGAGCGTGCACACGCCGGGGCACACGATCGACCACCTGTGCCTCTACGACCCGGAGTACGGGCTGCTCATCTCGGGCGACCACGTCTTGCCGTCGATCACCCCGCACATCTCGGGCGTGGGCAACGGCGCCGACGCACTGCACAGCTACATCCAGACCCTCGACCTCGTGGCCGCGCTCGACGGCGTGAAGCTCGGCCTCCCCGCCCACGGTCACCCGTTCGCCGACGTGCCCGGTCGGGTGGAGGCCATCAAGGAGCACCACCACGAGCGCATGGAACAGCTCGCCGCCGCGTCGATCGCCATCGGGCCCGCCACCGTGCAGGACCTCTCCCACGAGATCTTCCCCAAGAAGCACTGGGGTGTGATGGCCGAGAGCGAGACGTTCGCCCACCTCGAGCACCTGGTGAGCGAGGGTCGGGCCGAGCGCTGGACCGAGGGCGGCCGCTACTTCTACCGCGTCGGCGCCGCCTGATCCCGGTTCCGCTCCGCCCCCGGGCGTCGGCCCGTCGCCCCGACTCCGGGGGGATTCCGGGGTTAGCCTCTGGGCGTGAGCACGCGTGTGGAAGACCCCGAGGCGACCGATCTGCTCCAGCAGATGATCCGGAACGCCTGCGTCAACGATGGCACCGTCGAGTCGGGCAACGAGCTGGCGAGCGTCGACCTGCTCCAGCAGTACCTGGGCACGAGCGGGATCGACGTCGAGCGGTTCGAGCCCCAGCCCGGCCGGGCGAGCCTGGTCGCCCGCATCGAGGGGAGCGACCCCGACGCGCCCACGCTCATGCTCATGGGGCACACCGACGTCGTGCCGGTGAACTTCGACACCTGGACGCGGGAACCCTTCTCGGGCGACGTCGAGGACGGGATGGTCTGGGGCCGCGGCGCCGTCGACATGCTCAACCTCACCGCGTCGCAGGCCGTGGCGTTCCGCCGCCTCGCCGACTCCGGGTTCACGCCGAAGGGCACCCTGATCTACCTCGCGGTCGCCGACGAGGAGGCCCTCGGCACCTGGGGCGCGAAGTGGCTCGTCGACCACGAGTGGGACGCGGTGGCCACCGACTACGTGCTCACCGAGTCGGGCGGCTTCCAGATGCCGTCCCCCGGTGGTCCCCGGCTGCCGGTGATGGTGGCGGAGAAGGGCACCTTCTGGTCGAAGCTCCACGTGCACGGCACGCCGGGGCACGGCTCGCAGCCGTTCAACACCGACAACGCGCTGGTCACCGCCGCGGAGGTCGTCCGCCGGCTCGCCGAGTACCAGCCGAAGGCCGAGATCGGCGAGGTGTGGCGCCGGCACGTGGAGGCCATGGAGTACCCGGCCGAGCTGCGCGACGCGTTCCTCGACCCGAGCGCGGTGCGCGACTACTGCGCGGCGCTCCCGCTCGGCATGGGCCGGCTCGTGCACGCGTGCACGCACACCACGTTCTCGCCCAACGTCGCGCACGGCGGCACCAAGACCAACGTCATCCCCGACCACGTCGAGCTCGAAGTCGACATCCGCACGCTGCCCGGACAGAGCGGCGACGACATCCGTGATCTGCTCCGCGAGGCGCTCGGCGACCTGTACGACCGCGTCGAGATCGAGTCCAACGAGGACCTGTCGACCGCGTCGCCCATCGACACGCCGCTGTGGGACACCCTGTCGACGGTGACGGGGCGCATGGTGCGGGACTCCGCGCTGGTGCCGTTCCTCATGGTCGGCGGCACCGACAACCGGTTCTTCCGCCGGGCCGGCGCGACCGGCTACGGCTTCGGGCTGTTCTCGCAGCGCCTCGCGTTCGAGGACTACGCCACGATGTTCCACGGCAACGACGAGCGCGTCGACGTCGAGTCGCTGGCGCTGTCGGAGCAGCTGTGGCGGGCCGTCGCCGAGGAGCTGTTGACATGAGCCCGTCGAGCGAGGAATCCGGGGACAGCGCGCCGAGCGCAGCGAAGGCGATCCTGGACCACGTCCGCCACTGGAACGCGATGGACAAGGAGTCGTGGCTCGGGCTGTTCGCCGACGACATCGAGTACGAGGACCCGCCCGGCACCGTGGCGAGCCGGGGGATCGAGGTGATGTCGTCGCACGCGTGGGACGGGGCCTTCACCGCCGTGAAGCGCTGGATCCTCGAGCCGGTGAAGGTGATCGAGTGCGGCCGCGAGGCGCAGGTCTACATGCGCAACCACGGCGCCATCGACGGCCTGCCGGTGCTGGTCGAGAGCATCGAGCTGTGGCGGGTGGACGAGGCGGGCAAGGTCGACCTCATCCGCGCGTTCTGGGAGCCCCCGCAGGACCCGGCCGTGCGCGCCCACCTGGCGCTCGCCACCTGGGACCCCGACCGGCACTGACCGCACTGATCCTCGTCATGGCGCCGTCTCGCGCCAGCATGTGCCGTCACCCGGCGCCGCGCGCGCTCGGGCGGCGGGGCTACTCCTCGCGGAGCTGGCGGAGGTACTGCTCGAGCTCGTCGGCGATCTCGTCGCCGGTCGGCAGCTCGTCACCCCACTGGGGGGTCTCGTCGTCGGCCTCGTCGAACCGGGCCTCGAGCCGCTCGACATAGCCGCGGATGTCGTCGTCGTCGGCGGCCACCTGGTCGACCTGCTGCGTCCAGCGGCTCACCGTCTGCTGCACGCGGGAGAGGTCGAGCGTGACGCCGGTGAGGCGGGCGAACCGGTCGAGGATCGCCGCACTCGCCGGCGGGTTGGGTGGCGACGCGATGTAGTGGGGCACCGGCGCCCACAGCGACACCGACGGGATCCCGGCCGCCCGGCACTCGTCGTGGAGCACGCCGACGATCCCCGTGGGGCCCTCGTAGCGTGACGGCTCGAGCGCGAGCCGGCTGATGAGCTCGGGGTCGGTGGCGGTGCCGGTGACCTTCACCCGGCGGGTGTGGGGCACGTCGGCGAGGAGCGCGCCGAAGGTGACGACCATCTCGCAGCCCGTCGTCTCGTAGACGTCGAGCACCGCCCGGCAGAACGACCGCCACCGGTACGACGGCTCGATCCCTTGGAGCACCACGAGATCGCGTTCGGGGAATCGGGCGACCCAGAACGACGACGTGGGCCACGCCACGGCGCGCGTCACGCCGTCGACCAGCTCCACCTGGGGACGGCGCGACTGGAAGTCGGTGTGGGCCTCGGGGTCGATGTGGGCCACCCGCTCCGCGCCACCGTGGCGGGCCAGGTACGAGGCCGCGAAGGTCGCGGCGTCGGCCGCGTCGTTCCAGCCCTCGAACGCGGCGACCAGCAACGGGCGGCGCAGCGGCCCGGGACTGTCCTCCCAGACGAGTCCGTCGGTGGTGGGGGTGGGCTCCACCCCCACCACCCTAAACGCTGGGGTCGCTGCGCTCGCTCGCGACGGCTGCGGATCCGGGCCGGTCCTCCGGTGCTCCTCGGGACGCTCGCTGCGCTCCTGAACGCTGGGGTCGCTGCGCTCGCTCGCGACGGGCGCGGGGTCGCCGGCTACCCGAGGGCGCCGGCCCCCCGCAGGGTGGCGACCTCCTCGGCGGTGAGCCCGACCTCCGCCAGCACCTCGTCGGTGTGCTCGCCGATCGTCGGCGCGCCCCGCCGCACCGTCACCTGCTCGTCGTCGAACTGCATGGGCGCGCACGCCAGGCGGGCGGACGGATGAGCGGGGTGCGGGGCCAGGTACCCGTTGGCGGCCACCTGCGGGTCGTCGATCACCTCGAGCGGCGATGCGAGCGCCGAGAAGATGGTGTCCTCGGCGCCGAGGCGGGCCCGCAGCTCGTCGAGGGTCCGGCTCGCGATCGCCTCGGCGACCATGGGCTGGAGCGCCTCGGCGTGGGCGGCCCGGGCCGCGGTGTCGACGAAGCGCGGGTCGTCGAGCAGCTCGGGCAACCCGAGGGCCCGGCAGACCGGCTCCCAGTGGCGGGGGTCGTCGATCATGCCGAGCATGAGCCAGCGGTCGTCGGCGGTGCGGTACGCCCCGACGAGCGGGTTCGACCGCACGGTGCCCTCGCCCATCTTCTCGGGCTCCGTGCGGAGGATGGTCGTGGCGGTGAGGTCGACGCCGAGCTGCCACACCGCGAAGTTGAGCAGCGACACGTCGACGACCGACCCCTTGCCGGTGCGCTCGCGCTGGAACAGTGCCGCCGCGATCCCGCCCGCGAGCATCGCGCCGCTCGGCGCGTCGCCCATCGCCCCGCGCTGCATGATCATCGGGCCCTCCGCGGGCGTGAGCATGTGTCCGACGCCGCCGCGCGACCAGTACGAGACGGAGTCGAAGCCCCCTTCGTCGGCGTCGGGCCCCTGCTGCCCCTGCCCGTGGCCCTTCGCGTACACCAGGCGCGGGTTCACCGCCCAGAGGTCCTCGGGGTCGGTGCGCAGCTTCGTGCGGGCCGACGGCAGGAAGTTGGTGATGAACACGTCGGCGCCGACGATCAGCCGGTCGAACGCGGCGCGACCTTCGGGCACGCGCAGGTCGAGGACGATCCCGCGCTTGTTGCGGTTGTAGAGCTCCCACAGGAAGTTGAAGTCGCCGGTGTCGGCGACGAACCCGGCACCCATGATCGCCCGCAGCGGGTCGCCGGTCGGCCGTTCGATCTTGACCACGTCGGCGCCCCAGTCGCCGAGGATCGCCGCACAGCTCGGGACGAACCCGTGCTCCGCGAGCTCCACCACCCGGATCCCGTCGAGCACACCCATGACGTCTCCTTCCGCGTCCGTCCGAGCCGTGCCTCCGACGGTCGGCCATTCTGGCCCAGCCCGCCGCTCCGCCGCCCGGGAGGAGTGATCACCAGGCGCCGGTGACCCCCAGCCCGACGGCGGCTGCGAGGGTGGCGCCGACCACGCTGCCGACGGCGTACGCGACGGCGACCCGACCGTGCCCCTCCGCGGTCCGGCGCACGGTCTCGTACGCGTAGGCGGAGAACGTCGTGTAGGCGCCGAGGAAGCCGGTGCCGACGACGGTGCGCACGTCGGGATCGAGCCCGTGGGCCAGGGCGAGGCCGACCACGGACCCCAGGACCAGCGAGCCGCTCACGTTGACCACCAGCGTGCCGACCGGGGTGATCGAGGGGCGGCGGCTGCGGATCCACCACTCGAGCACGTATCGGCTCGGCGCGCCGATCGCGCCGGCCAGCGCGACGAGCGCTGCGAGCGCGGCGTCGTTCACGAGCCCCGCTCCCGGCGTGTCGCCTCGGCCCGCGGTCCCGTTCGCCGGCGCGTGCGAAGGCGTACGTCCCGAGGCCCGCTCATGCCTCGTCCTCGTCGGGGACCGGCGTCCGGCGGAAGCCCGCGGCCCAGAGTCCGAGGACCACGGCGGCGATGCCGGCGACGACGGTCGCGGTCGCGTATACGGCGGCGAGCGCATGATCGCCGTCGCGCCAGAGGAGCGCGAGCTCGGCCGCCATGGTGGAGAAGGTGGTGAAGCCGCCGAGGATGCCGACGCCGGCGAGGAGCCGGAGCCAGTGGTCGGGGGTGCCCCGGCGCAGCAGGGACTCGAGCAGGACCGCGAGCACGAAGGCTCCCGACACGTTGATCACGAACGTCGTGGTGGGGAAGGTGCCCGGGCCCACCGGGAACGCACGCGCCAGGCCGTGGCGGGCGAGCGCGCCCACCGCGCCGCCGAGCGCGACGAGGAGCACGGCCCGGGGTGAGAGCGGGTGCCTCACCCGGGCGACCGCCGCATCAGCCGTGCAGGGCCGGGATCTGGGAGCGGGTCGCGAGGTCGAGGGCGGCGTCGCACAGCGTGGAGACCATCTGGCCCATGCGGTCGAAACCCTCGCCCAGGGTCTTGCCCATCAGGAACCGGGCGTTGATGCCCTCGAGGATGATCGCCAGCTTGTAGAACGCGAACACCACGTAGAAGTCGAGGTGCGACAGGTCGCGGCCGGTGATCTCGGCGTAGCGGGCCGCGACCTCGTCCATGCCGATGAAGCCCGGGAGCCCCGACGCCCCCCCGGTGGCGAGCGGCACGCCGTCGGAGGCGCCCGCGTCCCAGTGCACCCAGTAGACGAGGAAGAGGCCGAGGTCGGTGAGCGGGTCGCCGAGGGTCGACATCTCCCAGTCGAGGACGGCGACGATCTCCGGCCCGTCGTTCGCGAGCATCGTGTTCTCGAGCCGGTAGTCGCCGTGGACGATCCCCGGCGGTCCCGACTCGGGCAGTGCCGCGGCGATGCGCCGGGCCAGCTCGTCGATCTGGGGGAGCTCGCGGGTCTTGTTGGCCTCCCATTGCTTGCCCCACCGGGCGACGTTGCGCGCGAGGAAGCCGTCGGGCCGCCCGAAGTCGCCCAGGCCCACGGCCTCGTAGTCGGTGGCGTGCAGCCGGGCGAGGACGTCGATCAGGCCGTGCGACACGGCGAGGGCGTCGGCGGGGTCGAACGCCGCGAGCTCGGCCGTCGACCGGACGACCCGCCCGTCGACCCGGTCCATCACGTAGAACGGCGCCCCGATGACCTCGGGGTCGGCGCAGAACGCCCGGGTCACCGGCACGGGGACGTCGGAGCCCTGGAGCGCGGACATCACCCGGTGCTCGCGGCCCATGTCGTGGGCGGTGGCGACGACGTGGCCGAGCGGCGGCCGGCGCACGACCCAGTCGTGGGCACCGTCGGTGACGTGGTAGGTGAGGTTGGAGCGTCCGCCCGCGATCAGCGAGGCGCTCAGCGGCGCGTCACCGGCTTCCGCGATGTGCGCCGCGAACCAGGTCGACAGCGCGGCGAGGTCGAGGCCTTCCGGCGTGGTGGTCACGCCGGAGGACTGTAACGCTCGGCCGGAGGGGAGGCGCCGCCGTCCGACGCCGCGGGAGGCACGAGCCTCCCGGTCGCTCAGGCGACGCGGGGCTCGCGGGGGGCGACGGGGGTGCCGTTGCCCTTGGGGTAGCGGGCCACGCGGCCCACCGGCATGTCGACGCGGAAGCCCGCAGCGGCGCGGTCCTCCTCGGACTCGCCTCCCCAGAAGCCGTACTCGCGTTGGTCACGCGCCCAGCGGCGGCACGGGTCGACGACTTCGCAGCCCGTGCAGATCGCACGAGCCCGGGCCTCGCGCAGGAGCCGGGTCTCGGGTCGCTCGCCCGCGGGGGCAAAGAACAGTTCGGTCTGACCAGCGCAAGCTGCCTCGCCCGTCCAGGTGAGCGGGCCGGTGAACAGCAGGCTGGAGACGGTCTCGGCCGCCACCATGGTCCTCCAGAGTCGGGGAAACGTCGTCGTGCGGCAGTGCGGAGACGGGTGGCCGGTGGGGGGAACTCGGCCCCCGTCCGCACTGCGTTGGCCATGGTTGCCGATCCGTTTCAATCTGTCCAACAAACAGTTACGATGGAAGCCATCGATTCTGAAGATGGATCAGTTGGGCTTCGGAGCGCGCGCCACGCTGCTCCCGAAGGCTCGCTGCTCCCAAAGGAGGACCGGTGGAGCTGCGCCACCTCGACGCCGTGCTGGCCGTCGCCGACGAGGGATCGTTCACCGCCGCGGCCGATGCGCTGTCGACCGTGCAGTCCAACGTGTCGGAGCAGATCCGTCAGCTCGAGGCCGAGCTGGGTGCGGCGCTGTTCGTGCGCAGCCGGCGTGGCGCGGAGCCGACCGACTGCGGTGAGGTCGTGCTCGAGCGGGCGCGGCGCATCCGGCGCGAGCTCGAGTCGTTGCGGGCCGACCTGTCGATGTTGCAGGGCCTCGAGGTGGGCGACGCGAGCTTCGGCGTCGTCGGCACCGCCAGCCGCTGGCTCGTGCCCGAGCTCGTCGCCGACCTGCGCACGCGCGCTCCGGGCGTGCACCTGCGCATCGTCGAGGGCGCGTCGGAGCGGCTCGCCGCCGAGGTCCTCGACGGCGACCTGACCCAGGCGATCGTCACGGAGCCCGTCGACGACCGTCGCCTCACCGCCGAGACCGTGCTCGAGGAGGCGCTCGTCGGTGTGGCCCCGGTGGGCCACACCCTGCCGCGCAGTCCCGTGCCGCTCGAAGCGCTCAACGCGCTCGGGCTCGTGGTCCCGCCGCCCCCCAACCCGCTGCGCGCCGAGATCGAGGCGGCGGCCGCGCGCCAGGGCCTGGCCCTCGACGTCGTGGTGGAAGTCGAAGGCATCCGGCTCATCGCGGACCTCGTCGCGGCCGGGGCGGGCGCGGCCGTGCTCCCCGAGACCGCGGTGCCCGAGGCCCTCGAGGGCGTGAAGGTGGTGTCGATCGCCGGCCTGCCCCCGCGGCGCCTCGCGCTCGTGAGCCTGCGCGACGCCTACCTGTCGATCGCCGACCGCGCGGTGCGCGACGCCGCACTGCGGATGATCCGCGGTCGCCGTGTGCCCGGCCGCTCGCGGCGCAAGTCCGGGGGTGCGACGGCGACGCGCGCGGCGGGATCCGCGCCGCGACCACCGGCGGCGTCGTAGGCTGGCCCTTTCCGACGAGGGGGGACCCGTCGTGGCGAACGAGAGCTCGGGCAGCCGGATCGGCGCCAAGCAGGTGATCATCGGCATCCTGATCCTGGTGGTGGTGATCCTCGCGATCGCCAACTCGGGGAGGGTGGAGGTCGACTTCGTCTTCCACAGCTTCGAGATGCGGCTGTTCTTGGTGATCGTGGGATCGGCGCTCATCGGCTTCCTCATCGGCTGGTTCATGGGCCGCAACCGCAACAACTGACGCCGCGGCGTCGCCCGCCGCGCCCCTACGGGCGCGCGGCGCGTCGCCCGCCCGCGCGCGCGCGTCCTGGTCAGG
>VGCA01000075.1 GCA_016870245.1 Actinomycetota bacterium | reverse complement strand
GCGGCGTCGGTCACCGCAGCCGCGTCGGGGGCCGCGCCGGCGAGCGCGGCCTCGGTGGCCGCGGCGCGCAACGGGGTGGATCCCACGCCGAACAGCCCCACCGCCACGCGACCGATGCGGTCGCTCCCGTCGAGCTCGACCGCCGCGGTCACCCCGGCCAGGGCGAAGTCGCCGCTGCGGCGGGCGATCTCGGTCACCGCGAACCCGGTGCGTCCCGACCACACGGGGAACCGGGTGCCGACCAGGATCTCGTCGTCGGCGAGCGCGGTCGACCAGGTGCCGGTGAAGAACTCCGACGCCGCGACGTCCCGGGTGCCCCGGGTGCTCGCCGCCTCGAACGTGGCGTCGAGCGCGAGCGCGACCGCCGGCAGCTCCGACGCGGGGTCGGCGTGGGCCAGCGAGCCGCCCACGGTGCCCCGGTTGCGGATCTGGAAGTGCCCGATGTGCGGGAGGGCCCGGGCCAGCAGCGGCACGGCCGCCGCCAGGTCGGCGTCGTGCTCGGCAACGGCCTGGGGCGTGGCGGCGCCCACCCGCAGGTGGCCGTTGCTGCGGCTGATGCCATGCATCTCGGCGACGCCGGTGACGTCGACGAGGTGCTCGAACCGGGTCAGGCGCAGGGCGAGCATCGGCAGGAGGCTCTGGCCCCCCGCGAGCACCTTGGCCTCGTCGCCGTGCTCGGTGAGCAGGCCGGCGGCCTCGGCCACCGTCTCCGGCGCGTGGTAGTCGAACGGCGCGGCTTTCACGTCCCCCCTCTCCTGGCCGCAAGGCGGTGCCGCGGCCCCGAGGACCGTAGCCTCGTCGGCCGTGGTCCCGCCTCTCCCCGTCGACGTGGTCGTGCTCGAGCCCGACGACCTTCCCGCGGCGCTCGCGCTCCTCTCGCGGGTGTGGGGCCTCCCCCCCGGCACGCAGTTCGTCGAGCTGCACATGGCCCGGGCGCTCCTGCTCGCCGGCGAGCCGCTGCTCGGCGCCTACCACCCGGGGCGGGCCCACGACCCCGACGCGCTCGTGGGCGCATCGGTCGGCTTCGTCGGGACCCACCCGGGCGGCCTCCACGTGCACTCGCACGCCACCGGGATCGACCCCGTGCACCAGCACGCCGGCGTCGGCGCCGCCATGAAGCGCTTCCAGCGGGCGTGGGCCCTCGACCGGGGGATCGCCGAGATCCGCTGGACGTTCGACCCGCTGATCGCCCGCAACGCGTACTTCAACCTCACCAAGCTGGGTGCCGTTGGTGCGGCCTATCTGCCCGACGTGTACGGGGCGATGGGCGACCCGGTCAACGGCACCGACCCGTCAGACCGGGTGGAGGCGCGCTGGGACCTCACCGCCGCCGATGGCCGGCCCGACCCCGACCTCGACGCGCTCGTCGCCGGGGGCGCCGAGGTCATCCTCTCGCTCGACGGCGAGGTGTGGCGCGGGACCCGTCTCGTGCCGACGCTGCTGGCGTGCGTGCCCCGCGACATCGTGGCACTGCGGAGGACCGACCCGGCGGCCGCACGGCGTTGGCGCCTGGCCGCCCGCGACACCATCGGTCGGGCCCTCGACCTCGGCTACGGCGCGGTCGGCGCCACGCGCGACGGCTGGTGGGTGCTGCAGGCCGGCGCGGGCGGCGCGGCCGGGCCCGGGACCGGTGCCGCCGTGGGCAACGAGGCGGAGTGATCCGGTGAAGCTCGAGGCTGTTGAGCTGCACCGGGTGGCGCTCCCGCTCGTCGCGCCGTTCCGCACGTCGTTCGGGGAGATCACCGAGCGCGACTTCCTGCTCGTACGGGTGGTCACCGACGCCGGCGAAGGCTGGGGCGAGTGCGTCGCCTTTCCGGAGCCCGGCTACTCGGAGGAGTACGTCGACGGCGCGCACGACGTGCTGCAACGCTTCCTCGCGCCGCGGGTGCTCGCGGCCACCAACGTGACCGCCGACGGGCTGCGCGCGCTGATGGCACCGGTGCAGGGCCATCCGATGGCCAAGGCGGCGCTGGAGCTGGCCGTGCTCGACGCCGAGCTCCGGGCGAGCGGCACCCCGCTGGGCGAGCGCCTCGGCGCGACGCGCACCGCCGTCGACTGCGGCGTGTCGGTCGGCATGTTCCCGCTCGCCGAGCTGCTCGACCACGTCGACGCCTACGTGGCCGACGGGTATCGCCGGGTGAAGCTGAAGATCCAGCCGGGCTTCGACGTCGAGTCCGTGCGCGCGGTGCGCGAGCGTCACCCCGATGTGGCGCTGCAGGTCGACGCCAACACCGCGTACACGCTCGCCGACGGTCACGTTCAGGCGCTCGCCGCGCTCGACCCGTTCGACCTGCTCCTCATCGAGCAGCCCCTCGCGGTCGACGACCTGCTCGGCCACGCGGAGCTGGCGCGACGCGTGCGCACGCCCATCTGCCTCGACGAGTCGATCACGTCGGTGGCGGTCGCCGAGACCGCGATCGCGCTCGGTGCGTGCACCATCGTCAACATCAAGGCGGGCCGGGTGGGCGGCTACCTGGAGGCCGTGCGCCTGCACGACCTCTGCGTGACCCACGGCATCACGGTGTGGTGCGGGGGGATGCTGGAGACCGGCATCGGCCGCGCCGCCAACGTCGCCCTCGCCGCGTTGCCGGGCTTCACGTTGCCCGGCGACACCTCCGCGTCCGACCGCTACTACGCGCGCGACGTGGTGAACGAGCCGTTCGTGCTCGACGCCGGCCGCCTCGCCGTGCCCACCGGTCCCGGCCTGGGCGTGACCATCGACCAGATCCGTCTCGAGGGGATCACCACCGCGGTGGAGACCATCCGCGGCTGACTACCACGACCAGGTCTGGCCGCCGTTGACGCGGAAGATCTGGCCGGTCGCGTACTTGGCGGCGTCGCTCAGCAGATACTGGATGAGCAGCGCCTGGTCGAGCGACTCGCCCACGATGCCGAGCGGTGACAGCCCCCTCGAATACTCCAGGAAGTCGTCGAACGCCTGCTGGTCGAGGCTGCCGTCCTCCTTGTAGAGGCGCCAGGTGGTGAACGGCGTCATCGTCTGACCCGGGGCGATGATGTTGATGCGGACGCCGTAGGGCCCGGCTTCGACCGCCGCGGTCATCGACAGCATCGCGACGGCCGCCTTCGTGAACGCGTAGACGCCGATGCCCGCGTAGGGCAGGTCGATCGCGCCCGACGACACGTTGACGATCGCGCCGCCCCCGGTCTCCTTCATCGCGCGGATGGCGTACTGGGTGCCGTAGAGCACGCCCTTGAGGTTGAGGTCGATTCCCTTGTCGATGGTCTCGTCGTCGAGGTCCTCGATGAGACCCGGGAACATCGCGCCGGCGATGTTGGCGACGGCGTCGACCTTGCCGAGCTCGCGGACTGCGGTGCCGAACATCGCAGCCACGTCGGCGCGCTTGGTGACGTCGCAGGTGACGGGCACGGCCCGCACGCCCGCGGCCTCAACCTTGGCGACCGTGTCGGCGAGGCCGTCGGCGTTGACGTCGGCGCACACGACCGACGCGCCCGAGGCAGCGAGCACCTCGCAGGTGGCGGCGCCGATGCCGCTCGCGGCACCGGTGACCAGGGCCACGCGCCCGTCCATCCGGTAGGCATCGAACGGGTTGGTCATCGCGGATCCTCTCGCGGGTCGGGGAGCGGCGGGGTGCCGCCGCCAGAGCGGCAGCAGGGATCATGCCGCGTCGATCACCGCGCGGGCGGCCTCGGGCCGGTCGGTGACCACGCCGTCGAGCAGCGCGAGGCGCGGCGCCGTGAGGTCGGACTCTCCGCAGCGGGCGTAGAGGCGCAGTCCGAGGGCGCGCAGCTCCTCGACGAGGTCGGGAGTCGCCGCCTGGATCCGCGTGGAGAGCCCGGCGGCCCGGCACCGCGTGAGCATGGCCCGCAGGCCCCGCCGGGACCGACCCGTCCGCAGCTCGGTCTGGAGCGACGCCTCGATCGTGGGGTGCCGATCGGCCACGAAGCGGACGACCGACGGCTGGTGGGCCCAGATCAGCACCCGGTGCTGGGCGTCGCGCTCGACCACCGCGGCGAGCACCGGGTGCACCGCCCGGGGCACCTTGATCTCGATCGCCATGCGCAGATCGCTCGGGAGCGCGTCGAGGGCCTCGGCGAAGGTCGGCACGTGCTCGCCCTCGCCGATCTCGCGTGCGGTGATCGACTTCTCGCGCCTCAGATACGGCGGTCCGATCGTCCCCGTCGTGCGCCGCAGGGTGCGATCGTGGAGCAGGACCGGTCGGCCCTCAACGCTGAGGCGCACGTCGACCTCCACCACGTCGGCGCCCTGCTCGGCGGCGCGTCGGATGCCCAGCAGGCTGTTCTCGGGCGCGTGCTCGGGACAGGTGCGGTGCGCGATGACGAGGGGCCGCGGGCGCTCAGCCACGGAACTGCGCCCGGCCCCGCTCGACGACCGCGTCGCGCCGCGCCGCGATCGCCGCGGGGTCGTACATCCGGCGCATCCAGTCGACGTTGACCGCGGCCTCGAGGTCCCAGGCCTCGTCGCCGGTGACGTCGACGACCCGGTCGTAGAGCCGCATCATCTCGCCGACCGCCTGACCGTTGTTGCCGGCGACCGCGGTCGCGAGCTCCCGGGTGAAGGGCAGCAGCTCCTCGTGGGCCACCACGTGGTTGACGAGGCCCCAGGTGAGCGCCTGCTCGGCCGAGAGGTAGTTGCCGGTGGCGCTCAGCTCACGCGCGCGCCGCACGCCCACCGACTGGCACAGCAGCACCGTGAGACCCCAGCCCGGGAGGATGCCGACGCGCGCGTGCGTGTCGGCGAAGCGGGCGCGGTCCGATGCGACGAGGAAGTCGCAGTTGAGCGCGATCTCGAAGCCGCCGGTGATCGCCGGCCCGTTCACCGCGCCGATGAGCACCTTGGTGCGGGGCGCGAACGGCCCGCGGTACGGCAGGCGCCCCTCGTCGTCGTAGACGCTCATCGCGTCGGTGCCGGTCCCCTCGCGGCTGCCGAGGTCCTTGAGGTCGGCGCCGGCACAGAAGGCCGGGTCGGTGCCGGTGAGGATCATCACCGCGACGTCGTCGCGCGCGTCCATCTCCGCGACCACCTCGGGGAGGCGCGCGCCCATCGCGCCGTTGATCGCGTTGCGAGCCTCGGGGCGGTTCAAGGTGATCGTCGCGATGCCGTCGGACACCTCGGCGAGGACGACCTCGTCGGTCGTGCCCTCCGACATCACGAGCCCCCGAACAGCACGCGCCGGGCGTTGCCGGCGAGGACCATGCGCTTGGCATCACGCGAGAGGTCGTCGCGCTGCACGATCTTGGTGACGCTGTCGGGGAACTCGCAGTCCCAATGCGGGTAGTCGGACGCGTAGGCCACCATGTGGTCCCCGAGGCGGTCGATCGTGTGGCCGAGGTCGGGCTCGGCCTCGCACGAGATGACGAGCCGCCCGTCGGCCAGGTACATGCTCGGCTCCATTCGGATCTCGGGCATCTCGCCCGGCCGCTTCTCGTAGTGCTCGTCGAGCCGGTGGACGAGGAACGGTGCCCAGCCCGCGCCGGCCTCGAGCATCGCGATCCGCAGCCGAGTGAACCGCTCGAGCACACCGCCGCAGATCAGGTTGGTGACGGCGAACATGACGTCGAACGGGAACTCGATCGCGTGCAGCTGCACATAGGAGTCGACGAATCGCTGGTGCGCGAAGCGCGGACCACCCGCGTGGAAGCCGATCGGCACGTCGAGCTCCTCGGCCAGCGCGTAGAGCGGGTCGTTCTCCGGGTCGGCCGGGTTCCGGTCACCCACCGAGCACGGGACCGTCAACGACACGAAGCCGAGCTCCTCGACGCAGCGGCGGGCCTCGGCGAGGGCGTGGTCCATCGACTGCACCGGAAGCATCGCGGCGCCCTTCAGGCGGTCCGGATCGGTCGCGCAGTAGTCGTGCAGCCAGTCGTGGTAGGCGCGGCAGAGCGCGGCTGCGTAGTCGGCGTCGGGGAGGGCGTAGAAGCCGAGGCTCACCGCGCCGTAGAGCACCGCGACGTCGATCCCCTCGGTGTCCATGTCGGCGAGCCGGGCCACGGGATCGATGCCGCCGTCGCGGTGCGTCGTCGCCTCCATGATCCCCTCGGGTGCCCAGGCGCCCCGCCCGGTGCCCGGCGGGATCAGGGCACCGTCGATCTCGTAGCGGGTGGTGTTGCGGTCGTCGATGCGCAGCCGCGGCCGTCGGGCCCGGTATGCGGGATCGAGGTACTCGTCCCACAGCGAGTCGGGCTCGAACACGTGCCCGTCCAGATCGATGACCGCATACCCGTCGAGCGCCATGCCCTCATCATCCCCCAAGATGCGTCCCAGGGCGACGCTGGGTGTCGGTTGAGGGACGCATGGTCGCACCATGCGTCCGTGAGCCACGCCGGCGGTCAGTTCCGGTCGGCCTCGACCATCCGGGTGATGCCCGTGCGCCAGTCGATCTCGGCGGGACCGATCAGCTCGTGCATGCGGGTGTTGTCGGTGGTGACCGAGCCGAGCGCGTGGTCGCTCACGTCGAGCTGCGGCTCCACGCCGATGAGCTCGCCGATCAGCCCGCACCACTCCTCGATGCTCGACTGCGCACCGGCCCAGTTGACGATCGTCGCGGGCACCGTCGCCACCTCGAGCAGCTTCGGCACCGTGCGCACGATGTCGTCGAAGTGGATCGGGTTGAACAGGTTGGGTCCGTCGGCGTGGATCGGGATCGGGATGCCGGCCTCCATCATCTTCATATGGAACCACGGCCACCCGCCGGTGTCGCCGTAGGGCACGTTGAGCCGGGCGATCGTGGTCGGGATGCCGAACTGGCGCGCCGCGGTGCGGGCCACGACCTCCGACGCGATCTTGGCGATGCTGTAGGTCGCGAACATCACCCGGTGGTTGTCGCCGAGCGCGTCGGTCTCGGCGACCAGGTGCGCGCCCGCCGGCTGGTACACCGCGGTCGACGAGCAGTGCAGGAAGGCCTTCGCGCCCTGGCAGCGCGCCATCAGCAGGCCGACCGACTCGCCGTTGGCCGCGAGGTCGCGGTCCCAGTCGGCGTCACCACCGCGAGCGATCGCGAAGTTGACGACGTAGTCGAAGTCGTCGGGGATCTCGGCGAAGTCCGAGGTCTCCAGGTCGACGGTCACGCAGTGCACGCCGGCGGCCTCGAGCCGCGCCTTCGCCGCGGCGTTGCCGAAGCGGGCAATCCCCCAGACCTCGTTGCGGGCCGCGAGGTCGAGGGCCACAGGGAGGCCGACGGTGCTGGTCGGACCAGTGAGCAGGATCTTCTTGCCGTCCATCTGGGTCTCCCGGTCGAAGGAGCGGGTGGGAACGGGCGTCGCTCAGGGACGCATGGTCCGACCATGCGTCCCCAGACCGACGCCCAGCGTCGCTCAGGGACGCATCAACGGAGCTGGTCGACGTAGGTGTCGGTCCCCGGAAGGGTGGGGATGAAGGGGGCGGACAGCTGCACCTTGCCGCGACCGGCGGCCGCGACCGTGGCGCCGAAGTCGGCGAAGGTCTCCCAGCACTCGTCGGGGGGCTCCTCGGTGAAGGTGAGCAGCGTGATGCGGCGCTCCAGGCCCGGCACGTCCTCGACGTAGGCCATCTTGTCCTCGGGCAGCGGGTACGGCGCGAAGAGCAGCGTCTGCGCGGCCTCCGACCCGGCCATGCGCGCGGGGAGCGCCTCCTCGGTCAGCCATGCGGCGAGCGTCTCGCGGTCGTCGGCCGAGTCGACCACCTCCACCACCATTCCCTGGTACGGGTAGTCGAGCGAGTGGATGTCGCGCGGACCGGTCTCGTCGCGGTACACCGCGCCCATGTACTCCTGGAACGACGTGTACACGTGCGTGCGGTCGAGGTACACCCGGCCGTCGGGCAGCAGCCGCTGGTTGGTGGCAACCGACCAGCGCAGGTGGTCCTCGTAGCGACCGGCGGTGATCCAGTAGCAGGTGATGTACTTCCCCGCGTCGAGCGGCTGGGCGATGATCGAGTCGTCGGGAGCGCGCAGCGCCTGGAGCCACTTCGGGGCGACCCAGCGGCGACCGGCGAACATCCACGGCATCGCCATCGCGCCCGAGTTGAAGTGGTCGTCCTCGTACCACCGGTTGTACGCGTGCTCGTGGCCCACGTGGGGCTCGACCATCGTGATCAGCGCCGACCCGATCGCCGGGGCGTAGGGGCCCTGGGCCGGGAGGGTGCTGTACGGGTTGGGGGTGCTGGCGTCCGACATGGGAACCGGTTCTAGCGGGAGCGCCGGGTCAGCGTCCACGCCGACACGCCCTCGGCGTCATGGTCATACCTCGGTAGTACCATTGGGCCGTGGCCGTCCGGAAGATCTCCATCTCCATCGACGAAGGCACCTACGACCTGGCCAAGACGTGTGCCGACGAAGCGGGGCTGAGCCTGTCGGCGTGGCTGGTGGAGGCGGCCCGGGACCGGGCCAAGCTGCTCGGCTGGGAGCGCCTCTTCCGCGACTACGAGGAGGAGTTCGGCGCGTTCACCGAGGAGGAGCTCGCCGAGGCCGACGCCTGGATCGACGAGCTCGACGATCGCCTCACCGAGACCCGAAAGCGGCGTGGTCGATGATCGAACGGGTCGTCGTCGACAGCAACGTCCTCATCGCGATCGATCGCGGCGACCGCGACACGTGGCGCCGACTGAAGCTGCTCGTCGACCGGGCCGGCATCCCTGTCGTCCCCACTGTCGTGCTCGCGCAGTCATGGCGGGGACGTGAGAACGCGCGGATGGCCCAGGCCCTCGCGCTCTGCAGCGTGCGGTCGCTGGACGAGGTGACGGCCCGCCGCGCCGGCGCACTGTGTGCAGCTGCGGGGACAAACGACATCGTCGACGCCACTGTGGTCGTCACCGCCTCGCGCGAACGGGCCGTGGTCTGGAGCGACGATCCCGACATCGCCCGTCTGGCCACCCACCTCCCCGCCGACGCCCCGAGCGTCGAGGTCTCCCGACCGCGTTGACCCACCCCGAACGCGCCTGCTGCGCCGGTCAGGCCGGACGGAAGGTGGGGACGGTGACGTCGTCGTGGACGTCGCGCCATACGAGCTCGAGGTCCATGCCGATCCGCACCTCCGACGGGCGCACGTCGACCAGGTTCGCGATGAGGCGCACGCCACCCGTGTCGGGCAGCTCCACCACGGCGGGGATGTAGGGGACCGATTCGCTCACGTCGGGGAGCAGCGGGTGCCACGCCACCGTGTAGCTGTAGAGCGTGCCCCGGCCCGACTGCTCCACGTACTCCACGTCCTGGGTGCGACACACGAAGCAGAAGGCGCTGGGCGGGAACCGGTAGGTGCCGCAGCTCGTGCAGCGCGGCACCACGAGCCGGTGCTCGCGGGCCGCGTCCCAGAAGTGGACGGTGAACACATCCGGAGTGAGGTGGATGAGCTCGGCCGGCGGCAGCTTCGCCATGGGCTCGTCGGCGGGGGTGATGGGCGTGGTCATCGACGATCCTCCGTCACCGCGTCAGCAGGAGCGAGCTCGTGGGGATGGACGCCGGCCCCCCGGTCACCAGCGCGACCTCGGCGTCGGCCACCTGGTTGACGGCCGTGCCGCGGAGCTGCTCGACCGCCTCCTTCACGTGGGTCATCCCGATGATGTAGGCCTCCGACAGGTTGCCGCCGTGCGTGTTGACCGGGATCGAGCCGGTGCCGTAGCGGATGTTGCCGTCGGCGACGAAGCGCCCGCCCTCGCCGATCGGGCAGAACCCGTAGTCCTCGAGCTGCATGATCACCATGGGCGAGAAGTGGTCGTACAGCAGCGCGACGTCGACGTCGGCCTCGGTCATCCCCGCCATGTCCCAGAGCCGCTGCGCGACGGGCCGGTGACCCGACGACACGAAGTACTCGTCGGGCATGTTCATCCAGGTGATCGCCTGCCCCCAGCGGCCGTGGCCGCCGTGCGCCGACGCGGTCACCTTCACCGGCGGCTGCCTGAGGTCCTGCGCGCGGTCGAGCGTGGTGGTGACCACCGCGACCGCGCCGTCGCACTCGAGGCAGAAGTCGAAGAGGCACAGCGGCTCGGCGATCAGCCGCGCGTTGAAGTAGTCGTCGAGGGTGAGCGGTACCTGCATCAGCGACGTCTCGCGCTTGATCGCGTTCTCGCGCTGGGAGATCGCGACCTCGGCGAAGTGCTCACGCTGCGTGCCGTACAGGTGCATGTGCCGCATGGCGAGCACCGCGAACATCTGCCCGGGACCCATGAGCCCCGCGGGCGACGCGAAGTCCTTCTCCGGCGAGGGCGACGCGGAGTACTGCGCGCCGGGCTTGCCCCGCGGCGCGTACGACGTGCCGAAGCGGCTCACCGCCTGCTGCAACGTCATCAGGCTCACGACGGTGGTGGCCATCCCGGAGTCGATGGCCGCGGCGGCGAGGCCCACGGAGCCCGCCGCGCCCCCGCCACCCCCGGTGAGCATGGCGGTGAACCGCACCTCCGGGATGCCCATCGTCTGTGCGAACAGGCTGGTGTCGCCGCCGAGGCCGAAGCTGTAGAGCGCCAGGCCGTCGACGTCGTCGACCGCGAGCCCGGCATCGTCGAGCGCGGCCAGCATCGCCTTGCCGGCCATCTCGAGCGGCGTCTGCGGCACCGACTGGCCCCGCTTGTAGTACTGCGTCGCGCCCACGCCGACGACGGCGGCCTTGTCCTTCAGGCTCATGCCCGGTCCCCCCTCGGATGCCGGCTCCACCGGAGTACGGCTCTCGCGGGCATCATGGCACGCATGGCCGACGGAGCGCGCTCCCACGACGAGCCCGCCGGGCGCAGCTGGGTGGAGCGTGACGCCGCCGTGGTCTGGCACGGCTTCACCCAGATGGCGGCCTACGCCGACAACGCGCCCGTCGTGGTCGAGCGGGCCGAGGGCCACTACCTCTGGGACCCCGACGGCAACCGCTACCTCGACGCCATCTCGTCGCTGTGGGTCACCACCCTGGGCCACCGGGTTCCCGAGCTCGACGCGGCGCTCCGCGACCAGATTGACCGCGGCGCGCACACCACGATGCTGGGCAACGGCAACCGCGCCACCGTCGAGCTCGCCGAGGCGCTCGCGCGGGTGGTCCCGGTCGACGACCCGCACTTCCTGTTCGCCGGCGACGGCGCCAGCGCGGTGGAGCAGGCGCTGAAGATCGCGTTCCAGTACTGGGTCAACCTCGGCGTGGAGGGGCGCACCACGTACCTCGCGTTCGGCGACGCCTACCACGGCGACACCATCGGCGCGCTGTCGGTCGGTGACGGCGGGTTCGGCACCGACCTGTTCGACCCGCTGCGGTTCCCGGTGGTGCGCGCCCCCGGATTCACCGACCCCCAGTGCTTCGACCGCGCCGTCGCGCTGGTCGCGCAGCACGCGCACGAGCTCGCCGCCGTGATCGTCGAGCCGGTGGTGCAGGGCGCCGCCGGCATGCATCTCGCCGACCCCGCCGACGTCGCCCGCCTCGCGGCCGCCTGCCGCGCGCACGACGTCCTCCTCATCTGCGACGAGGTCGCCACCGGCTTCGGACGCACCGGCACGCTGTTCGCCACCGAGCAATGCAGGTTCCGTCCCGACCTCCTGTGCCTCGGCAAGGGGCTCACCGCCGGGTACCTCGCGATGTCGGCAACCGTCGCGAGCGGGCGGGTGTTCGACGCCTTCCTCGGCGAAGACCTCGGACCGCGCACGCTGTACCACGGGCACTCGTACAGCGGCAACGCGCTCGCCGCCGCGGTCGCTCTGCGGCACCTGGAGCTGGTGGAGGCGTGGGATGTGCTGGCCAATGTCCAGGCCCGCTCCCGCGAGCTGCGCGATCTCCTCGCCGACCGCATCACGCCGCTCCCCCAGGTGGGCGACGTGCGCCTGCACGGGCTCATGGGCGGGGTCGAGCTCGCCCCACCCGCCGACGGGCTCCGATGGGGGCGCCGGGTCTGCGCCGCCGCGGTCGCGCGGGGGGTGCTGCTGCGCCCCCTCGGCGACGTGGTCGTGCTCATGCCCCCGCTCACGGTCACATCGGAGGAGGTCCACGAGATCGTGCGGGTGCTCGCGGAGGCGATCGTCGCAGGGACCGACACGCCATGAGCTGGCCGGAGTGGGCCGCGACCGAAACGCACCGCATCCACGCGTCGGGGCAGTGGCGCGCGCCGCGCGACCTCGACGCGCAGGGCGCCACCGGCGCGCTGGCCCCCGACGGCCGGTCCGTGGTGTCGTTCGCGTCCAACGACTACCTCGGCCTCACGCAGCACCCCGCGGTGGTGGCCGCCGCGCACGCGGCGCTCGACCGCTGGGGTACGGGCTCCGGGTCGGCCCGGCTCATCGTGGGCTCACGGCCCGTCCACACCGACCTCGAGCGCGCGCTCGCCGAGTGGAAGCGTTCCGAGTCGGCCGTCCTCTTCCCCACCGGCTTCGCCGCCAACCTCGGCGTGCTCACCACCTTCGGCGGCCCGAGCGTGCTGGTGTGCTCCGACGAGCTGAACCACGCGTCGATCATCGACGGCTGCCGCCTCTCGCGCTCCGAGGTCACCGTGTTCCACCACGCCGACCCCGAGCACGTCGACCGCCTGCTGCGGGAGGTCCCCGGCCGGCGGGCGATCGTGGTGACCGACTCGGTGTTCTCCATGGACGGCGACGTCGCGCCGGTCGAGGACCTCGCCGAGGTGTGCGCCGGCCACGGCGCGCTGCTCGTGATCGACGAAGCGCACGCGGTGCTCGGCCCCGACCCCGACCTCGACGGGATCGACGCGCTGCGGGTGGGCACCCTCTCGAAGACGCTCGGCTCGTTGGGCGGCTTCGTCGCCGGGCCGCACGCGTTCACCGACCTGCTCGTGAACCGGGCGCGCTCGTACATCTTCACCACCGCGTCCACGCCGGCCGACGCCGCGGCGGCGTTGGCCGCGGTGGAGGTGCTCCGCTCCCCCGAGGGCGACGCGCTGCGGGCCCGGCTGCGCGGCCACGTGGAGGCCGTGCGGGCCGGCCACCCGTCGCCCATCGTGCCCGTGGTCATCGG
>VGCA01000074.1 GCA_016870245.1 Actinomycetota bacterium | reverse complement strand
TCCCCGCGCCGGCGTCGTTCGCCGGCCATTCGCTCGGGCAGGTCACCGCGCTCATCGCGGCCGGTGTGCTCCCCCTCGACGCCGGTGTGCGCTTCGCCGCCCGGCGGGCCGAGCTCACCCAGGCCGCGGCCGACGCCAACCCGGGTCGAATGGCCGCGCTGCTCGGCGCGACCGTCGAGCAGGCCGAGGACGCGTGCACCGCGGCGCCCGACGGCTGCTGGGTCGCCAACGACAACGCGCCGGGCCAGGTCGTGATCGCCGGGACTCCCGCCGGCGTCGACGCCGGCGCCGCGCGTGCCAAGGAGATCGGGGTCAAGCGCGCCACCCCGCTCAACGTGGGCGGCGCGTTCCACACCCCCCTGATGGACTCCGCGGCCGAAGCGCTCGTGGGCGAGCTGGCCGCGGTGCAGCTCGGCGCACCGGTCGCTCCGGTGATCTCCAACCACGACGGGAACCCCTACGACGACGGTGACGGCTGGCGTACTCGGCTCTCCGAGCACGTGCGCGTACCCGTGCGCTGGCGCAGCTCCATGGAGACGATGGCTGCGCTGGGCGCCACGTCACTGCTCGAGGTCGGGCACGGCTCGATGATCGCCGGCCTGGCCAAGCGCACGATCCCCACCGTCCCGGTCCACAACATCGCCACGCCCGGAGACCTCGAAACCCTCGCCGAGGCCGCCTGATGGTTCGGGAACGGTGCACCCCACGCGCGTCCATCCACGCGCCCGAGTGGAAGCGACACCAATGACGGAAGCCCTGATCGATCACGGCGAAGGCCTCGTCGTCCCCGAGCGGATGATCGTGTCGCCCTCGGTCGGCACCTTCCGTCCGGTCGACCTCGGTGAGGGGTCGCACGTGACCCGCGGGCAGACTGTCGGGATGCTCGACGGACCCGGCACCTCCACACCGGTCGAGAGCCCGTTCGCGGGCCGGCTGGTCGGGATGCTCGCGCACCCGGGCGAGCGCATCCGCGAGGGGCAGCCGATCGCCTGGCTCCGCGTCTGAGGGCCGGTCGACCGTGAGAGCGTGCATCGCGGGCTGGGGCTCGGCCGTCCCCGAGGGCCGGCTCACCAACGCCGACCTCGAGGCCCGGGTCGAGACGTCCGACGAGTGGATCGTCGAGCGCACCGGGATCCGGGAGCGACGCGTCGCCACCGAGGACGAGACCACCGCGAGCCTGGCCATCGCGGCGGGGGCCGCGGCCATCAAGTCGGCCGGCATCACCCCCGAGGAGGTCGACCAGCTGGTCGTCGCCACCGCCACGCCGGAGCAGCCGATCCCCCACACCGGCGCCTTCGTCGGCGACGGCCTCGGTCTGCGTTGCGGTTCCTTCGACATGAACGTCGGCTGCGCCGGGTTCATCTACGGCCTCGTCGCCGGCGCCGCGCTCCTCCAGGCCGGCAACCTCCGACACGTCCTCGTCATCGGCGCCGAGACCCTGTCCCGCATCGTCGACCCCCGCGACCGCGGCACCTGCATCCTCTTCGGTGACGGCGCGGCCGCCGTGGTGCTCGCCCCGACCGGCGACGACGGCCCCGGGATCCTCGGGTGGGACACCGGCTGCGACGGCTCCGCCACCGGCCTGCTCGGCATCCCCGCGGGCGGCAGCCGTCTGCCGGCGACCTCCGACACGATCGACGAGGGCCTCCAGTTCATCAAGATGCAGGGCCAGGAGGTCTTCCGCCGGGCCGTCCGCGCGGTGGTCGACTCCGCGAACCTGGCGCTCGAGCGGGCCGGCATCACCGCGGGCGACATCGACTGGTTCATCCCCCACCAGGCCAATCTGCGGATCATCGAGGCTGCCGCCAACCGGCTCGGCATCGATCGGGAGCGCACGATCGTGAACATCGAGCGGTTCGGCAACACGTCGGCGGCGTCCATCCCTCTGGCAATGACCGAAGCCGCCGACGCCGGCCGGCTCACCGACGGAGACCTGATCCTCATCAGTGGGTTCGGCGCCGGGATGTCGTGGGGCTCGGCCGTCCTCCGTTGGGGGCGTGCGTGAGCGCCGAGGCGTCGGCACCGGACGGGCCCGGACGGGTCGCCCTCGTCACGGGGGCGTCTCGCGGCATCGGTCGCGCCATCGCCGTCGCCCTCGGGCAGCAGGGCTGCCGGGTGGCCGTCGGCTACGGCGGCGACGCCGCCGCGGCCGCGGAGACCCTCGCTGCGGTCGAGGCCACCGGCGCCTCCGGCCTCAGCGTCGGCATCGACGTGGCCGACACCGAGTCGGTCGACGCGGCCTTCAAGGCCGTGGAGGACGGGCTCGGACCGGTCGAGATCCTCGTGAACAACGCCGGGATCACCCGCGACGGGCTGCTGGCCCGCATGGGCGACGACCAGTGGTCGGCCGTGATCGACACCAACCTCGGCGGTGCATTTCACGCGATCCGCCGCGCCACCCCCAAGATGATGCGCGGCCGCTTCGGGCGCATCGTCAACGTGTCATCGGTGAGCGGCCACCTCGGCGCCCCCGGGCAGGCCAACTACTCGGCGGCCAAGGCCGGCCTCCTCGGACTCTCCCGGGCCGTCGCCCGCGAGCTGGCCTCCCGCAACGTCACCTGCAACGTGGTCGCTCCCGGCCCTATCGTGACGGCCATGACCGACGCCATGCCCGACGAGTGGAAGGCCGCCATGGAGGCGACCGTCCCCCTCGGACGCCTCGGCACCCCCGAGGACGTCGCCGCGGTGGTGGCGTTCCTGTGCTCCGATGCCGCCGGCTACGTCACGGGAGCGCTCGTTCCCGTCGACGGTGGCCTCGGCATGGGACACTGAGGGACTGTAGGAGCGAAGCAGGAGGCCGAGTGGCCTCCGAGATCCACCCGGTGCGGACCTCGCACCACCCCAGACCACACCGAACCCAAGGAGCCAACTGATGGAGCGGGCCGAAGTTCTCGCCGCCCTGAGCGAAGTCGCCGTCGAAGTCCTGAGCGTCGAGCCCGACCAGGTCACCGAAGCGGCCCGGTTCAAGGAGGACCTCGACGCCGATAGCCTGGACCTCGTCGAGCTGGTGATGGGCCTCGAGGAGCGATTCGACATCTCGGTGCCCGAAGAGGACCTGGAGAACGTCGCGACGGTCGGTCAAGCGGTCGACCTGGTGGTGGCCAAGGTCGACGCCAAGGCCTAGGCGACGCCGGGGCGGGAGCGGAACGATGAGCAACGAGCTGCTCGATCACAAGGGACGGCCCCGGGTCGTGGTCACCGGCATGGGCATCAAGTGCCCGGCCGGGACGAGCCTCGACTCGGCCTGGGCCACCATGCGCGCAGGGAGGTCGATGGCCGCGCCCATCGACCTGTTCGACGCCGAGCCCCTCGACGTGCGGTTCGCGTGCCAGGTCCGCGACTTCGATCCCGTCGACTACTTCGGGGCGAAGGAGGCGCGCCGCCAGGACCGGGTCACCCACCTGGGCTTCGCGGCCGCCGCCGATGCCATCGAGCACGCCGGCGCGATCGACGTCGATCCGGAGCGGTGCGCCGTGGTGGCCGCCACCGGGGTGGGTGGGCTCACCACGCTCGAGGAGAACTGCCACATCTTCTACGAGAAGGGCCCCTCGCGGGTGAGCCCCTTCTTCGTGCCGATGATGATGCCCAACGCCACCGCCGGTGTGATCTCGATGCACTACGGGTACACGGGGCCGGCGTTCTGCGTGTCGACCGCCTGCGCGGCCGGCACCAACGCCATCGGTGAGGGGGTGCGCCTGCTGCGCGACGGGTCCGCCGAGGTGGTGGTCGCCGGCGGCGCCGAGGCGTTCACCGCCGTCACCGTCGCGGCGTTCGCCCGCATGGGCGCGCTGAGCAAGCGCAACGACGACCCGACCACCGCTTCACGACCGTTCGACATCGACCGCGAGGGGTTCGTCATCGCCGAGGGCGCGGCGTTCTTCGTGCTCGAGTCGATGGAGCGGGCGCTCGCCCGCGGCGCCACCCTCCACGGTGAGGTCGCCGGTTACGGCCGCAACTCCGACGCCTATCACATCACTGCCCCGTCGCCGGGCGGCGCGGGCGCGGCCCGCTGCATGCAGCTCGCGCTCGACGACGCCGGCCTCGACCCCGGTGAGATCGGGCACATCAATGCCCACGGCACCTCGACCGAGCTCAACGACGCCGCCGAGGCGGAGGCGATCCGCAAGGTGTTCGGCGACGCGCCCCCACCGGTCACGGGCCCCAAGGGCGTGCTCGGGCACATGATCGGCGGTGCCGGCGCCGCGGAGGCGGTCATCTCCCTCCTCGCCCTGCGCGACGAGATCCTGCCCCCGACGGCCAACACCGCCCAGTTGGGTGATGACATCGGTCTCGACGTCGTCATGGGCGCCGAGCGGCCGATCTCGGCGGCGCCGGCGATCTCCAACTCGTTCGGCTTCGGCGGCCACAACGCGTCGCTGGTGCTGCGCCGGGTGGGGTGACATCCGGGCCCACTCCCCTGGCGGGTCACCGCAGCAGCACCGCGAGCGCCCGGCTGATCGAGGCGCCCGACGGGCGGATGGTGAGCACCTTCCGGATCGAGGGGGGCAAGCACGTCGGGGCCATCGGCCCGCCCGAGGGGCAGGTGCTCGAGCGGGCCATCCACCACGCCGCCCAGTTCGGCATCCCGGTGGTCGGCACGATTGCGTCGTCGGGCGCCGACGTGATGGAGGGCGTGTCGTCGCTCCACGCGTGGGGGCGGGTCGCCAAGGCGCTGGCCGACGCGTCGGGCGTGGTGCCCACCGTCCTGATCGTGGTCGGACCCTGCGTGAGCGGGCCCGCGCTGCTCCTCGGCCTCGCCGACATCACCGTGATGACCGACGACGCGTTCGCCTACGTGAGCGGGCCCGACACCGTGCGCGCCTTCACCGGCATCGATCTCGACCACCAGGCGCTCGGCGGCCCGCAGATCCACGACCGGCGCAGCGGCGTCGCCACCGTCGTGGTCCCCGACGAGGACACCGCGGTCGACATGGCCTGGACGCTCCTCGAGTACCTCCCGGCGAACCACCTCGAGGACCCGCCCCGCTACGCCACCGACGATCCGGCCAACCGCTCCTGCGCCCGGATCGCCGCCATCGTCCCGAGCCGCCCCACCGCGTCGTACGACGTGCGGGCGGTGATCGACGACATCGTCGACGACGACAGCCGGCTCGAGCTCCGGGCGAACCACGCCCCGAACCTGGTGACCACGCTCGGGCGCCTCGACGGCCGCACCGTGGGCATCATCGCCAACCAGCCCCAGCAGCGGGCGGGCACGCTCGACATCGAGGCGTCGGAGAAGGCCGCCCGCTTCGTGCAGTGGTGCGACTGCTTCAACATCCCGTTGGTCACGCTCGTCGACACCCCCGGCTTCGAGCCCGGCAAGGACCTCGAGTGGCGCGGGATGATCCGCCACGGCGCCGAGCTCGTCTACGCCTACGCCAACGCCACCGTCCCCCGCCTGTGCGTGGTGCTGCGCAAGGCGTACGGCGGCGCCTACATCGTCATGGACTCCAAGGGCATGGGCAACGACTGGTGCGCGGCCTGGCCAATGGCCGAGATCGCGGTGATGGGCGCGCCGGGCGCGGTGCAGATCCTCCACGGCCGCACCCTGCGCGCCATCGACGACCCCGAGGCCCGGGCCGCCGAGCAGGCCGACCTCGAAGCGGAGTACGAGACCCGCTTCTCCAACCCCTACATCGCTGCGGAGCGGGGCTACGTCGACGAGGTGATCCTCGCCGAGGACACCCGACGGATCCTCGTCGACACGCTCGACCGGTTCTCGACCAAGCGGGAGGAGAGCCACCGGCGCAAGCACGGCAACTCGCCCCTGTGAGGCCGTGAGGCGGCCCGCCGTCCGGCCCCGTTGTTAGGCTCCCGCGACTGCTCAGGAGGCTCCATGCTGCTCGAAGGCAAGCGCGTGCTCGTCACCGGCGTGCTCAACACCGACTCCATCGCGTTCTCGATCGCCCGCTGCGCGCAGGAGCAGGGTGGCGAGGTGGTGCTGTCGTCGTTCGGCCGGATCATGAGCCTCACCCAGCGTTCGGCCCGCCGCCTGCCGACCGAGCCGCAGGTGGTGGAGCTCGACGTGACGAACGCCGACGACCTCGCCGCGCTGGCGGACCGGGTCGGGGGCACGCTCGACGGCGTGGTCCACGCGATCGGGTTCGCGCCCGAGTCGTGCCTCGGCGGTGGGTTCCTCGACGCGCCGTGGGAGGACGTCGCGGTGGCGTTGCAGGTGTCGGCGTTCTCCTTGAAGTCGCTCGCGGTCGCCGCGCTGCCGCTGATGGGAGCCGGCGGGTCGATCGTCGGCCTCGACTTCGACAACACCAAGGCCTGGCCGGTGTACGACTGGATGGGAGTGGCGAAGTCGGCGTTCGAGTCGACCGCCCGGTACCTCGCCCGCGACCTCGGGCCGAAGAACGTGCGGGTCAACCTGGTCGCCGCCGGCCCGCTGCGCACCGTCGCCGCGAAGAGCATCCCCGGCTTCGAGCTGTTCGAGGAGCCATGGGCGAAGCGGGCGCCGCTGGGCTGGGACCTGAAGGACCCCGAGCCCGTGGCCCGCGCGACCGTCGCCCTGCTCAGCGACTTCTTCCCGGCCACGACCGGTGAGATCGTCCACGTCGACGGCGGCTACCACGCCATCGGCGCGTAGTCCGCAGCTTCTTGCGTCCCCTGCGCATCGTATGGATGCGCAGAGGACGCCAAAAGGTTGATCAGCCGAGCTCGCGGCCCCAGATCGAGACCATGGCCACCATCTCGCCGGGGTAGCCGCCGAGGTCCTGGGTCATGGCCAGGCCCCGCTCGATGGTCTTGATCGTGCGCTCCGGCGGCGCCTCGCCCCGCAGCTGCGTGTAGCACTCGAAGACCTTGCGGAGGCCCGACGCCCCGACCGGGTGCCCGAAGCTCTTCAGGCCGCCGTCGGGGTTGATCGGGAAGTCGCCGTCGAGGTCGAAGGTGCCCGCGAGCACCTCCTTCCAGGCGGTGCCGCGCTCGCAGAGCTGGAGCTCCTCCATGATGATCAGCTCGGCCGGGGTGAAGCAGTCGTGCACCTCGGCCATGGCGATCTGGGCACGCGGGTTGGTGATGCCGGCCTGGCTGTAGGCGTCCTCCACCGCAGCGCCGATGTCCTCGAAGTACGTGTAGTCGTAGTTGGGGTCGGCGTTGCCCGAGGCGTTGCCGGCGATGAACGACATCGCCTTCACGTACACCGGCTTGTCGGTGTACTTGTGGGCGTCCTCGGCCCGGCAGACGATCGCCGCGGTGGAGCCGTCGGCCACGCCCGAGCAGTCGAACACCCGCAACGTGCCCGCCATGAGCGGCGAGTTGCAGATCGTCTCGGTGGTCACTTCCTTCTTGAACTGCGCGCGGCTGTTGCGGGCGCCGTTGAAGTGGTTCTTCCACGAGATGTGGGCCAGGACCTCACGCATCGTGGCGTCGTCGACGCCGTACTTCTTGCCGTAGGCCGGGACGCACATCGCGTACATCGCCGCCGCCGTCAGCTGGCGCTCGGTGCCGTCGATCGGGGCCCGGCTCGCGCCGGAGAGACCCTGGTAGCCGGAGTCCTTCACCTTCTCGACGCCGATCGCCATCGCGGTGTCGTACGCACCCGACGCGACCGCGTAGGCCGCGCCGCGCAGCGCCTCTCCCCCAGTGGCGCACATGTTCTGCACGTGCGTGACGGGCTTGTTGTGGAGGTGCAGCGGCTTCGACACGGCGAGACCCGAGCTGCCCGACATCGCGGTGCCGACCCAGTAGGCGTCGATGTCGTCCTTGCCGAGGCCCGCGACCTCGAACGCCTCGTTGCTCGACTCGATGAGGAGGTCGTCGGTGCTCTTGTCCCAGTGCTCCGCGAACTCGGTGCAGCCCATCGCGATGATCGCGATCTTGTCCTTGATCCCGTGTGAACCCATGTGTGCGTTCCTCCGTCGGTGGAGAGTGAGCGGACGTTGCTGCGCTGGCGCTAGCGGACCGGCCTGGCCTTCCAGAAGTAGTTGTGGATCCCGTCGGCCGTGTACAGCCTACGGAACGTGAGCTCGAGCCGGTCGCCGATCTGGAGCGCGTCGGCGTCGAGGTCGCACAGCTCCACCGGGAGCCGCCCGCCCCCGTCGAAGTCGACCACCGCGAACACGATCGGGGGGCTGGGCGAGTAGGCGATCCGGTCGATCGTGAAGGTCACGACCGTGCCCTCGACCTCGCTCATCGGCGCGGCGTCCATGTCGTCGAACGCGTCGCCGTCCATGGAGTAGCGCGCCGGCGGCAGGTGCAGCGCGCCGCTCGACCGGTCGCGCGCGCCGACGAACGCGTACTTGTACTCGCGGTTGCGGGCGCTCACCGACGCCGAGATGCGGTTGGGCGGTGGGCGGCGGGGACCCTCGACGGCGAGGGTGCCCCGCCAGGCGAGGAACTTGCCGTAGCCGAGCGACGCGCCGTTCTCGATCTGCGACGCCACCGTGCGGGTCGACGAGTACGCCTTCACTGCGTCGGTGGTGCGGAACACGAGCAGGTCGGCGCCGTCGGCCAGCGACAGCACCGCGATCACCTGGCCGGGCTCGGCCTTCTCGAGCACGTCGGTGAGGAGCAGGCCCACCTGCGCGGCACCGACGTTGCCGACGGTGCCGGTCAGATCGTCGACCACCTTGCCCTTGGCCTCGCCGAGGCGACCGACCATCGAACGGACCGCCCGGGCGTGCAGGCCGCTGACGATCAGGTGGTCGACCTGGTCGGCGCCGACGCCGGCGGCGTCGAGGCCACGCTTCCACGCACTCTGGCCGAGGGGGATGTACTGGGTCTCGCCGAAGCGCTCCTCCCAGACGCCTGACTGCACCGCGCCCGGCACCCGCCAGCGGTCGATGAACTCCTCGGTCGCCGAGGCGCCGCCGAGGTACTCGGCGATCACGGGACCGTCGGTGTCGTCGCCGATCAGCAGCGCGGCCGCGCCGTCGCCGCCGCTCGCCTCGTCGCCGCTACCGGGCTGACCGGTGCGGACGTCGGAGGAGACCACCATCACGGTGCCGCTGCCGGCCAGCGCCGTCTTCAGCGCGAGCACGGCCGAGCGGGCCGCGGCGCCGAAGTCGAGGGCGATGTCGGACTCGAGCCGCAGCGCCGCGTGCACCGTGGTCGCGTTGGTCTTGTCGAGGTAGGCCGGGTCGACCGTGGCGAACCAGAGCTGATCGGGCTGGAAGCCGGCGGGGGCGTTCTTGAGCGCCACGCGCCCCGCCTCCACCCCCATCGTGGTCGTGTCCTCGTCGTACGAGGCGACGGTCCGCGTGCCGCGGCCGCCCCCCGTGCCGAGGAACTTGGAGATGTCGGACCGGTCGAGCCGGCGGTAGGGCAGATAGCCCGCAGAAGCAATGATCCCACGCATGCGCCGGAGTGTAACTGACGTTTCCGTCAGTACATCGGTCCCGGAACGCTGCGGGGCGCCGAGCCGCGCGCGATCGTTTCGGGCACCGGGCCTCCTGCGCCCGGATGAAGGCGCCCCGCGGCCGCTTCCGGGACTGCTCCCGTCGCTTCGCTCCGTCCGCGCCCGTTCCGTAAAGTGCGGCGCATGAAGCTTGGTGATGTCGGGAACGCAGGTGCCGCGGGGTACGGGAAGCCCCTCGACGGGGTTCGGATCCTCGCGATCGAGCAGATGCAGGCCCTCCCCTACGCCACCCAGATGCTGGCCCGGTTCGGGGCCGAGGTCGTCAAGGTGGAGGCGCCCGGCGCCGGGGAGTCGGGCCGGGGCTCGATGCCGGCCATGACCCAGCCCGACGGCAAGCAGGCCGGCGCCACGTTCCTGCGCAACAACCTCGACAAGCGCAGCATCACCGTCAACCTGAAGCACCCGAAGGGCAAGGAGCTGATCCTCGCCCTCGCGCCCCACTTCGACGTGTTCGCCGAGAACTTCAAGAGCGGCGCGATGACGAAGATGGGCCTGGGCTACGACGCCGTCTCGGCGGTGGCCCCGAAGACCATCTACCTCTCCGTGTCGGGCTTCGGGAACCTCGCCGACACTCCCTACGCCGGCTGGGGCGCGTACGCCCCGATCGTCGAGGCGATGTCGGGCATCTACGACTACAAGTGGGGCGACCAGCCGCCGGTCACCGCGCCGGTGGGCGCCCTGGGCGACATCTCGAGCGCCATCTTCGGCGTGATCGGCGTGCTGAGCGCCCTGATCCACCGCGACCGCACCGGCGAGGGCCAGTACGTCGACGTCGCCATGTTCGACTCGGTGGTCGCCATGACCGACCTCGTCACCAACTTCTGGTCGATGGGCATGCGGGAGGGCGGCCGGGGTGGCTCGCTCATCATGGACGGCTTCCGCGCCACCGACGGCTTCTTCGTCCTCCAGGTGGGCCGCGAGCACCAGTTCGAGCGCCTGGCCCAGGTGATCGGCCACGAGGAGTGGCTCACCGACCCGCGTCTCGCCACCCGGGCCGGTTGGGTCGAGCACCTCGACGACGTCATCCGCCCCGCGATCGAGGGCTGGGCGGCCGACAAGACCAAGCTCGAAGCGGCCACCGAGCTGAACAGCCAGGGCCTGGTCTGTGGCCCCAGCTTCTCCGCCCCCGAGGTGATCGGCGACCCCCACATCATCGAGCGCAACATGCTCGTCGAGGTGCCCCGCACCGACGACGTGCCCGAGCCGGTGCTCGTGCCCGGCAACCCGGTGAAGATGTCGAAGGTGGCCGAGGGGCCCGAGACGATGCCGCCGATGGTCGGTGAGCACACCGACGCCGTGCTCGCGGGCGACCTCGGCCTGAGCGACTCGGAGGTCGCTGCGCTGCGCGCGGATGGCGTCATCGGCTGAGGCGCTCGGGGATGCTATTAGCATGCTATCGTCATGCTATGAGCAACCTCCAGATCAAGAACGTCCCGGAGGACCTCCACGCCGAGCTGCGCCGCCGGGCCGACGCCCGCGGCATGACCCTGCGCGACTACGTCCTGGAGGTCCTGGTCCGCGAGACGGGGCGACCCGACATGGAGCAGTGGCTCGCCGAGGTGCTGGCCCGTCCGCGCGTCACCCTCGGACAGTCGGTGGTCGACATGATCCATGAGGAACGGCGACTCCGGGAAGAGCAGATCGACCGTGCCGTCCGCGGTGATTGACGCCTCGGCCGTCGCCTCGTTGCTGCTCGGTCGGGCAGAGGCGGCGGCGGTCGGCGCCGCGCTCCTCGAACACGACGTCGTCGCTCCCGGAGTGTTCGACGCCGAAGTGCTCTCGGCCGTCCGGCGCGCTTGGCTGAACGGCGAGCTCGAGGAACCCGACGCCGCGGATGCCGTCCATCGTCTGGTCACGATGCCGGTCGAGCGCGTCCCCGACGTCGCCCTCCTGTACGACGCGTGGTTGCTGCGCCACAACGTGTCGGCAGCGGACGCGCTGTACGTGGCCCTCGCTCGACGACTTCGATGCCCGCTCGTCACGCTCGACCGACGACTCGCCGCCGCTCCGGATCTCGGCATCACGGTGATCGTGCCCGGGTAGGTCGCCGACACGACCCGGAGTTCTCCGATACCGTTCCCCCGGAAGCAGCGGGCGCCGAATGACCGACTTACCCACCGGCACGGTCACCTTGTTGTTCACGGATCTCGAGAGTTCGACGCGCCTGTGGGAGCAGCACCCTCCGGGCCGGCCTCGACGCGCTCCAGACCGAGGTGGAAACCACCCCCGAATAAATGCACGACCGGCGCTCCATGGGGCAGACTGCCGACTACGCCACGAAGGGGGACCCGATGGACCGGCACGGGTGGATCGACGAGCGACTGGCCAAGGTGCCGCTGTTCGCGAACCTCGACAAGAAGCACCTCAAGCAGATCTCGAGCCTCGCCACCCAGATCGACGTCGCCGCGGGCAAGGAGCTCACCCGGGAAGGGGCCCACGGCAGCGAGTTCATCATCGTGCTCGAGGGCGAAGCCGAGGTGAAGGTGGACGGGAAGGTCGTCGCGACCCGGGGTCCGGGCGAGTACTTCGGCGAGATCGCCCTGATCGCGAACCGACCCCGCACCGCGACCGTCACGGCCACGACCCCGATGAAGGTCGAAGTCATCGGCCGCCGCGAGTTCCAGACGCTGCTCAGTGAGAACCCGGGGATCGCCACCGAGCTCCTCGAGGCGACGGCGGACCGCCTCGCCGAGAACGAAGAGACCTGAGCGACCCGACCGGCGCACCGGAGAACGATGACCCCGCACGGCTCGATCAACGAACGGCTCGCCGGCGTCCCACTCTTCGCCGCGCTCGACAGGAAGCACCTCCAGCAGCTCGCGAGCCTCGTGACCGAGGTCGACGTCGCGGCCGGCAGGGAGCTCATCCACGAAGGTGAGGTCGGGCACGAGTTCTTCATCGTGGTCGACGGTGAGGCGGAGGTCCGGATCGGCGATCGCGTCGTCGCCCGACGAGGCCCCGGCGAGTACTTCGGTGAGATCGCGCTCCTGTCGAACCGCCCGCGGACCGCGACCGTGACCGCCCTGACCGCGATGCGGCTCCAGGTCATCAGCCGGCGGGAGTTCCAGACGATGCTCTACGAGAACCCCGCGATCGCGACGGAGCTGCTCGCCATCGCGGCCGATCGGGTCGCGGATTCCGAAGCCGTCCACTGACCGGCCGTCCCACCTCCCCTCCGCCACCGCCGGCCCGACCCGTGACGACGCCGCCCGACCTGCCGACGGGCACGGTCACGTTCCTGTTCACCGATCTCGAGGGCTCCACCCGCCTCTGGGAGGAGTGCCCCGACACCATGGGCGACGCCCTCGCGCGTCACGACGAGATCCTGCGCGAAGCCGTGAACCATCACGGCGGTGCGATCGTCAAGACGACCGGTGACGGCGTGCACGCGGCGTTCACCAGCGCCCGGGCCGGGATCGACGCCGCGCTCGCGGCGCAGCGTCGGCTGCAGGACACCGACTGGGCCACGCCCGTCCCGCTCCTCGTGCGCATGGGGCTCAACAGCGGCGAGGCCGAGCTGCGCGACGGCGACTACTACGGCCAGTCGGTCAACCGGGCCGCCCGGATCATGGCCGCGGCCCACGGCGGCCAGGTC
>VGCA01000073.1 GCA_016870245.1 Actinomycetota bacterium | reverse complement strand
CGACGGAGCGGTCGTCGGCGAACGCGCCGCCGAGCGCGCGGGCCCGCGCCGGATCGGCGCCGAGCAGGAGCGCGGCCGCGGCGTCGAGCGCCGGCAGCAGCTCGCGCAGCTCGCGCGGCGGCGGGAAGTACTCGTCCTCGTCGGTGACGTACACCGGCTCCACGCCGTCGCGTGGGTTGAGGCGTTCGACGACCGAGCGCACGAGGTCGTCGGGGGCGCTCGCCCCGGCGGTGACCCCGACCACCCGCACGCCCTCGAGCGCGGCGGCGTCGAGCTCGTCGGGTCCGTCGACCCGCATGACCCGACGGCAGCCGGCTTCGCGGGCGACCTCGGCGAGGGCGAGCGTGTTCGACGAGTTGGCGCTGCCGATGACCACGATGGCGTCGGCCCGGTCGGCCACGACCCGCAGGGCCGCCTGACGGTTGGTGGTCGCGAAGCAGAGGTCGCCCCGCGTCGCCGTCCAGAGGTCGGGGTGCTCCTCGCGGGTGCGGTCGACGATGCCCTGCCAGTCGTGCTGCGCGAGCGTGGTCTGCGCCAGCACCGCGACCTTCTCGCCGGCCAGCTCGGGCAGGACGGTGGCGAGGTCGTCCTCGTGCTCGACCAGGCGCATCGCGTCCGGGGCCACGGCGAGCGTGCCCTCGGCCTCGTCGTGGCCGGCGTGGCCGACATAGAGGATCGTGTAGCCCTTCTGGGCCCGCACCTTGGCCTCGTGGTGCACCTTCGTGACGAGGGGGCAGACCGCGTTCACGACGAACCGTCCGCGCTCGCGGGCGGCCGCCACCACCTCGGGCGCGCTGCCGTGGGCCGACAGCATCAGGGGCGCGCCGGCGGGCACGTCGTCGACCGAGTCGACGAACACCACCCCCTGCGCCCGGAACCGCTCGACCACGAGCCGGTTGTGGACGATCTCGTGGTAGCAGTACACGGGCGGCTCGAAGACCCGGACCATCCACACCAGCGCCTTGATCGCCATCTCCACCCCGGCGCAGAAGCCGCGGGGCTCGGCCAGCAGGACGCGCTCGACGCGGGGGGTGGGGGACATCGCCGCCAGGGTAGGCGGGGCGCGGGCGCGCCGACGCCCGCCGGGTCCCCGGGACGGCGGCCCGTAGACTGGGCGGGTGCCGACGGCCCGCATCGAGGCGGTCGCGCCCGACTCGCCCGCGGCCGCCGCGGGGCTCCTCCCTGGTGACGAGCTCCTCACCGTCAATGGCGAGGCCGTGCGCGACGTGATCCGCTACCAGCTCCAGGCCGACGAGGCCGTGGTCGAGCTGGAGCTTCGTCGCGGGGGCATGGAGCGCCAGATCACCGTCGAGAAGGCCACCGGCGAGCCGCTGGGCCTGGCGCTGGGCGGCCCGGTGTTCGACCGGGTCCGCACCTGCGACAACCACTGCCCGTTCTGCTTCATCTACCAGCTGCCCCCGGGGATGCGGAAGAGCCTGTACCTCAAGGACGACGACTACCGGCTGTCGTTCCTCTACGGGAACTTCACCACGCTGACCCGGTTCACCGAGGCCGACCTCGAGCGGGTCCTCACCGAGGGTCTGTCGCCGCTGTACGTGAGCATCCACGCGACCGATCCCGACCTGCGGGCCCGGCTGCTGCGCAACCGGCGGGGGGCCACCAGCCTGCGCTGGCTGGCCGCACTGCTCGACGCCGGCGTGCAGGTCCACGGCCAGATCGTCGTGTGCCCGGGCGTCAACGACGGCGACGCGCTCGACGACACCCTGCTCGGCATCCTCGACCGGTTCCCGCGGCTGGCCACCGTCGGCGTCGTCCCCCTCGGGGTGAGCGACCACTCCACGGAGCCCGAGATGCGGGAGCACACGGTCGCCGAGGCCGCCGCGGTCCTCGACACCGTCGCCCGCTGGCAGGAGATCTACGAGGCGGCGCTCGGGCGCCGCCTGGTCTACGCCGCCGACGAGTACTTCCTGATGGCCGACCGTCCGTTCCCCGCGCTCACCCGGTACGACGACGTCGCGCAGCACGAGAACGGCATCGGCATGGCGGTGACCTTCGCCGACGAGGTGCTCCGTGCCGCGCGGGGCGACGCGGTGGTCGGCACCGGGCCGCGGTCGGGCTTCTTCGCGTCGGTCGAGGGCGCGCCCGCGGCGGGGTACCGCGCCCCGCGCACGAGCGGCTCGCTCGCGGTGGTCGACGCCGACCGGTTCGCCCCGGTGGCGATCGTCACCGGCGAGTACGGCGCCCGCGTGCTCGAGCCCCTCCTGCCCGCGCTCGCAGGGGTGGCCGCCGGCCCGGTCCGGCTGCTTCCGGTCGCCAACCGCTTCTTCGGCGGCAACATCGCCGTCACCGGTCTCCTCACCGGCGCCGACGTGGGCGCCGCCCTCGCCGACGCGCCCGAGGGCCACCGGTACCTGCTCCCCGATGTGGTGCTCTCCGACGACCGCTTCCTCGACGGTGGACGGGTCGCCGACCTGCCCCGGCCCGTGGAGGTCGTGGGCACCGACGGCGCCGCGCTGGTGGGCGCCCTGAGAGGAGCACCGTCGTGAGCACTCGTCGTCCCGTGGTGGCCGTGGTCGGCCGGCCCAACGTCGGCAAGTCCACGCTCGTGAACCGCATCGTCGGCGGCCGCCGCGCCATCGTCGAGGAGCGGCCCGGCGTCACGCGCGACCGCAAGGAGCTGGTGGGGGAGTGGAACGGTCGCACGTTCACGCTCGTCGACACCGGTGGCTGGCTCCCCGACGGGTTCGAGACGGCCGACCCCGCGGCCCTCACCAAGCAGGTGAGCCGCCAGGCCGAGCGGGCCATGGGTGCGGCCGACGTCGTGTTGCTCGTCGTCGACGCGGTGGTCGGGATCACCGACGAGGACGACCGCGTGGCCCGTCTGCTCCGCCGGGGCGACGCTCCCGTGCTGGTCGCGGCCAACAAGGTCGACGACACCCGGCGCGAGGCCGCGATCTGGGACTTCACCCGCCTCGGACTGGGCGATCCCTTCCCGGTGTCGGCCCTGCACGGCCGGGGCAGCGGCGACCTCCTCGACGCCCTCGTCGACGCACTGCCCGAGGAGGTCGAGGAGGAGGAGCCCGAGCCCGACGGCGTGTTCGCGGTTGCGATCGTCGGCCGACCCAACGTGGGCAAGTCCACGCTGTTCAACCGGCTCGTCGGCGACGACCGCACGGTCGTGCACGACATGCCCGGCACCACCCGCGACAGCATCGACACGCTGGTCGAGACCGAGGACGGGCCGTTGCGCTTCGTCGATACGGCGGGGATGCGCCGGCGGTCCCGGATCGACGAGCCCACCGAGTACTACGGGCTGGTGCGGGCACTCGAGTCGGTCGACCGGGCCGACGCCGCGCTGCTTGTCATCGACGCGACCGAGGGCGTGACCCACCAGGACCAGCGCCTCGCCGAGCGGATCGACGCGGCCGGGACCGCGGTGGTGGTGGTGCTCAACAAGTGGGACCTCGTCGCCGACCCCGACGACCGGGTGCAGGTGCAGGCCGACGTCGCCGACCGGCTCGCGTTCCTCGGCTACGCCCCGGTGCTGAAGGTGTCGGCCCTCACCGGCAAGAACGCGGTCCGGATCCTCCCGGCGCTGCGCCAGGCCGAGGAGGCGTACCACACCCGGATCCCGACCGCGGCGCTGAACCGGCTCCTCCAGGAGGCCCAGCAGCAGCACCCGCCGCCGCCGGTGCGCAAGCACCGGCCCCGGCTCCTGTACGCCACCCAGGGCGCGACCGACCCGCCCACGTTCACGATCTTCGCGAGCCACGAGCTACCGGAGACGTACCTTCGCTATCTGGAGCGGCGGATCCGCGAGGCGTTCGACCTCGGGCCCACGCCGATCAAGCTGCGGGTGCGCCGCCGCAACGGCTGAGCATCGCCATGCCGTGGTGCACGCGCTGCGACCGATTCCTCTCGCCGTCCACCGTCACCCCGACGGGCGAGTGCCCGCGGTGCGGCGCGACGGTCGACCCCGGACACGCCCATGCGGCCCCGCCGCGGGCCGACGAGGCGCCGCCCCCCATCGCTGCCGCGCCTGACGACGAGATCACCGCGAGCGACGAGGAGACGCCGCTCCCGATCCCGTGGCACTTCAAGCTGCTCGTCGGCGCGCTCGCGCTCTACCTGGGGTGGCGCGCCGTCCAGGGTGTCGAGTGGCTGGCGCGGCTCCTCTGAGCCCCAGGCCCGCCGGGGTGCGCGGGTAGCATCACCGGTCCGGCCCCGCGAGGGGCGACGGGCTGTGGCGCAGCTTGGTTAGCGCGTTGGTCTGGGGGACCAAAGGTCCCGGGTTCGAATCCCGGCAGCCCGACTGCATAACCCCTGGTCAGAGCGGTGCCACGTCGGCCATCGGATCGGTGCCGCCGGTGTTGTGGTCGAGGCTGTCGGTGGCGAGCACCGACTCCGGCTACTTGCGGCCCTCCGAGTGGGGGATCGACACTGGTGGGATGGCGTACGACGACGAGCTCGTCGACCGGGTCCGCGCTCGCCTCGCGGGCACGGACGGGGTCACCGAGCTGCAGATGTTCGGCGGCTGGGGAGCCACGGTCCACGGGAACATGGCGGTCGGGGTGATGGACCACGATCTCATCGTGCGGGTCGGTCCGGACGGCTACGCCGCGGCGCTGGCGCGCCCCGGAGCGCGGCCCTTCGACTTCACGGGCCGGGCGATGACCGGCTGGGTGTACGTCGAGGCGGCGGCGATCACGACCGGTCGCGCCCTCGATCGTTGGGTCCGGGCCGGCGTCGAGTTCGCCGGGAGCCTCCCGGCCAAAGCGGCGTCGCCGAAGCGACGGGCCGCCCGGTAGCCGCCGTTCCGACCGGGCGGCGCCCCGAGCGGATCGGCTCGAGGCCGAGTGCGGCTCCGGTCGGCCCTGGCCGGCCGGTTCGTCGATCCGGCCGCCGGCAGATCGCTCGCGACTGCGCCGTCGACGGGTAATACGTTTGCCCGGAGGCTCGACGGGCGACCGAGGAGGGGACGTGGCCGAGGCGGCGCCTGGCGGCGCGTATGCAGGGTTCGAGGGGCACGTCGGTTCGATCTATGCGACGTCGGAGCCGTGGTGGCCACCGCGTCCCGAGGTCTCGGGCAAGCCCAACGTGGTCATCGTGATGGTCGACGATCTCGGATACAGCGATCTGGGCTGCTTCGGATCGGAGATCGCCACGCCGAACCTCGACCGACTCGCCGCCGACGGTGTCCAGCTGACCAACTTCCATGTCGCGCCGATGTGCTCGCCGACGCGGGCGGCCCTGCTCACCGGCTGCAATCCGCATTCGGTCGGCTTCGGCACGGTCGCCAACTTCGACCCGGGCTTCCCCGGGTTCACGATGGAGTTCCCCGACGACGTCGCGACGATCGCCGAGTCGTTCCGAGATGCGGGCTACGCGACCTTCGCCGTCGGCAAGTGGCACCTGTGCAAGGAGACCGACATGCACGACGCCGGCTCCAAGGCGTCGTGGCCGTGCCAGCGCGGGTTCGACCGGTACTACGGCTTCCTCGACGGGTTCACCAACTTCCATCAGCCCCACCGCCTCTACGAGGACAACCACGCCGTCGACACCGATTCCTATCCGGACGGCTACTACCTGACCGACGACCTGACCGAGCGCAGCATCGAGCTGATCCGGGCGTCGCGGGCCTCGGACCCCACGAAGCCGTTCCTGCTGTATCTCGCGCATGGGGCGGTCCACGCGCCGTTGCAGGCCAAGGACGCCGACATCGCGGCGCAGCATGGCCGCTATGCGGCCGGTTGGGATGCCGTCCGGCAGCGTCGTCACGCGCGACAGCTCGAGCTCGGTGTGCTCGAGCCGGGCACCGAGCTGGCCCCGAGGAATCACGAGCCGGACCACGACGTGGGCGCGTGGGACGACCTCACCGACGCCGAGCAGCGGCTGCACGCCCGGTACATGGAGGTCTACGCCGCCATGGTCACGAGCGTCGACGAGAGCATCGGTCGTCTCCGCCGTGAGCTCGAGGCGCAGGGCGTGTGGGACGACACGATCGTGGTGTTCACCTCGGACAACGGCGCGTCGAAAGAGGGCGGCGCGCAGGGCACGACCCGGTATCTCGACGTGCTGCGCATGGGGCCGGTCGACGGTGACGTGGCACACGATCTCGGCCGGCTCGATCTCATCGGTGGCCCCCGGGTGCTGGCCCACTACCCGCGGGGCTGGGCGATGGCCTCGAACACGCCGTTCCGGCTCTACAAGATCAACACCCATGCGGGCGGGTGCCGGGTGCCGTTCGTCATGTCGTGGCCGTCGGGATTGGGTGCCGGGGAACGTCGTCGTCAGTACGCGTTCGTCTCGGATCTCTACCCGACCCTGGCCGAGATGGCCGGTGTGCCGATGGCGCGGACCCGTCACGGCTCGCCGGTTCGTGCCGTCGACGGCCTGTCGTTCGCACCGGTCCTGCACGACGGCGATGCGCCGCCGGTTCGGCGGTCGCAGCACTACGAGATGACCGGCCACCGCGGCTACTACCGCGACGGCCTCGAGATCGTGAGCGTCCACGCCCGGCCCTCCTCGTTCGGTGACCACGAATGGGAGCTCTACGACCTCGAGGCCGATCCGACCGAGATCCGCGACCTCGCGGCCCAACGCCCCCACGTCGTCGCCGAGCTCGCCGCCGCCTGGCGCGCCGACGCGCTCGCCAACGCGGTGCTGCCGCTCGACGAGGGGGTGGGCCTGCGGGGGGTGTTCCGCCCTCCGCATCCCGAGTTGGAAGCCCCCGTGACGTTGGCCCCGGGCGCGTCGTTGGAGCGGGCGCGCTCGAACGCGCTCATCGCGAACCGCGCCTTCGTCATCCGAGTGTCACTGCGCTTCGCCGGCGGCGACCGCGGCGTCCTCGTCGCGCACGGTGACCAGGGCGGCGGCTACGTGATGTACGTCGACGAGGACCGGCTCTGGTGGGCGCACAGCGACTTCGGTGACGTCGCGGTGTTCGACGTCGCCCCGTTGGTCGGTGGCACCCACGAGCTCGTCGTGTCGGTCGAGGTGCCCGAGCCGGACCGGTGGTCGCTGTCGATCGCCGTGGACGGGGGCGAGCTCGCCCCGTTCGCCGAGGTCCGGGCGCCGTCGGGGCTGTCGCCGCTGGAGGGCATCGACGTCGGGGCCGATCGTCGGTCGCCGGTGCACTGGGAGCTCGGCCGGCGCGAAGGGAGCTTCCGCTACTCGGGCCAGCTGGACTCCGTGCGCTACGAGCCGGGTCCGCTCCTCGTCGACCGTGCGACCCGGATCGCCCGGCTGCGCGAGCTCGGCCGCCGCTACGAGTGACCCCGCGAGCGCCGACGCGCCCGGACGCCCGAGACCGCGGCACGCCCGGCCCTGCAGGGCGAGCGCGGAATCCCGGGAGCCCGGGCCGGGCGTGGCGGGTCAGGAGGACGCCGGGGGCTCCCCCGGGGCGGCGGGAGGATCGCCGGGCGCCGTCGCGGGCATCTCGGGCCGGACGTCGACCCGCGTGTCGGCCTGGAGGGCCTCACGCAGCATCGCGTCCTCGGCGGCGCGCCGATCGGCGTCGGTGGGGTGCGCTCCCGAGGGGCTGCGTGGCCAGAGCCGCTTCGCGCGGACGACGTTGATCTCGCTGGCGAGCAGCGTGACCCGGGCGACGAGCGCGATCCAGACGAGCAGCCCGAACATCGCGGCGAACGTGCCGTACACATGGCTGGCGTCGATGATCACCCGGGCCACGTATTCGCCGCCGATGAGCTGGAGGGCCCACAGCGCGACGCCGCCGACGGCGCCACCGGGCAGCAGCGCCCGCCATCCGGGGTTCGTACGGACGAGGACCCGGAACGCCGCGGTGAGCACGGCGACGTTGATGGCGATGGCGAGGAGCGAGCCCATGAGCCGTCCGGGACCCGGGAGGTCGGGGAGGAAGGCGACGAGGTTCGTGGCCGCGGTGGTGACGAGGATGCCGGCGCCGATCACGGCCAGGGCGCCGAGGGCTCGGAGGGTCCGGGCGACGAGGTGGGGCTGGCGGTAGCGGGGGACGCCCCACTGGATGTTCACGGCGTCTTGCGCGTGCTTGGCGACGGCCAGCCCGGCCCACAGGGACACGATCAGTCCGACGGCGAGCATCCAGCCGCTCGAGTCGAGGCTCGCCGCGTCCTGTTGCAGCTGGGCGCCGAGCACGGGGATCCGCGCGTAGACGGTGTCGAGGATGCGGTTGCGGAGGTCGGCGTTGTCGTCGAGCACGATCCCGAGCACGGTGACGAGCACGAGCAGCAGTGGGAAGAGGGAGACGAAGCCGTAATAGGAGAGGAGCGCGCCGTACTGCTGTCCGCGGTCCTCTCGGTAGCGGAGGAACACGGCGACGAGGAAGCCGACCCGCCGCCGGCGCTGCTGCCACGCGTCGAGTCGGCCGACGAGTGTGTGCGCCGGAGTCAACGGCACGCCCCGCGCACCGTGCCGATCTCCGCCGCCAGCGCCGCTGAACCCACAGCGTGACGGTACCGGCGGCCGCCGTGCACAGGAGGTTGGCCTGCGGTCGCACCGACCACGAGTTCTCCGGTCCGCCGAGGTCGTCTTCGACGACCCCGTCTGACCTGGCTGCGTCAGTCGGGCGGCGGGGTCGGGGTCGACGCGAGGTAGGGGGAGATGGCCGCCGCGATCAGGGCCTCGAGCCGGTCGCGCTCGTCCTCGGTCTCCCGGGTGCCCGGGACGTAGTGCGTGCTCCGAGAGCGGCGGTCGAGCCAGAACCGTCCGGTCGACCTGACGGCGTCGTCGGCGGCCACGAGCCACACGATGGTGTCGGCGCCCTGATCGGGCGTGCGCAGCAGCGGTCCCAACACGCGCTCGAACGTCGGGAGCGCGGCGTGCACGCCCGGGGTGGCGGCCCAACCCGGGTGCATGGCGTGGACGACCACGCCCTGGGCACGGAAGCGGTCGGCCCAACGCTCGGCGAGGACCACCTGGGCCCGCTTGGCCTTGGCGTAGGCGGTGCTCCCGCGGTAGCCCCGGTCGGACTCCGGGTCGTCGACGTCGAGGCGCTGGGTGTACATCCCGCCCGACGACACCAGCACGACCCGGGCCGGCGACGGCGGGTCGGCCGCGAGGTCCGCGGTGCGGGTGAGGAGGGGGAGCAGCCGCTCGGTCAGCAGGGCCGGCCCGAGGACCATGGAGGCGAAGGTGACCTCGTGGCCCTGGGGTGACCACCGCCGGGTGGCGAGGAGCGCACCCGCGTTGTGGACGAGGGCGTCGAGGCGCGATTCGCGGGCCTCGACGTCGTCGGCGAGGGCGGCGACCTGGTCGAGGTCGGCGAGGTCGGCGAGATAGGTGGCGACGTCGGCGGCGGGCGTCGCCGCGAGGATCGCGTCGCGGGCGCGGTCGGTGCGCCCGGGATCACGGCCGACGATGCGCACCGACGCGCCCATGGTCGCGAGCCGCGTGGCGGTGGCCAGCCCGAGACCCGACGTGGCCCCGGTGACCATGACGGTCCGCCCGGTGAGGGACACCTCGTCGAGGTCGGCCCACGGGCCGAGCGCCCGGCGGGCGTCGTAGCCGAGCCGGGTGAAGCTGCCGACGACGGTGACCTCGAGCGCGGCGCCGGCCAGGCGGCGCCAGTCGGGGAGTCGGGCGGGTGGTCGCAGGGGCACACCCGGGCAACCGGGCCCGGGCGGGCCGGCATTCCCGACCCGCACGCCGTATCCCGGGTCTCCAGTCCCGTCGTGTCCTGCGAGGAGGCCCGGTCGTGATCGCGTTGGTGTGGGTGGTTGCCTCGGGGCGGCGCGATCCCTGGTCGATCCTCGGCGGTCCCGACGCCCCGCGCCACCAGCCGGGGCCCGAGACCCCTGCGGGTACCATCCGGTCGTGAGCACCCTCGACCCGACCGCTCCACCCGTCGGCCCCCGGGGCCCGGCCTCGGTCGCCGAGGTGGCCGAGGCCCTGGTCGCCCACGACTACGTCGCCGACGAAGGGCTGGCCACCGCGATCTTCCTGGCGTTGCGCCTCGGGCGGCCGCTGCTGCTCGAGGGCGAAGCCGGAGTGGGCAAGACCGAGGTGGCCAAGGTCCTGGCCCGGTGGACCGGCGCCGAGTTCCTCCGGCTCCAGTGCTACGAGGGCATCGACGTCGGCCAGGCGGTCTACGAGTGGGACTACTCCCGCCAGCTGCTCCACCTGCGCGCGGTCGAGGCCGGTGGCGGCCAGATCGACGAGGACGAGCTGTACTCGGAGCGGTTCCTCGTCCGGCGGCCGCTGCTGCGGGCGATCGCGGGGGAGGGGTCCGTGCCCCCGGTGCTGCTCGTCGACGAGGTCGATCGGGCCGACGACGAGTTCGAGGCCTTCCTGCTCGAGATCCTGTCCGACTACTCGGTGACCGTCCCCGAGCTCGGCACCTTCCACGCGGCGACCCCGCCGGTGGTCGTCCTCACGTCGAACCGGACCCGCGACGTCCACGACGCGTTGAAGCGCCGGTGCCTCTACCACTGGATCGAGCACCCCGACTTCGCCCGGGAGCTGGCCATCCTGCGGGCCCGGGTGCCGCACGTGCCCGAGGTGCTCGCCCGGCAGGTGGCGGGCGCGGTCGAGGCGCTGCGGGGCCTCGAGCTCTACAAGCCGCCGGGCGTCGCCGAGACGATCGACTGGACCCAGGCCCTCGTGGCCCTCGACCGGTCGGCGCTCGACGTCGCGACCGTCGACGCCACGCTCGGCACCGTCCTCAAGTACCGGGAGGACCAGGAGCGGGTCCGGGGCACCGGCCTCGACCGGGTCGTCGAGGCGGCCCACGCCCGTGCCTGAGGCGGCCGTCCCGGTCGGCCCCGCACCCGAGCGGGTCGTGGTCGGGTTCGTGCGGTCCCTGCGCGGCGCCGGGATCGAGGTGCCGGTGGGGTCGACGGTCGCGTTCGGGGAGGCGCTCGCCGCCCTCGACGTGTCGCGTCGGGCCGACGCGTACTGGGCCGGGCGGGCCACGCTGCTGCGCCGCCCGGAGGACGTCGCCGTCTACGACCGGGTCTTCGCAGCGTGCTTCGACGGCACCGAGCGGGTGCGGCTCGCAGTGCCCGACGTGGTCACCGTGCGCCTCGCGCTCGACGACGGCGAGGGCGACGACACCGACGCTGCGGCCGACGACGGCGAGGCGGCCGACGGCCCCACCATCTCGGTCCGGTGGAGCGCGGCGGAGGTGCTGCGCACCCGCGACTTCGCGGCCTACTCGACCGAGGAGTTCGCCGAGGCGAAGCGGATGATGGCCGACCTGCGCCTCGCCGGCGCGCTGCGGAGCTCCCGAAGGCGCACCCGGGCCAGGCGGGGTCGGCCCGACGTCCGCCGGACCGTGCGTCGCGCGCTGCGGGGCGGGGGCGAGCCGGTGCGCCGGAGCTTCGTCGGGCCGTCCACCCGCCCGCGCCGGGTCGTGCTGCTCTGCGACGTGAGCGGCTCGATGGAGCCCTACGCCCGGGCGCTGGTGCGGTTCCTGCACGCCGCCGTCGTGGGGCGGACCCAGGTCGAGGCGTTCGCCCTCGGCACCCGGCTCACCCGCATCACCCGCGAGCTGTCGTCGCGCGATCCCGACGCCGCCCTCGCCGCCGCGGCGCAGCGCGTGGTCGACTGGTCGGGCGGCACCCGCCTCGGCGACGGTCTTCGGGAGTTCAACGACCGGTGGGGTGTGCGCGGGATGGCCCGGGGCGCGGTGGTCGTGATCCTGTCCGACGGGTGGGACCGCGGCGATCCCGACGTGATGGCGGAGCAGATGGCCCGCCTCCGACGGGTCGCGTTCCGCGTGGTGTGGGTGAACCCGCTCAAGGCCACGCCCGAGTACGCCCCGCTCGCACGGGGGATGGCGGCGGCGCTGCCCTACGTCGACGAGTTCGTCGAGGGGCACTCCCTGGCGGCGTTGGAGGATCTCGTGGAGGTCATCGCCCGATGAGCGCGACGCGACCGATGAGGATCGACCCATGAGGGAGGTCCTCGACGACATCGAGCGCTGGCGGGCGGCCGGCCATCGGGTCGCCATCGCCCGCGTGGTGGGCCTCGACGGCTCCGGTCCCCGTGACCCGGGGGCGACCATGGTCGTCAACGACGCCGGTGAGGTCGCCGGATCGGTGTCGGGCGGCTGCGTCGAGGGCGCGGTGGTGGGCGAGGCGCTCGCGGTGCTCGAGGGCACCCGCGAGCGAGGCGTGATCTCGTTCGGCTACTCCGACGACGAGGCGTTCGCGGTCGGGCTCACCTGCGGTGGCACCATCCACCTCTACGTCGAGCCGCTCGACTGGTGAGCGGGCACGCCGCACCCGAGCCCGCACCCCTGTACGAGGTGGTCCGGGAGTCCCTGCGGGCCGACGAGCCCGTCGCGCTCGCCACGGTCACCGAGGGCCCTCACGTGGGCGCCAAGCTCGTGGTCCGGCCCGGCGCGGCCGTGCTCGGGACCCTCGGCGACCCCGAGCTCGACCGGGTGGTCGCCCGCGACACGCTCGCCGAGCTCGACGTGGGCCTCACCTCCACCCGGCACTACGGCCGCCACGGCGAGGCGCGCGAGCGCGAGGTCACGGTCTTCATCGAGTCGTTCGCGCCAGCGCCGCTGATGGTCATCTTCGGCGCGGTCGACTTCACCGCCGCCCTCGTCCGGGTCGGGAAGATCCTCGGGTACCGCGTGACGGTGTGCGACGCCCGCTCGGTGTTCGCCACCCGAGCCCGGTTCCCCATGGCCGACGAGGTGGTCAACGACTGGCCCGACCGCTACCTCGAGAAGGTCGCCGACCGGCTCGGCCCCCGCGACGCGGTGTGCGTGCTCACCCACGACGCGAAGTTCGACGTGCCGGCCATCGTCGGGGCGGTCGCGACCCGCGTCGGCTACATCGGGGCGATGGGCTCGCGGCGGACCCACGCCACCCGCACCGACCGGCTGCGCGCGGCCGGCCTCGACGACGCCGCGCTCGCCCGGGTCATGGCCCCGATCGGGATCGACATCGGCTCACGCACGCCGGAGGAGACGGCGGTGTCGATCTGCGCGGAGATCATCGCCCATCGGGCCGGGGTGGCGGTGCCCAACCTGCGCGACGGGCGGGGCCCGATCCACCGCAGCGGCCCGCCGCCGGGCTGATCCCCGCGCGGGCGTCGGTCGCACGACGCGCATGACGAGGACGACGAGCGAGGACGAGGGGAGACCCGATGGATCTGGGGATCGCAGGGAGGCGGGCCGCGGTGGCGGCCGGTTCGGCCGGTCTCGGGCTGGCCGTGG
>VGCA01000072.1 GCA_016870245.1 Actinomycetota bacterium | reverse complement strand
TGGCCCGGCTCGTCGAGCTCGACCCCAGGTACGCCGACGTGATCTGCCGCCGCTGGCAGGAGCACACCGGCGACGTGCCGATCCTCGACCGGACCGGCCAGCCCGTGAGCTTCACCGACTGATGGCTCGCACCGGTCGGCCTCCCGTCCCCATCGAGAAGAAGCGTGCCCGCGGGAACCCGGGCAAGCGGCCCCTCCCCGACCCGGCGACCACGCCGGCGCTACCCGCCGTCGAGGTCCTCCCCGACCCCACCCGCCCCCTCGGCCCGCCCGGCCGTGAGCTCTGGGACCGTGCCTGGACCGCCGGCGCCGCGTGGATCGCCCGCACCGACCTCGAGCTGCTGCTCATGACGTGCGAGCAGCTCGACGAGCGAGTCGCCCTCCGGGCGCACGCGCTCCAGTCGCCCGGCGACCTCGACCGTCGGCGGGCACTGCGCGACCTCGACAAGCAGATCGTCGGCAACCTCTCGCTGCTCGGATTCACCCCCACCGATCGGACCCGGCTCGGACTCGCCGAGGTGAAGCGTGCAAGCAAGCTCGAAGAGCTCCGCTCGCGCCGCTCGGCGGGTTGAGGGCTGGCCGCCCCGCTACCTCACCAAGACCACCGCAGCGGAACGGCGCGCGGGGGACGGGGCGGCGTTCGCCGAGTTCGTCGAGGGCTTCTGCCGCATCACGAAGGATTCCTACGCCGGCCGGCGCGGAGAGCACATCACCCTCCGCCCGTGGCAGCACGAGCTGTTCCGCTGGGCGCTCGCCCGCCGCACCGACACGGGGCGCCGCCGACACCGACGGGTCCTCGTGGGCGTCGCCCGCAAGAACACCAAGAGCACCCTCGGCGCGGGCTTCGCCCTCAACGAGCTCGTGTGCGGCCCCGACGGCGGCGAGATCTACTCGTGCGCCGCCGACAAGTACCAGGCCCGCATCGTGTTCGGCACGGCCCGCGACATGGTCGCGCTCGACCCCGAGCTCGACGACCTCGTGAAGGTCTACAAGGACGTCCTCGAGGTGCCGTTGACCGGGTCGATCTACCGGGTCCTCTCGGCCGAGGCGTTCACCAAGGAGGGGCTGAACCCGACCGCAGTCGTGTTCGACGAGCTGCACGCCCAACCCGACCGTGAGCTCTGGGACGTCATGAACCTCGGCCTCGGCGCCCGCATCGATCCGCTCGTGCTCGCCATCACCACGGCCGGCGTGCTCACCGACTCGCACGGCCGCGACACGATCTGCGTCGAGCTCTACGAGTACGGGAAGGCCGTGGCCTCGGGCGAGGAGCACGACCCCTCGTTCGGCTTCTGCTGGTGGGAACCGAAGCGCGGCGCCGGCTCCGACCACCGGGATCCGGCCGTGTGGGCCGAGTCCAACCCTGGCCTCATCACCGGGCTCATCGACCCGCAGGACTTCGAGGACGCCGTCCGCACCACCCCCGAGTCCGAGTTCCGCATCAAGCGCACCAACGTGTTCGTCGCCGGCTCCCACACCGCGCTCCCCCACGGAGTGTGGCAGAAGCGAGCCGACCCCGACCGCTCGATCGAGGGGAAGCCCGTCGTGCTGTTCGTCGACGGATCCTGGTCGGGAGACTGCACCGGATTCGTCGGCTGCACCATCGAGGACCGTCCGCACCTGTTCGTCGTCGACTGCTGGGAACGGCCCCTCGACGCCGTCGAGTGGCGCGTCCCCATCAACGACGTGAAGCAGCGGATCCTCGACACCGCCCGGTCGACCAGCAACCCGGCCCGCGAGGTCGACCTCGACCCGTTCCGCTGGCAGCAGACCATCGCCGACCTCGAGGACGAGGGGCTGCTCGTCGCCGAGTACCCGACGAGCTCGCCGCAGCGAATGGTGCCGGCGTGGAAGAAGTTCTACGACGCCGTGCTCGACGGCGGCCTCTCACACGACGGCGACCCGCGCCTCGCCCGGCACGTCGCCAACATGCAGCTGAAGGTCGACCGGTTCGGCGCCCGGCCCGTCAAGGAGAACCCGGCATCGAAGCGGCACATCGACCTCGGGATCTGCGCAGTCGCCGCGTTCGACCGGGCGACAGCGCCGGCCGCCGGCGGTCCCGTCGTGCTCACAGGGGAGCTAATGGCATGAACACGACCGTGATGATCGACCGGGTGCACGACCAGGCGCGCGAGCTCCGCCCCCTCCGGGTGCTGCTCACCATCCTCGCCGCACCGTTCTTCGTGCTCGGCTTCCTCGTGCGCGCCGTGTTCGCCATCGTATGGGTCGCACTCACCTGGTGCTGGGCGGCGACCGTCGTCGGCTGGCAGGCCGGCAAGCGCAACGAGGACCGGTAGCGCGTGGGGCTGCTCGAGCGCATCGACGAGCGCCGCCGGCCGCAGGCGTTCGTCGGCGCCACCGTCGACGAGTGGGAACGGACCCGCGGGCACGACGATTCTCGGTTCTCCCCCGAGACCTACGGCGACTACATCGCCACGTCGAACCTCGTCTACTCGCTCGCGCACCTCCGGGCGCGGCTCCAGGCGAAGCTCCCCATCCGGCTGTACGACGAGGACACGCCGAACAAGCGGGAGATCACCGGCGGCGTCGAGTGGGATCTGCTCCGCTACGTCAACCCGTTCTGGACGCCGTACCGGCTGAAGATGCAGACCTCGCTCTGCCGGGACCTCTGGGGCGCGGCGTTCTGGGTCGTCGAGCGCGACGACCGCAAGGTGCCCCGCGAACTCTGGTGGGTCAAGCCGACGCAGATGCGGCCCGTGCCCCACCCCGACAAGTACCTCGCCGGCTTCATCTACACGCCGGCGGGCGGCGGCCCCGAGATCGCGTTCCGCACCGACGAGGTCGTGTGGTTCCGCAACCCGAACCCGCTCGACGAGTACTCCGCCCTCTCGCCGCTCGCCGCCGCGCGCCTCGCCGCCGACACGCAGCAGGCGATGATGAAGGCGAACAAGGGGATCTTCGACAACGGCTACAACCTCGGCGGGACCATTACGCCGCCCGAGGGCGTCACCTACGACGAGGACGCAGCGAAGCGCCTCGAGGCGCTGCTCGACCAGCGGCACCGCGGCGCCGACAAGCAGCACCGGTGGGCCGTGCTCCGCTTCGCCGCGCAGTTCCAGCCCATGGGCGCCGTCAGCCCCAAGGACGCCGAGTGGGTCAACGGGCTGAACATCACCGTCCGCGAAGCGTGCAACGCCTACGGCGTTCCGGCGCCGCTCATGAACGACCTCCAGTACGCGACGCTCGCGAACGCCACCGTCTACGACCGGCTGCTCTGGGAGAACACCCTCGTGCCCGAGGGGACGTTCTTCGCCGAGGAGCTCCGCGAGCAGCTCATCCCGATGTTCCGCCGATCGAAGGTCGGGCACATCGCGCACGACTACTCCAAGGTCGCGGCGCTGCAGGAAGCGTGGAACGCCGAGTGGGAGCGCGAGCGCGGCCAGATCGAGGCCGGTGCTCTCACCGTGAACGAGTGGCGCGCCTCGCGCGGACTCGCCCCGGTGCCGTGGGGCGACCGCTGGTGGGCGCAGGTGAACCGGGCGCCGATCGGCTCCGCCACCGACACGACCGTGCCGGCCAAGGACGCCTCCGCCGCCCAGGCGCTCGCCGATCTCATCCGCCCCCACCTCGAGCTCCCCGTCGCCGCCCACAACGGCAACGGCCGCCACTGACCCCAGGAGTACTCCGCCGATGGACTTCGACGCCCTCCGCGACAAGGTGCGCGCCCGGCTGCCTCGTGCGGCCGGCCGCTCCTGGTACGAGATCAAGAACGCCGAGGGGGACGTGGCGACCGTGCGGATCTACGACGAGATCTCCTGGTGGGGGATCTCGGCGGACCAGTTCGCCCGGGACCTCGCCGGCATCACCGCCCCGTCGATCGAGGTGCAGATCAACAGCCCGGGCGGCGACGTGTTCGACGGCCTCGCGATCTACAACGCGCTGCGCATGCACCCCGCCCGCGTGACCACCCGGGTCGACGGCATGGCCGCCTCGATCGCGAGCGTGATCGTGCAGGCCGGCGACCACCGGGTGATCGTGCAGTCCGCCCAGATGATGATCCATGAGGCGTGGGGACTGTGCGTCGGCCCCGCCGCCGACATGCGCGCGTTCGCCGATCTGCTCGACCAGCAGAACGACGTGATCGCCGGGATCTACGCCTCCCGCTCGGGCGGGACCGTCGAGGACTTCCGGGCGCTGATGAGCTCGGACCTGTACCTCACCGACGCGCAGGCGCTCGAGCACGGCCTCGTCGACGAGATCTTCGTGCCCGAGACGCAGGCCTCCGCCACCCTCCAGGTGCAGGCCGGCGGCACCGTCGACGTCGAGACGCTGGTCGCCGCCCTCGAGCGCCTCGCCAAGCCCGCGCCGGCCCCGGCCGCCGCGGCCACCGAGATCCCCGCCGCCACCGGCGGAGAACCCAGCCCCTCCACAGGGGCGCCCCCTACCACCCATGCCGACGCAGACGCCGAGGCGTTCCTGCGAGCGCTGCTCGCGCACACCAAGGAGACCCAGCAATGAGCGAGACCACCCTGGTCGAGCAGCTCGCGGCGGACATCACGAGCAAGCTCGACGGCATCCGCGCCGAGATCCCCACCGACGACGCCATCAAGGCGAAGGTCGAGGCGTTTCTCGACGGGTTCCTCGACAGCGACGAAGGCAAGGAGTACGCCCGCAAGCTCACGTTCGCGGGTGACCCCGACACGAAGCTCAAGGGCTCGAAGTACGGGCGGCTCGGCATGAGCGCGTCCGACGTCGAGTTCCTGCACAACCTCCTCACGTCGGCCCGTCAGCAGGGCAAGTCGGCCGGCCCGAGCGAGGAGCTGGAGAACGCGTTCCGGGCGGTGAGCGACGGCACCTACGTCGACGCCGCGACGGCGAAGTCCCGCGACCTCGCCGCCGTCGACCGGTTCTTCGACGCGCAGCCCGACACCCCGCAGAACCGCCTCGAGCGGGCGAAGGTGTACGCGGCGATGGACACCGCCGAGTCGGGCTACGGCTCGCAGCTCGTCGGCGCCCAGTACGTCGGCGAGCTCTGGTCGGCGCCGAGCCGCCTCGGCCGTGTCGCCCCGCTGATCAACACCTTCGAGATGACGGACCCGACGGCGTACCTGCCCGTCGAGGCCGACCTCCCCGAGATGCTGTTCGTGTCGGAGTCGACCGCCAACAACTCGTCGAACTTCTCGACGAGCAAGACCGGGTCGAACCGGGCGACGGTAACGGCGAAGAAGTTCGTCATCCACCAGATGTGGTCGGGTGAGATGGAGGAGGACTCCATCATCGGGTACGTCCCGTTCCTGCGGGGACAGGCCGCGAAGTCCCTCGCCCACTACCTCGACTCGCTCGCCCTCAACGGCGACACGACCAACGCGGCGACGGGGAACATCAACCTCGACGACGCCGACCCGGCCGACACGAAGCACTACCTGGCCTACGACGGGATCCGCCACGCGGCACTCGTCGACAACACGGCGAACGTCACGAACCAGTCCGGAGCGGCGATCACCTACGCGGCGCTCACCGGCCTCCGGGCGTTGATGGTCGACACGACCTACCTCCAGGACTGGGGCCACCCCGTCGACCCCGACGATCTGGTGTACGTCGCCGACCCGTTCACCGCGGACAAGGCCGCGGCGATCACCGAGCTCCTGACGGTCGACAAGTACGGCCCGAACGCGACGGTGCTCAACGGGGAGGTGGCCCGCATCGGCCGCAACCCGTTCATCTCGAGCATCGCGGTCCCGCTCACCGAAGCGGACGGGAAGGTGTCGACCACCGGCGGGAACAACACCCTCGGCCAGGTCGTCGCGTTCAACCGGGGCGGGTTCGTGTTCGGCTGGCGCCGCCAGGTGCAGGTCGAGCTCGAGCGCATCCCGGCGACCGACCAGACCCGCATCGTCTACTCGCTCCGCAACGGCCTCGGCCGGTACTCGCCCACGGGCGCAGCCGCGGGCCTGGAGTGCGCGGCGGTGATCCGCAACATCTCCCTGGCCTAGCCGGGGTTCGGGTTGGGGCCGTCTGACCCTCCGGGGTCAGACGGCCCTTTCCCACGCGTTCTCATCTGTCCTCACCGAAGGAGAACCGGACTGTGGGCGACTACGTCATCCGGCACGCGTACAGCAACGGCGCCGACCTGGCGTTCCAGGCCGGGCAGGAGGTCGAGCTCGACGACGAGACCGCCGCATGGCTCCAGGTCGACTCGCCCGGCGTCATCACGCCCGTTGACGGCCCCGCCCCGAAGAAGGCCGAGGCCGAGGCCGAAGCCGCGGAGCCCGCCGAGGACGCCAAGCCCAAGCGGGCACGCGCGAAGGGCTGAGGTGCTCTACCAGACCGCCGCGCAGCTGCGCGGCGCGTTCGACGCCCTCGCCGACACGGGCAAGTTCCCCGACGCCACCATCGAGGGGCACCTCGCCGCGTTCGACGCGATCGCGGTGGACTACCGAGGGGTGGCGTTCGCGACGCGCTCCCAGGTCGACCTCTGGGTCCTCCGGGAGTGCGACACGTCGCTGCGGCTCTCGTGGCCGAAGGTGCGGGCCGTCACGAGCGTGACCGTGACGAGCCCGGCCGTGGGCGGCACCGAGCAGGTCCTCGCCGCCACCGAGTACACCGTCGACGAGCTCGCCGGCGTGCTCTACTGCCCGGCCGGCTTCGCCGCCGGCGACCGGGTCGCCGTCGCGTACACGCACGGCCTCGGCTACCGGGTCCTCGCCGACGGCGTCACCGCCTCGGGCGACGCCACCGTGACCTCGGCCACCGGGGCGTTCACCGACGCCGACCTCGGCACCCCCGTCGCCGGCACCGGCATCCCCTCGGGCTCGGCGATCGTCGCCATCAACAGCGCGACGAGCGTGGAGCTCTCCGCCGCGGCGACCGCCACCGGGACCGGCGTCACCCTCACGCTCGCCGACCCGCTGCTCGTGCAGGCCGCCCGCGAGTACGTCCGCTCGAGCTCGCTCTCGGGCCGCTCCGGGGCTCCCCGGGACATCATCTCGCAGAGCGTCGAGGGGCTCACCACCCGGTTCTCGACGCCCGACAAGGCGAACCGGCGGCCGACCGGCTACCTCGACGTCGACCGGCTGCTCAACAGCCTCCCCGACTACCGGGCGCCGTTCTAGTGCCGGGTGCGCCGACCACGATCCGCTGGGCGCTGACCGAGCACCTCATCGCCCTCATCCGGACGCGGCAGGTGTACGACGGCGCCACCGTCAACGGCGACGCCACCGTCACCTCGGCGTCTGCCGCGTTCGTGTCGACGGACGTCGGGAAGCCGATCGCCGGGACCGGGATCCCCAACGGGGCGACGATCGCCACCGTGACCTCGGCCACCGAGGTCGAGCTCTCCGCCCCCGCGACCGGTGCCGGCACCGGCGTCACCCTCACGATCGGCGTCGAGGACCTCGCCGGCGTGCAGGTCGAGCCGGGCTGGCCCGGCGACCAGCTCGAGGCCGAGGCCGTGTGGGTCGACGAGCTCGACGGCGAAGTCACCTACCCCGTCATGGTCGGCGGCCGGAAGCACCGCGACGACAAGTTCACCATCCCGTTCCAGATCCGGGTCGCTGGCCAGAGCGATCTCGACTCGACGATGACCCGCCTCTCCGAGATCGTCGCCGCGATCGAGGACGTGTTCGCCGACGACCCGTCGGCGGACGGGTTCACCGGCCTCATCGACGCTGTCATCTCCCGGGAGCGCATGACCTCGGGCGACCTCCGCGGCGCCGGTGTCATCGGCTTCGGCGAGATCACCGTCGCGTGCCACGCCCGCTACGAGTAGGAGCCCCCGTGAAGGTCACCGCCCCCCAGGACTACAGCCACGTCACCCCGCTCGCGCGGCCCGTCGCCGCCGGCGAGGAGGTCGAGGTCGACGACGTCCTCGGCGAGCAGCTGATCGCGCAGGGGTGGACCGCGACCCGGTCCCGGTCCCCCCGCCCGAAGCCCTCGACCGAGGGCACCCCCGACGAGGCGCCCGCCGAGGCGCAGACCCAGGAGTAGTTCGCCATGTCGCTAAAGTCTGGCCTCGCCGCGCAGTGGGGCTTCAAGGCGGAGAGCTCGTGGGGCGTGCCCGTCGTCGTCGACACGTTCCTCCCGCTGATCTCCGAGACGCTCACCACCGAGGTCGAGCGCCTCGAGTCCGCCGGGATCCTCGCCGGCCGCCGTGTCGCGACCTCGGACCAGTGGGGGCCGGGCCGCAAGAAAGTCACCGGCGGCGTGCAGACCGAGCTGTTCAACAAGAGCGTCGCGACGCTGTTCCAGCACTTCATGGGCGACTCGTCGTCGCCGTACACGCCGGGTGACCTCGACGGCTACGGCCTCACCGTGCAGATCGGCACGCCCGACGTGTCCGGCACCGTGCAGCCTCGGACGTTCTCCGGGTGCAAGGTCGTCGGCTGGGAGCTCGCGTGCAACGAGGGGGCGATCGCGACGCTCGGCATCGACCTCGTCGGCGTCCGCGAGATCCTCGTGCGGACCGTCACCGACGGCGTCACCACCAACGCGTCGACGAGCATCACGTCGGCGTCGGCGGCGTTCACCAGCGACGACGTCGGCAAGCCGATCTCGGGCACGAACATCCCCGCCGGCGCGACCATCGCGAGCGTCACGTCGGCGACCGCCGCCACCCTCTCGGCCGCGGCGTCCGGCGCCGGCACGGGCATCACGTTCACGATCGGCGTGGCTCTCGCATCGGCGAGCTACGCCTCCGGGCTGAAGCCGGTCAAGTTCACCGGCGGCAGCGTCACCATCGGCGGCAGCTCGGCGAAGGTCACGCAGGCGAAGCTCTCGGCGAAGAACGGCCTCAACACCGAGCGGTTCTTCCTCGGCCAGGACGTGACCTCCGAGCCCCTCGAGGCCGACCTCCGCGAGTACATGATGACGCTCGACGTCGAGCTCACCGACCTCACGCAGTACCGGCGGTACCTCAACGGCACTGAGCACGCCGTCGTGCTCACGTTCACCGACTCGGCCGGCCTCTCGCTGGCCATCACCACGAACGTCCGCTTCGACGGCAAGACCCCGTACGTGAGCGGGCGTGGCCTCGTGACGCAGAGCATCCCGATGAAGTGCGTCGCTTCCGGGGCCGACTCGACCGCCATCTCGATCGCTCTCACCGAGGCGAGCTAGCCGAGCGTGGCGTTCGAGATCTCCGGGCTGCGCGAGTTCCGCGCCGCCCTCCGGGCATCGATGGCCCAAGCGCCCGAGCTGCTCGAGGACGCCCACAAGAAGCTCGCCGACAAGGCCGCGGACCTCGCCCGTGCTCGTGCCCGCGGGATGGGCGGCGTGCAGGCCCGGGCCGCGTCAGCGATCGGCGGGCGTGGCGACGAGCAGGCGGCGCGCATCTCGGTACTCCCCTCCCGTGTCGACAAGTTCGGCAACGTCGCGTTCTGGGGAGCGATCCGCCACTCGGGCTGGTACGCCAACCCGCGCTACGACGGGTCGACCGCGCAGCACCCGCCGTGGGTCGGGAACGATTGGGACGTGGCCGTGGCCGGCCAGGGTCCCTACGCCATCAACGACGCCCTCGCCGAGCACCTCGACGAGCTGCTCGAGTTCTACGAGCAGATGCTCGACGAGCTCTCCGACGGCCCGTTCCCCGGCCCGCTCGGCAACGTCGCTGGCAACGGCGTCATCTCGATCGCGTTCTGACCAACCCAACCCACGAGGGGGGATCCTCACCATGTCCACTCCCGCTCCCACTCCCGGTGTCGGCCGTCGCGTCGAGGCCGCCGCGCAGGCACCGACCACGATGACCATCCGGGTCCGCGACCAGCGGTACACGATCGTCCCGAACAACATCCCCATGAAGATCATGGACCGCTTCGAGCTCGAGACGGGCCGCACCGTCGAGTACGTGACCACGACTCGGACGGCGATCGGCGAGCTGCAGATCGCGCTGCTCTGCTACCTCGCCACGCTCATCGCCGGCGAGCAGGGCCGCTGGGCGAAGTTCCGCGACGCATGGCCCGAGGACCTCGCCGAGGGCGACGTCGAGGTCACCGTCGACGAGGACGGAGACGACTCCCCGGAAGCGTGAGGGCCGCGGCGCGTCGCTCGTGGCCCTCACTCACGTACCACTTCGGCATCAAGCCGTGGGAGGTCGGCCGACTCTCCGCAGGTGAGCTGAACGAGTACCTCGCCGCGCTCGAGGAGCTCAACCGCCCCAGGAGGTGATGATGGCCAGCAGCAAGGTTCTCAGCGTCATCATCACCGGCGACGTCAAGGGCGCCATGACGGCGTTCGGGAAGCTCGACGCAGCGTCGGGCGCGACCTCGAGCAACGTCGGCGCCCAGTTTGCCAAGGTCGGACTGCTCATCGGAGCGGCGTTCGCCGCCGCCGCCGTCGGCGCCGGCATCGCGCTGTTCAAGATCGGCGAGAGCTTCGACGAGGCTTACGACAAGATCCGGGTCGGGACCGGCGCCACGGGCGCCGACCTCGAGCGGCTGAAGGACGACTTCAAGCAGGTCGTGCAGGACGTGCCGACCGACTTCGGGAAGGCGTCCGACGCCATCACGCTGCTCAACCAGAAGCTGGGCCTCACCGGCACCGTGCTGCAGGACCGCGCCGAGCAGTTCCTCGAGGTGTCGCGCATCACCGGCACCGACCTCTCGGCCAACCTCCAGGCCGGCACCGACGCCATCAACGGCTTCAACATCGGCGCCGAGTACCAGGGCATCGCCCTCGACCAGATCTTCCGCGCCTCGCAGAAGTCTGGCCTCTCGTTCACCGACCTCGCGGGGCAGATGGCCGACTCCGGGCTCGTGCTCCGAGGGCTCGGCTTCGACTTCGCGCAGAGCGCCGCCATCATCGGCACGCTCGGCAAGGCCGGCCTCTCCGCCGCTGACGCCATCCCGTCGCTCACCAAGGCGCTCGGCGAAGCAGCGAAGGACGGCATCCCCGCAGAGCAGTTCTTTGCCGGCTTCATCGACCGGATCAAGAGCGCCGCCTCCGACGACGAGGCGCGCGGCATCGCGTTCGACGTCCTCGGGCAGCGGGCCGGACCGAAGTTCGCGCAGCTCATCCGTGAGGGGAAGCTCTCCTACGACGAGCTGCTCGCAAGCATCACCGGCGGCGGCGACACCATCATGGGCGCCGGCGCCGAGACGCAGGACTTCGCCGAGAAGTGGCAGATGTTCAAGAACAAGGTCCTCGTCGCCCTCGAGCCCGTCGCAACCAAGGTGTTCAACGCGCTCGGCGTCGCTATGGACCGCCTCCCCGGCATCATCGCAACCATCCGGGAGAAGGCGCAGCCCGCCGTCGACTGGCTCCGCGACGCATGGCCCGAGGTGCAGCACGCCGTCGAGGTCGTCGTCGCGTTCTTCGACGCCGAGGTGTGGCCCCGGCTCGTCGAGGGCTTCAACTACGCGAAGGGGCAGGTCGCGAACCTCGTCGCGTTCTTCGAGCAGCGCTGGGACAAGATCCGGCAGGCCGTGCAGAACGTCGTCGAGTACCTGAAGATCGTCTGGGGGCCGGCCCTCATCCTGATCCGCAACGTCTGGGACCACATCGGCGAGATCATCGACGCCGCATGGCAGTACATCCGGGGCGTTGTGAAGGCCGGCGTCGACGCCATCCGCGGCATCATCGACATCGTCCTCGGGCTGCTCACCCTCGACTTCGACCAGGCGTGGACCGGCATCCAGACGCTCGTCGGCGCCGCATTGGACGCCATCCGGAACACGATCAACCTCGCTCTCGACTCGATCCGGATCGGGATCTCGATCGCGCTCGCGACGATCGGCGACCTCTGGTCGATCGCGTGGAACGGGATCAAGGCAGCGGCCGGCGCGGCGTGGGACGGCATCAAGGCGGCGATCAGCGCAGGCATCGACGGCATAGTCGGCTTCATCGAGTCGCTCCCCGGGCGTATCGCCGGCTTCTACCTGGCCATGGCCGGCGCCGGGCTGCAGCTCGGCGGCGCGCTGCTCGGCGGGCTGAAGGCCGCGTTCACCGACGCCGTCGGCATCGCCGGCGACATCGCCGAGGGGATCCTCGGCGTGATGAAGGGGGCGTGGAACGCGTTCGCCAACACGGCCAACGACCTCGTGCCCGACAAGATCAACATGCCGTGGCCCGCCCCGGACATCGACCTCCCCGACAACCCGATCCCGACGTTCCACACCGGCGGCATCTACCGCAGCGGCATGACCGCCCGGGAGGGGCTCGCCCGCCTCGCCGACGGCGAGGGCATCTTCACCTCCGAGCAGATGGCGCACCTCGCTCCCGTCGGCGCCGGCGGGGGCCGCACCTACCAGATCGTCGTGAACGTGCCGCCGTCGGCGGACCGCGCCGAGATCGGCCGTGAGCTCGTCCGCTGCATCGACGCCTACGAAAAGCGCGGCGGGGCGTGACCAGCACCAGCGGCTACCCGAAGCCCATGGTGACCGCCGCGTTCGGCAGCACGCTCGGCACCAACTACCTCATCCTCGGCGACACCGCTCGAGGGCTGCTCGGCACCGGTGTCCTCGCCCCGCAGAACACCGGCGAGGACATCTCCGAGTACGTGATCGGCTTCACCTCCCGGCGTGGAGCTGCACGGCCGTTCGAGCCCGTGTCGGCCGGCACCGCGACCGTGCGCCTCGCCGACCAGAACGACGACTTCAACCCCCGCAACCTCGCAGGCCGCTTCGTGTCCGCCGGCGTCACCCAGGTCCGCCCCATGGTGCTTGTGCGCATCCGGGTCGAGTACCCGCAGGGGTCGGGCACCGTCTATTCGATCAACGCCGTCTACGCCGAGAGGTGGGACCCGGCGTACACGCGCCGCGAGGCGTTCGCGACGATGGTCGGCGCCGACGCATTCAAGGCGCTGAACCTCAACGTGCCGTCCGGCCCCTCCGCCGCCGCCGGTGCGGGCGAGACCACCGGAGCTCGTATCGGGCGGCGCCTCGACGACCACGGCTGGGCAAGCCTCGACCGGGACCTCGACACCGGGAAGAGCACCGTCGCAGCGACGACCCGCTCGACCGCTCCGCTCGAGGAGATGCAGGCCGCCGAGACCGCCGAGGCCGGCTACCTCGACATGGACGCCCAGAACCGGGTCCGTTTCCGCGACCGGCACTCCCGCTTCGAGGACACCGTGTCGCTCACCGTGCAGGCAACGTTCGGCGACGACGTCGACGCCGGCGAGCTGCACTACGACTCGATCGAGATCGCCAACGATGACGGGCAGATCCTCAACACGGTTACGGGCTCGATCGAGGGTGGCACGCCGCAGACCTCGACCGACTCGGCCAGCGTCGGCAAGTACTTCCCCCGCACCGACACGGCCACCGGGCTGCTGCTCCAGAGCGACACCGACGCCGCCCGCTGGGCCGAGTTCCGCCTCGGCCGCTACACCGACTTCGACACTCGCATCGACTCGCTCACCTTCGAGCTCGTGCCGGGCGACTACCGGTTTCCCACGCTGCTCGGCCTCGACCGCGGGTACCGCATCGCCGTCAAGAAGCGCACCCCGAAGGGGCTCACCTACACGTTCGCGCTGTTCGTTGAGAGCATCGAGTGGTCGGCCTCCGAGGACCGGTGGAGCTGCACGATCGAGACGAGCTCCGCACAGAAGTTCAGCGGCTTCATCCTCGGCACGTCGCTGCTCGGCTCGACGACCGACCTACTGGTGGGATGGTGACCGATGCCTCGTGACTCGCTGTTCGACGAAGGCGCCCACGGCCTCGACCTGTGGTCCGGGCCGTACTACTTCGACATCCAGGCGCGCCGCACCGGCGGCGCCGGCAACGTCGACGTGTACGCACCGGCG
>VGCA01000071.1 GCA_016870245.1 Actinomycetota bacterium | reverse complement strand
CCGCGAAGTAGTCGCGCCGGGCCGGCGGCGGCTCGACGGCGGTGGCGACCGCGGGGCGAGACGGCGGGAGGTTGGGCTCCACGTCGAAGATCGCACCCAGCACCCCCACGGCGGCGACACCGTCGACCAACGAGTGGTGGACCTTGGCGACCATCGCGGCGCGGCCGTCGGCGAGGCCCCGCGCGACCGTGAACTCCCACATCGGGCGGTCACGCGACAGCGGTGTGCTCGCGATCTCTCCGGCCAACGCGGCGAGCTCGGGCAGCCCTGCCCCCTCGGGCAGCACCACCTCGCGCACGTGGTAGTCGAGGTCGACCTCCGTGTGCTGCCAGTGGGGCTGCGAGATCCCCACCGCCTGGTCGATCACGCGCCGGCGCAGGACCTCGACGTGCTCGAGCCGGTCGGCGAGCACCCGGCGCAGCATCTCGGCGTCGAACGGCTCGGGCGCCCGCGAGTCGTCGAGCACCACGACCCCGACCACGTGCCAGTGGGTGCTGGCGGTCTCCGTGTGCAAGAAGGCCGCGTCGATCCCGACGACGGCGTGGAGGCCCGCGGGCCCGGCTTCGGCATGCTCGGCCACGACGGAATGGTACGGGCTGGCCGGAGCCGGTGAAAAGGGCCCGAGGTCCCGACATCCGGGTCGCGGCGCTCCCGATGCCCGTTCAGTCGTCCTTGAGGGCCACGGCGTTGGGGGTGACGTTCATCTTCGGGACGTACTCGGCGACCTCGATCTCACGCGCGTCGCGCCGCAGCCCCTCCTTCACCTGCTCACGACAGTCGCCGCAGAGCCCGCGGAAGCGCATCGGCGAGACCGCGCCACAGCGGAGGCAGTCGAAGTCGATCGGGGTGAGATCGAGGGCGTCGGCCACGGCTAGCGGAGGTTCGAGGTGTGCCCGAGCGAGTAACGACCGGGCTGGGGCCAGATCACCAGACCGTGCGGCTCGCGCCCCACCGGGATCACGGTGTAGGCGCCGGTCGCCGTGTCGATGGCGTACACCTCGTTGTCGTAGCGACCGGCCAGCCACAGCTTGGTGCCGTCGGCGCTGACGCCGCCCATGTCGGGGCTGCCGCCGCCGGGCACCGGCCACGTCGCGAGGATCTGGTTGCCGTTCAGCCAGTCCAGCACCGACACGCTGCCCTGGCCGCCCGGAGGTCCGCCCACCCGGGTCGAGCCCCGGTTCGCGACGTAGAGCACCTTGGCATCCCGGCTCGGGTACAGGCCGTGGGCGCCCGTCCCGGTCGGGATGAACGCGGTCTCGGTGAAGGCCACCGGGTCGACGACGTACACGCCGCTGCGCACCATCTCGGCGACGTAGAGCGTGGTTCCGTCGGGGGACAGCCGGATGTCCTGGGGCATCCCCCCGCCCGAGAGCTGGAGGTAGCCGATGACCTCGCCGGTGGTCATGTCGATCTTGACCAGGCTGCCCTGGAACTCGCAGGTGAAGATCGCCCACTTGCCGTCGATGGCGAAGTCGCCGTGGTTGATCCCCGAGCAGTTCGGCGTCTGGATCGACTTCTGCAGCGCCATCGTGACCGGGTCACGGAAGTCGAGCCGCTTGTAGGCCTCCGCCACCACGATCGCCGACTTGCCGTCGGGCGAGAAGTACATGTTGTACGGATCGTCGACGGGCACGTCGGGACCCGAGCGCGCGCCGGTGTTGGGGTCGATGGGGGTGAGGCTCCCGTCGGTCCGCCCCTCGGCGGTGTTGGTGACCCACAGGGTCTTCAGGTCCCAGGACGGGACGATGTGCTGGGGGTTGATGCCGACCGGGAACTTGTCGATCACCTGCATCGTCGCGGGGTCGATCACCGACACGGTGTTCTCCGCGCGGTTCGGCACGTAGACGAGGGCCCGGTCGTCCTTGACGTCCGGGAGGAACTTCCCGGCGGCGGTCTCGCTGTAGAGGTTGTTGCGGTCGATCACCGGGGGCATCCCGGCCACGGTCTGGATGGGCGGGACCGTCGGCGGCGGAGTGGTGGTGGTATCGCTCCCGGTCGACTCGACCAGCGGGTTCGACGCGTTGTCGGATCCACCCCCACTGCAGGCGACGAGGAGCGCGCCGAACATGGCCACGACCAGCAACGCCCAGCGGAGCACGCGCAGATTCGACACTCACAACCTCACGGGTCGGGCCGTCGTGGCCTCGGGTCCGGTGTGACAGGTTGGCAGGGTAGGCAGTCGATGTGGTGGCATCCCCACCCGGCGGCGGGTCGGCTGGGATAGCGTCGCGGGGTGCTGCACGCCCGTCGTGAGGAGTGGCCCGACGCCGACGCCTTCCTCGAGGCCGCCTACGAACGGGGCTGGACCGACGGCCTGCCCGTGGTGCCCGCGACCCCGGAGCGGGTCGAGGCCTTCTTGGCCACATCCGGCCTGGCTCCGGACACCGTCCTCGGGGTGGTGCCCACCCGCGAGGTGACGGTGACCGCGGAGCACGCGGCGATCAACTCGGTCATGGCGGGTTGTCGACCCGAGTACTTCCCCGTCGTCGTGGCGGCCGTGCGGGCCCACCTCGACGAGCACGGCAACTGCCACTCCACCACGGGAACGCTGTCGGGCGCGGCGCACGCGGTCATCGTCAACGGCCCGATCCGCGACGAGCTCGACGTCGCCTACGGCGCCGGGTGCCTCGGCCCCGGGTTCCGCGCCAACGCCACGATCGGGCGGGCGCTGCGGCTCGTGATCCGCAACGTGTGCCGCGCGGTGCCCGGGTTCCTCGACCGTGCGACGTTCTCGTGGCCGTTGCGGTACTCGTTCTGCTTCGGCGAGGACGAAGCCGCCGGCGACTGGACGCCCCTCCACGTTCAGCGGGGGTACGCGCCCGACCAGAGCACGGTGACCGTCCACTCGATCATGCGGATGGTCTCGGCGTGGGACTCGTCGAGCCGCGATCCCGAGGGCGTGCTCGACACGCTCGTGGCCGAGACGCGCTACCACGGCATCGCCGGCGACGCCTTCCTCGGCGACGGCGTCAACGTCGTGTACGTGATGGGTCGCGAGCACCAGCGCTTCTTCTTCGACGCCGGCTGGTCGAAGGAGCGGATGCAGGCCTACCTGTGGCCCCGCCTCACCGCCGCCACCGCCGGCTTCCACGACCGCCGGGTCAACCTCGGCCATCCCGAGAACATCCTGATCGTGGCGGCCGGCGGCGCCGGCATGGCCGAGACCTGGGTGCTCTTCCCCCACCTGGCCTGGGCGGTCACCCGCGTGGTGGAGCGCCCCGGCGACGTTCCGAGCGAGACGGCGCGGTGACCGCCCCGTCGCGCCGACCGATCACCCGCCCCGTCGAGAGGACCAACCCATGAGCATCGTCGCCCTCGATCCCACGAGCGGCCCGGTCGAGGGCACCGCCCGCACGCGGCTCGCACCCCGGCCCCCGTCGCTCTCCGGACAGCGCCTGGGCCTCGTGGTCAACGGGCTGGGCTGCAGCGAGCGCTTCCTCGACGCGCTCGCGGCCCAGCTGCTCGCGACCACCGAGCTCGACGGTGTGGTCAAGGTGGTGAAGTCGAGCGTCTCGGTGCCCCCCGATCCCGGTGACTGGTCGCGTCTCACCGAGGGCGCGACGGTCGCCATCACGGGGTTCGGCGGCTGAGGCAGCTGCAGTGCCCGCAGTTTGCGGGACGCCGTGGAGCTGGAGTGGGAAGGCATCCCCAGCGTGTGCATCGTGCACCGTGAGATGCGGGACTCGGCGGGCGCGATCGCGCGCATCAGCGGCCATCCCGACTACGACATGATCACCGTCGACTACCCGTACATCCCGACCGCGACCTGGTCGGACGAAGAGATCGCCACCCTGGCGCGCGAGCTCGCCCCCCAGGTCGCCGCGATGCTGCTGGGAGAGCAGGAGCGCAACGAGCGTCCCGGTCCGGCCCCGGCCTGAGGCACTCGACCGACGGTGGCGCCCAGCGAGTGGAGCGACCCGGAGAGCAGGAGCCTCCCGGAGCGGCACCGGTCTGAGGGCACTCGGCCTGAGCTACTCGGTGATGCCCCAGCGCTGCAGGTCGTAGAGGTTGATCGCGTTGCCCCGCATGAGCTTGTACCGCTCGTCGTCGTTCAGGCCCGCCTTGTCGCAGATGAGCTGCGCGGTCTCCTTGGTGTGCGGGAACGTGCTGTCGGCGTGCGGGTAGTCGACCTCGAAGGTGATCTGGTCCATGCCCACGAGGTTGCGGTTCGCGAGGCCGACCTCGTCGTCGAAGATGCAGAACCAGATGCGGCCGGGCACGTAGGAGCTCGGCGGGTGCGGGAGGTCGGAGCCGAAGCTGTTGGCCGCCCGCTCCTCCCAGAGCTTGTCGGCCCGCTCCATCACGTACGGCGCCCAGCCGACCTGGCCCTCCGAGTAGGCGAGGCGCAGGTTGGTGAAGCGCTCCAGCGTGCCCGAGAAGATGAAGTCGCAGAACGACCCCATCGCGTTGGCGAAGGTCAGGGTCGACGAGATGATGAACGGTGCGTCGGGCGACGTCGACGGCATCTTCGACGACGAGCCGATGTGCATGTTGACGACCGTGCCCGTCTCGTCGCACGCCCGGAAGAACGGGTCCCAGAACCGGTCCTTGTCGTGGACCGACGGGAGGCCGAGCGGATGCGGGTTCTCGCTGAACGCCACCGCGTAGCTGCCCTTGTCGGCGCAGCGGCGCACCTCGGCGGCCGCGAGCTCGGCGTCCCACAGCGGCACGATGGTGAGCGGGATGAGCTTCCCGTAGCCGTCGCCGGCGCACCACTCGTCGATGATCCAGTCGTTGTAGACCTGCACGCAGGCAAGCGCGAGCTCCTTGTCCTGGCGCTCCATGAACGTCTGCCCGGCGAAGCGGGGCAGCACGTTGGGGAAGCAGATCGAGGCGTCGGTCCAGTTGGCGGCCATGTCGGCGAGGCGGTCGGCCTGCTTCCAGCAGCCGGGGCGGATCTCGTCGAAGGTGACGGGCGTGTTGTCGAGGTCGGGGAAGCCGATGGCCGCCGACAGCTTGGGGAACGGGTAGACGAGGTCGTCGTAGAGCCAGATGTCGCACCACTCGCCGTCGGCGGCGTCGCGCTCGAACGAGAAGACGCCGCCCACGAACGCGAACTTGGCCTTCTCGCGCACCACGCGGGGGCCGCGCTCCCGGTACTTCTCGGGCAGGCGCTCGGTCCAGAGGTCGGGCGGCTCGACCACGTGGTCGTCGACGGAGATGATCCGCGGGATCTCGCTCATGGTGGTCGTCCTCCCTGGGTGCGGCCCCGACGAGAACGCGTTCTCGCCGGGCGGTCATGCTGCCATAGATTGCCCCCATGTCCACCGCCGAGCATGGGGACCAAGGTCCCGAGTCCGCGGCCGCCCCGGCCCGCGACCACCTGGGCACGCCGTACCTCCGCTTCGAGCGCCGGGGCCCGCTCGGGTACGTGATCGTCGACCGGCCCGAGGCCCGCAACGCGCTCACGGCGGCCATGTACCTGGGGATGCGCCTGGCGATCGACCTGGTGGAGCGCGATCCCGACCTCCACGGTCTGGTGATCACGGGGACGGGCGACGTGTTCATCCCCGGCGGCGACATGACCGGGACGCACGACGACGCGACCCACGACGCCATCGGCTACCTGGGGATCGACATCCTCCCGTTCCAGGCGATCCGGCGCGCCCGGGTGCCGGTGGTCGCGAGCGTCAACGGCCTGTGCCAGGGCGGTGGCCTCATCATCTCGATGGCGGCCGACATCTGCGTGGCGAGCGAGCAGGCGACGTTCCGCGCCCCCGAGACGCTGCGCGGCGTCGTCGACGTCAACCTCGCGTCGATGCTCCCCGCGCACGTGGGCGTCGCCAACGCCCGCGACCTGCTGATGACCGGTCGGAGGATCTCGGCGCTCGAGGCACAGCGCATGGGTCTCATCGCCCGGGTGTGCCCCCACGACGAGCTCGAGGCGGCCACCCTGCAGGCGGCCAAGGACCTGCTGATGGTTGCGCCGCAGACCCGGTCGACGGTGAAGGAGATCATCAACCGGCGCTACGGGACGATCGACGAGATCACGTTCGCCCAGTCGCTGGAGAGCAGCGAGGTGATCGAGGGCTTCACCGCGTTCGGCGAGCGGCGCGAGCCCACCTGGGTGCCCCCCGAGTTCCGCGAAGGTAAGCGCCTCTGAGCGGGATCAGAGGCCGAGGCGGGCGCGGACCTGCCCGGCGGTCGCGACCGGTCGACCGGCGGCGTCGGCCCAGGCCACGACCTGCTCCACGAGCTCGGGGTTGCTCATGGTGGGGTTCGCCGCAGGACTGTCGCCGATGCCGACGCGCACGTGGCCACCGCGTTCGAGCGCGTAGCGGCAGAGGCGCTCCACCGCGGCCGGGTCGTGGTGCGAGTAGGGCACCGCGATCCACTCGAGGTCGAGGTCGGCGGGCAGCTGGGCCACGTGCAGGTCGAGCGCGGCCTCCGACGGCTTGGGCCCCACGGCCCAGCCCTCGGACAGGAAGATCTTGTGCACGACCGGCCCCCGGATGCGGCCCGACTCGTGGAGCATGCTCAGGATCCGGCTGCAGCCCACGTCGAACGAGCCGAACGTGCAGGTCATCCCGCGGGCGTCGGCCATCTCGACGGCGTCGATCACGAAGGTGAGCGGGTTGTCGACGACGCCAGACTGGGTGCGCAGCCAGTCGAGGCCGACGAAGTCGTTGAGGTGCGCGTTCCACGGAACCGTGCTGACCGAGCCGAGGTCGATCGGCGCGAGCTCCATGCCCCCGCGGTCGTGCAGCGCCCACACGTGGTCGAGCCGGTTGCGGGGAGCCACCCCGTCGACCGGGTAGCTCGGGTAGCCGAGCAGCCCGGCCGCCTGCATCGGCGCGAGCGCCGCGGCGTAGAGGTCGACGTCGCCCAGGCGCTGGTCGCCCGACTGGGGATCGCGGGCGTGCCAGTGGATCATCGTGGCCCCGGCGTCGTGACAGCGCAGCGCGTCGGCCGCGACGTCGTCGGGCGTGATGGGCACGTGGGGGTTGATCCCCTGGCCGGCTCCCTCGTTGAGGCCGACCTCGATGATGACCGCGTCGCCGGGCAGCGCCATGACCTCTCCCAGGGTTGGATGGGACCTGTTCTAGTCCGTGGCCCGGGCCCGCACCCCGGCGGCGTGCGCGACGTGCGGGTCGGCGTTCGGCGGCCCGCACGGGCACAACGGCGGTTGTACCGTCACCCCATGAAGTTCGGAGCGTTCTACGAGCACCAGGTCCCCAAGCCCTGGTCCGACGGCGACGAGCGCCGGGTCTTCGCCGAGGCGATGGAGCAGGCCGAGCTGCTCGACCGGATCGGCGTCGACACGTTCTGGCTGGTGGAGCACCACTTCCTGGAGGAGTACAGCCACTCCTCCGCCCCGGAGATCTTCCTGGCCGCGCTCTCGCAGCGGACCACGAACCTCCGGCTCGGCCACGGGATCATGCACACCCCGCCGTCGATCAACCATCCGGCCCGCGTCGCGGAGCGGATCGCGACCCTCGACCTCGTGTCGGGCGGCCGGGTGGAGTTCGGGACGGGTGAGGGGTCGGCGGCCACCGAGCTCGACGCCTTCGGCATCCACCCCGACGACAAGCGGGCCGAGTGGGAGGAAGGGCTGCGGGTCGCGCTGCGGTGCATGAGCGAGACGCCCTTCACGGGCTTCGCGGGGAAGCACGTGGAGATGCCGCCCCGCAACGTGGTGCCCAAGCCCCTCCAGAAGCCGCACCCGCCGGTGTGGGTCGCGTGCACCCGCCGCGACACGATCCACCTCGCGGCGCAGAAGGGCATCGGCGCGTTGAGCTTCGCCTTCTTCGACCCCGAGGAGGCCCGGGCCTGGGTGGAGGACTACTACACGACGCTGGCCACCGAAGGCGTGCCGATCGGCGACGCGGTCAATGCCAACCTCGCGTGCGTGACGAGCTTCATGTGCCACGCCGACGGCGAGGAGGCCGTGCGCCGGGGTGCGGAGGGGTCGAACTTCCTCGGCTACTCGCTCGGCCACTACTACGTGTTCGGGCACCACGCCCCGGGCAACACCGACATCTGGGCCGACTACGTGGAGCGCCGCAAGGGCGCGGGCTACGACCCGGAGGCCGTCGCCCTCGCCGCGAAGAACCAGGAGCGCCTCGGTGCCAAGGTCGTGGAGGCCGGCACCGAGGGCCTCCGCGGCGCCATGGGCACGCCGGCGCAGATCCGCGACTTCTTCCTCCGCTACGAGGAGATCGGCGTCGACATGCTGATCCTCTCGTCGGCGGCGGGACGCAACCGCCACGAGCACATCATGGAGAGCTACGAGCTCATCGCCAAGGACGTGCTCCCCGAGTTCATCGAGCGCGACGAGAAGCTCCAGCGCGAGAAGGCGCGTCGGCTCGAGCCCGTGATCGAGGCCGCGTTGGCCCGCAAGCCCGCGTCCGACCATCCACCGCTCGACCCCGACTACCGGATCCCCGCCTACCCGCGCCAGAGCGCCGACGACGACGAGACCGGGAAGTTCAACCGGTGGCTCGACGACTACCGCGACAAGATCATCACCGGCGAGGACGTCGCCAAGCGCCTCGCCTGACGCCTAGCGTCCGGGCATGACCCGATCCCGGATCCGCCGTTCGATCGCCGAGTCCACGCCGACCTTCACCGACGTGCCGAAGGCGCCCGACGGCGCGCCCAACGTCCTCGTCGTGCTGCTCGACGACACCGGCTTCGCGCAGTTCGGCTGCTTCGGCTCCGACATCGCGACCCCCACGTTCGACCGGCTCGCCGCCGACGGGCTGCGCTACCACCGCTTCCACGTCACCGCGCTGTGCTCCCCCACCCGGGCGGCGCTGCTCACGGGTCGCAACCACCACGCGGTCGGGATGGGCTTCCTCACCGACGTGCCCACGGGGTTCCCGGGCTACAACGGCCGCATCCCGGAGACGGCTGCCGCGCTCCCGCGCATCCTGCGCGACGCGGGCTACAACACCATGGCGCTCGGGAAGTGGCACATCGCGCCCCGGTGGGACCAGCACCAGTCGGGTCCGTTCGACCGCTGGCCCCTCGGACTCGGGTTCGAGCGGTACTACGGCTTCCCGGCCGGCGACACCAACCAGTGGGCGCCCAACCTCATCCGCGACAACTCCTACGTGGAGCCGCCCCGCACGCCGGAGGAGGGCTACCACCTCAACGAGGACCTGGCCGACGAGGCGATCCGCATGATCGCCGAGCAGCACCAGTCCACCCCGCACCGGCCGTTCTTCATGTACTACGCGCCCGGCGCGATGCACGCGCCGCACCACGCCCCACCGGAGTGGATCGAGCGCTACGCCGGGCAGTTCGACGACGGCTGGGACGCGTGGCGGGAGCGGGTGTTCGCCCGTCAGGTGGCCGACGGCATCGTCCCGCCCGACACCGAGCCGACGCCGCGCCCGGCGGGGATGAAGGCGTGGGATGCGCTGCCGGCCGAGGAGCAGCGGCTCTACGCGCGTCAGATGGAGGTGTTCGCGGGGTTCCTCTCGCACACCGACCACCACCTGGGCCGGGTGATCGAGTTCCTCGAGGAGCTCGGCCTGCTCGACAACACGATCGTGATGGTCTGCACCGACAACGGCGCGAGCGCGGAGGGCGGCGAGCACGGATCGTTCAACGAGCACTCGTGGGCGATGGGTCAGGAGGACGACTTCGAGACGTCGCTCGCCCGGATCGACGACCTCGGCGGGCACCGCGCCTACGGGCACTACGCGTGGGGCTGGGCCTGGGCCGGCAACACGCCGTTCCGCATGTGGAAGCGCTACACGTGGCTCGGCGGCGTGCGCACCCCGCTGATCGTGCACTGGCCGGCCGGCATCGCACCCGACGCGCGCGGCGACGTGCGCGGCCAGTTCTGCCACGCGATCGACCTCGTGCCGACGGTGCTCGACGCCGCCGGCATCGCCGCCCCCGCGGTCGTGGGCGGGGTCACCCAGATGCCGTTGCACGGCGCGAGCCTCCTGCCGTCGTTCGCCGACGCCGACGCGCCCGGCCGCGAGACGCAGTACTTCGAGATGCTCGGGTCGCGCGCGATCGTCGACGGCCGCTGGAAGGCGACGACCGACCACCTGTCGCAGGGCGTGCCCGACGAGGACGTGCTCGAGGGCAGTCGCGCGTTCGACACCGACCGCTGGTCGCTCTTCGACCTCGACGCCGACTTCTCCGAGGCGCACGACGTCGCCGACGCGCACCCTGAGCTCGTCCGCCGGCTCGAGGAGCTGTGGTGGGCCGAGGCCGGTCGCTTCGACGTCCTGCCGCTCGACGACACCCTCACCGGTCGGGTCGTGGCGATGGAGCCGTCGCCGCACCCGCCGCGCTACCGCTGGACGTTCCGGCCCGGGGTGGCGATCGCCGAGGAGGGCACGCCCCCGATGGCCGGCGGCTTCCACCTCACGGTCGAGCTCGACCCCACGGAGGCCGCGGTCGAGGGCGTCCTGTGCGCCCAGGGCGACTGGAGCAACGGGTGGGCGCTGGTCGTGCTCGCCGGCCGCCCCACCTTCCTCGTGTCGCGCTACGGCGTGCCCTACCGGGTCGACGCCACGTCGGCCCTCGCGCCGAGTGCCACCGCGGTGCGCGTGGAGTACTCCCGCGAGGAGCCGGGTGGTGGCACCGTCCGGCTCCTGGGCGACGGCGTGCTGCTCGGCGAGGGGTCGATCCCGAAGGACCTGCCGTTCCGCTGGCAGATCGGCGGCGCCCGCCTCTACCTGGGCGAGGACCGCGGCTTCCCCGTGGCCGACGACTACCGGCCGCCGTTCCCGTTCACCGGCCGGCTGCGCCGCGCGGTGTTCGAGCTCCCGTACCTCGCGTTCCTCGAGGACCGCGTCGACCCGCAGGCCTCCCTCGCCACCGACTGACCACGCGCGGTCGGTCAGGGATCGTCCACACCGGTGCGAGTCGCGTCCCGGCGGGCCCGGAGGCGGCGGGCGATCCGACGCGCCGTGCGGAACAGCGCCACGGCCACGATGATCGAGACGATCGCGAGGACGAGGGTGATCGCGAACGCGACCTCCGGGTAGGCGAACGCGAGGGCCATGAGCAGGCCGACGAACCCGTCCTCCAGCGCGCTCACGACGATGTTGCTCGCCGGCTCGGGTGACGCGTTGACGACCAGCCGGGTGGACGCCTTGGCGCTGTGGCTGCTGAGCGCGAGCGCGCCACCCGACAGCGCGAGGAGCGGCTCGCCGAACGACGCGTCCTGGGCCTGGGTCATCACGAACGCGCCGGCGACGGGCCGGATCACGGTGTGCACCGCGTCCCACGCGCTGTCGACGTAGGGCACCTTGTCGGCGATCAGCTCGACCACGAACAGCACGATCAGCGCGACGAGGACCCCGGGCCGCTGGAGGAGGGAGAACCCGTCGATCCAGCCCGCCCGCCCGGCGATCCCGAGGAGGGCCAGGACGCCGTACATGGAGATCCCCGACGACCACGCCGCGGTCACCGCCGTCCCGACGTCCATGGTCCTCCAACGCCCTCCGCCGCCGTCCGGTTCCTCCACCCTGGCGTCTGGACGCCGGACGGCGCCAGCAGGGACGGCCGGACCGGCCACCAGGGAGTGGGATCCGTGCGACAATGCCGCGATGACGCACCCCACCCACGACCTCGTGGTCCGCGGCGGCACTGTCGCCGACGGCACCGGCGCCCCCCTCCGCCGGGCCGACCTCGCGATCGACGGCGACCGCATCACCGCGGTCGGCGACGTACCCGGCACCGGCGGTGAGGAGCTCGACGCCCGTGACCTCCTCGTCGCCCCCGGCTGGGTCGACGTCCACACGCACTACGACGGCCAGGTGAGCTGGGACACGCTCATCGCGCCGTCGGCCTGGCAGGGCGTCACCACCGCGGTGATGGGCAACTGCGGCGTGGGGTTCGCGCCGGTGCGGCCCGACAAGCACGGCTGGCTCATCGAGCTGATGGAGGGCGTGGAGGACATCCCCGGCACCGCGCTGCACGAGGGCATCACGTGGGAGTGGGAGACGTTCCCCGAGTACCTCGACGCGCTCGACCGCGCGGCCTACGCGCTCGACATCGGCACCCAGGTGCCCCACGCCGCGCTGCGCGGCTATGTGATGGGCGACCGGGGCGGCGACCACACCGAGGCGCCCACGCCGGAGGAGATCGTCCGCATGGGCGAGCTCGCGGCCGAGGGCATCCGCGCGGGCGCGCTGGGCTTCTCCACGTCGCGCACGGTCAACCACAAGTCGGCGAGCGGCGCCTTCACCCCGTCGCTCACCGCTCCGGCCGAGGAGCTGCACGGCATCGCCCGTGCCGTCGGCGCGACCGGGCAGGGCGTCTTCGAGGTGGTCGCCGACCTCGACGACCTCGCCGGCGAGTTCGCGATCATCCGGGGCATGGCCGAGGTGAGCGGACGTCCGGTGTCGCTCACGGTCCTGCAGAAGCCGGTGCGACCGGGCGAGTACCGCGAGGTGCTCGACCTCATCGACGCCGCGGTCGCCGCCGGCGTCCCGATGCGGGGCCAGGTGCCCACCCGACCGGTGGGACTGGTGATGGGGCTCGAGGGCCGGGTGCACCCGTTCGTCGCCTCCCCCACCTATCGGGCGCTCGCCGACCTGCCACTCGCCGAGCGGGTGGCACGGTTGCGCGACCCCGAGGTGCGGGCCCGGGTGATCGAGGAGACCGAGGCCCACAAGGCGGTGAGCCCGCTCACCCACTTCGGCGCCGCGTTCCCGCTCGGCGACCCGCCGGTGTACGACCCTCCGGCCGACCAGAGCATCCACGCGGTCGCGGCCCGGACCGGACGGTCGGTGTTCGAGGTGGCGCTCGACGCGATGCTCGTCGACGACGGCAACGGCAAGCTGTACCTGCCGGTGATGAACTACGCCGACGGCGACCTCGGCGCCACCCGCGAGATGCTCACCAACCCGCACTGCGTGCCCGGTCTGGGCGACGCGGGCGCGCACTGCACGCTCATCTGCGATGCGTCGATGCCCACGTACCTGCTCACCCACTGGGCGCGCGACGCCGCCGACGGCGCGCGGCTGCCGATCGAGTTCGCGGTGCAGCGCCAGACCAGCGCCACCGCGCGCGCGGTGGGCCTGCTCGACCGCGGCGTGCTCGCCCCGGGGATGCGGGCCGACATCAACGTCATCGACCTCGACGGGCTGACCGTGGGCCGGCCGCAGATGCTCCACGACCTCCCCGCCGGGGGGAAGCGCCTCGTGCAGAAGGCGTCGGGGTACCGCGCCACCGTCGTGGCCGGCACCGTGGTGACCCGCGACGGCGACGACACCGGTGCCCGCCCCGGCCGCCTCGTCCGCGGCGCCCAGCCCGCCCCGGCGTAGCCCGCGTCAGCCGAGGAGGCCGCCGTCGACGAAGACGGGCCGGCCCGTCATGTAGGCCGAGGCCGGGCTCGCGAGGAAGATCGCCGCGCCCACGAGGTCGTCGGGCTCGCCCAGGCGCCCGATCAGGGGGCGGGCCCCGTACTCCTCCACGAACCGGGCCCGCTGGTCGGGGTCGCGCGGCAGGATCATGTCGGTCGCGACCGACCCGGGCACGAGCACGTGCACCCGCACGTTCCGGCTCGCCCACTCGCGCGCCATGGTGACCGACCAGTTCGCCATCGCGGCCTTCACCGCACCGTACGCGCCGATCCCCTCCATGGGGTGGAACGCCGCGAGCGCACCGACGTTGACGATCACGCCGCCGTCCCCCGCGGAGAGGGCGTCGAGCGCGGCCACCGAGAGGAACACCGGCCCGCGGAGGTTGACGTCGAGCAGGGCGTCGAGCTCGGCGGGCGTGACCTTCTCGGTGAAGTGGGGCTTCAGCGTGCCCGCGTTGTTGACCAGCACGTCGAGGGCGCCGAACCGGTCGAGGACGCCGGCCACGAAGTCCGCGTGCGACCCGGCGTCGGCGAGGTCGAGCCGCAGCGCCGCGGCGTGCCCGCCGCCCGCCTCGATCTCGGCCGCGACCGCTTCGCACGCCGCGAGATCACGCGCCGCCGCCACGACCGACGCGCCCGCTCCGGCCAGGCCGACCGCGAGCGCGCGACCGATGCCCCGGCTGGCGCCCGTG
>VGCA01000070.1 GCA_016870245.1 Actinomycetota bacterium | reverse complement strand
GTGGGCGTGGTAGTGGTCGGGGATGTTGCGCATGTTGCCGTCGACGTAGTGCTCGTAGGTGAAGTGCATGACGACCACCTCGGCGAGCCGCTCGTGCATGTGCGTGAGCTCCTCCGCCGGTGGCTCGGTGCCGTGGCCGCGCCACACGACCATGGGCACTGCGCAGATCTCGCACTCGGCGATCCAGCAGACCTCGTCCTCGTGGAACCACGGCGTGATCCGGGCCGCCTCGCAGAGGTCGCAGTCGTCGTCGAAGTCGTACTCGTCCATCCGGTCCCTCCGGGTCGGGTCGCCTCGATTGCCTCGGGCGCGTCGGTCGATCAGTCGGAGGCGTCGAGCGCGGCGCGGAACGACGCGATCAGCTCGTGGGCGCCGGCGGGCCCGCCGCCCTCGAGCAGCCGCGCGATGAGCGCGCTGCCCACCACCACGCCGTCGGCCACCGTGCTCGCCTCGGCCGCCTGCTCCGGCGTGGAGATGCCCACCCCGAGGAGCACCGGCAAGTCGGTCGCCGCCTTCGCCCGGGAGGCGATGCGGGTCGCGCTGTCGGCCAGCGACGCCCGTTCGCCGGTGATGCCCATCAGCGACACGCCGTACACGAAGCCCCGCGAGCGAGCGCAGATCGCCGCGAGGCGCTCGTCGGTCGTGTTGGGGGCGGCGAGCATCACGGTCTCGACGTCCGCGGCGTCGGCGGCATCGGCCCACTCCCCGATCTCGCCCAACGGGAGGTCGGGGAGGATCGCGCCGGCGATGCCGGCGTCGCGCAGCGCTTCGGCGAAGCGCACGCACCCGGCGTGGAAGACGAGGTTGCAGTAGGTCATGACCGCCAGCGGGATGCCGACGTCGAGGGTGCGGGCGTCCGCCAGGATCGACGTGGGCGTGGCCCCGGCGTCGAGGGCGCGCTGCGACGCCGCCTGGATCGTGGGCCCGTCCATCACCGGGTCGGAGAAGGGGATGCCGATCTCGACCGCGTCGGCGCCGGCGTCGACCACCGCCCGGACCACGTCGGTCCAGTCGTGGCCCAGACCCCCGGTCACGTACGGGACGAGGAGCCGGGCCCCGGCCTCCCGGCGGGCCCGCAGGTGCGACTCGAGGTTCACGCGTCGCGCTGCCGCAGGATCTCGGCCACCTGTGCGGCGTCCTTGTCGCCCCGCCCCGACAGCGTGACCAGGACGGTGGAGCCGAGCGGCACCTCGTCGCCGACCGCCCGGGCCAGCCACCCGATCGCGTGGGCGGGCTCCAGGGCCGGCACGATCCCCTCACAGACCGACAGGAGGCGGAAGCCCTCGAGTGCGACGTCGTCGGTGGCCGAGACGTACTCGGCCCGGCCGATCGCGGCGAGGGCCGCGTGTTCCGGACCGACGCCCGGGTAGTCGAGCCCCGCGCTGATCGAGTGGGCCTCGAGGATCTGCCCTGCCTCGTCCTGGAGGAACAGCGACCGGGCGCCGTGCAGGATGCCGGGCACCCCGCGGGCGACGGAGGCGCCGTGCCTGCCGCTCTCGATCCCCAGCCCACCGGCCTCCACGCCGATGAGCCGGGCCGGGCCGTCGACGAAGCCGGTGAACGTGCCGATGGCGTTGGAGCCGCCGCCCACGCAGGCGACCACGACGTCGGGGTCGGCGCCCAGCGCGGCCAGGCACTGGGCCCGGGCCTCGTCGCCCACCACCCGCTGGAACTCGCGCACGATCCACGGGTAGGGATGCGGCCCCACCACCGACCCGATGCAGTAGTGGGTCGACTCGACGGTGGCGACCCAGTCGCGCAGCGCGTCGTTGACCGCGTCCTTCAGCGTGCGGCTCCCCGACTGCACCGGGACGACCTCGGCGCCGAGCAGCTGCATGCGCCACACGTTGAGGGCCTGGCGCTCGACGTCGACCGCACCCATGAAGACCGTGCAGTCGAGCCCGAAGAGCGCGCACGCGGTCGCGGTGGCCACGCCGTGCTGGCCCGCGCCGGTCTCGGCGATCACGCGCTGCTTGCCCATGCGCTTCGTGAGCAGCGCCTGGCCGAGGACGTTGTTGATCTTGTGCGAGCCGGTGTGGGTGAGATCCTCGCGCTTGAGGATCACCCGCACCCCGAGGCGCTCGGACAGGTTGTGACACTCGGTGATCGGCGTGGGCCGGCCCGCGTACGAGGTCAGCAGGTCGGCGAACTCGGCTCGGAACTCGTCGGACGCCCACGCGGCCCGGAACTCGCGCTCGAGCTCCTCCAGCGCCGGGATGAGCGTCTCGGGCACGAACTGGCCGCCGAAGTCCTCGAACCGGCCCCGCACGGTCGGCTCGGGCCCGGGCGCGCCGAGCACGACCGGCCGACCGCGGGCAGGGACGTTGAGGTCGGTCATCGCGGTGTCCTCACCCGCCCCATCATCGCGGGTCGTCGTGGGCCCAGTCGTACGGAGCGAGATCGGGATCGGGCCCATGGGTGGGCGTCCAGCCGTCGGCCTCCACCTCCGCCCCGACCTCGCGCGCCGCCTCGATGAAGTTGCGCACCTTTCGGGGATCCTTGTGACCCGAGCCGACGAACGTCTCGACGCCGCTGTTGACGTCGACGCCCCAGGGCCGCACCCGCCGGATCGCCTCGGCCACGTTGTTGGGGTCGAGACCCCCGGCGAGCATGATCCGGACGCCGCCGGGCGCGCCTTCGGCGAGGGTCCAGTCGAACACCCGCCCCGAGCCCGGGGTGGGCGAGTCGACCAGGATCGCGTCGGCCGGGCTGTTGCCTGCCGACGCCAGCGCCGGGTCGCCGGCCGGGAACGCGTGGATCAGGAAGTGGACCTGGGGCCGGATCATCCGGGCTTCCGACATGGGCTCGCGCCCGTGGAGCTGCGCACCGGTCAAGCCGATCTTGTTGACGATCTCGACCAGGCGCTCGGGCCGCTCGTCGCGGAAGACCCCGATGGTCATCGTGTCGGCCGGGAGCCGCTTCACGATGTCGCGCACGGCCGACGGAGTGACCTGCCGAGGGCTGCCGGGGGCGAAGACGAACCCGATCGCGTCGGCGCCCATGGCCACCGCCAACAGGGCGTCCTCCTCCGTGGTGATCCCGCAGATCTTCACGAACACGCCCCGGACGGTACCGGAGGGGCCCCGCACCCCTCCGGCAATTCGTGCACCGGAGCCCGCACGCCGTTCCGATACGCTCCCCCGCGGTGTCATCGAGTCGTCGGGGACTGTGGATCGGCGGGTACGTCGCCGTCTCGCTCGTGGTCGCCGTGGCCGCCGGCAGCGTGGACCGTCCCGCGGTGCTCGTGTGGCTGCTCGGGCTGATCTTCCTGGCCGGGTGGCGCAACGAGCAGCCGGTGCTGCGGGGCCTGTACGACTGGCTGCCGCTGTTCCTGATCCTGGCGGTGTACGACCTGGTGCGGGCCAACGCGTCGGGGCTCGTCGACCGCGCCCACCTCGAGCCGATGATCCGGTTCGACGAGTGGATCGGCCTCGGGACCGTGCCGACCGTCCGGCTCCAAGACGCCCTCTTCCACCCCCGCGACCCGCGCTGGTACGACTATCTGTGCCTCGCGGTGTACGCGAGCCACTTCCTCTGCGCGATCACCGTCGGTGGGATCGTCTACTTCCGGGCGCGGGCGCGGTTCGTGCGCTACGCGTGGACGTTCGGGGTGTGCAGCCTGGCGGGCTTCGCCACCTACGTGCTGTATCCGGCGATCCCACCGTGGATGGCGAGCGAGCAGGGGGCCCTGGCGCCCACCGTCCGGGCGCCCGACGTCCTCTGGGACCACATCGGCCTCGACTTCCTGGCCAAGGTCTTCTCGGGCGACCCGAAGTACTCCAACCCCGTGGGGGCGCTGCCCAGCCTGCACGCGGCCTACCCCATGCTGTTCCTGCTCTTGTTCTGGGGGGTCGCGCCGCGGGGCTGGCGCGTCGTGCTCGTGGGGTACACCCTCGCCATGGCGTTCGTGCTCGTGTACTTCTCCGAGCACTACGTGTTCGACGTGATCGTGGGCTGGGCCTACGCCGTCGCGTCGTACGTGGTGGTCGGTGCGGTCCTGGAGCACCGCCAGCGGCGCCGGTCTGCGGTCGCCGTCGCCACTCCCCCACCATCCCACCACGCGCTCGAGGAGGTCGGCGATCGTGAGTGAGCCCCCCGTCCTCTACGCGCGCGACGGGCACGTCGCCACGATCACCTACAACCGGCCGGAGAAGCTCAATGCGATCAACGGCCCGCTGCGTCAGGCACTCAACGCCGCCTGGGAGCGGTTCCGCGACGACGAGGAGGCGTGGGTGGCGATCCTCACCGGCGCCGGCAGCGCCTTCTGCGTGGGGGCCGACCTCCACGACGGCGCCGGCGCCGCGGGCACCTGGGCGGGATCCTTCTGGGAGATCCCGACCGTCAACTCGTTCGAGTCGGGGATGGAGATCTGGAAGCCCACCATCGCCGCGGTCAACGGATACTGCCTGGGCTACGGGCTCACCGCGGTGAGCGCGTGCGACTTCGTGATCGCGGCCGACGACGCACAGTTCGGGATGCCCGAGGTGCGGCTCGGGTCGCCCACGATCGTCGGCGCGATGCGCCTTCCCGCGCGGGTGGGCATGCAGCCCGCGCTCGAGCTGCTGCTCACCGGGGACCGGATCGACGCGGCCCGGGCGAAGGAGATCGGCCTCGCCGGCTGGGTCGTCCCCCGCGAGGAGCTGCTGGCCGAGGCCCGGCGCCTCGCCGACCGGCTCTGCCAGGGAGCCCCGCTCGCGGTGCGGGCCGTCAACGAGGTGGCCCACCGCGCCCAGACGCTGCCGTGGGTGGACGCCGTGCGCATGGGCGAGACGATGCGGCGGGTGGTGCTGGCAACCGACGACGCCGCCGAGGGCATGGCCGCTGCCCGCGAGGGCCGTCCCCCCGAGTGGACCGGCCGGTGAGGCTCCGCCCGGGCGTGCTGGTGGTCGCGGCGGCGGTCACGGTCGGCACCGTCGGGCTGACCGCCTGCGGCGGGGGCGACGATCGGCCGCGCGGCTCCTCCCGCGGAAGCGGCACGACCGAGACCACCGCGACCGGCGCCGGCGCGTACGTCGGGCTGTCGAAGCGGGCGGCGATCGCGAAAGCCGACGCGAGCGACACCCCGTGGCGCATCACCCGCGAGGACGACGAGTCGTTCATGGTCACCCAGGACTACGTGCCCGAGCGCCTCAACTTCGAGATCGACGACGGCACCGTCACCACCGCCGCCTACGGCTGATCAGGCGTCGACGAGGCGTCCGTTGAGGAAGTCGTCGTAGGCCGCGAGGTCGAGGAACCCGTGGCCGCAGTAGTTGAACAGGATGACGCGCTCCTCGTTCAGCTCCTTCGCCGCCAGCGCCTCGTCGATGACGGCGCGCAGGACGTGACCCGCTTCGGGCGCCGGGAGCTTGCCCTCGGTGTTGGCGAACTGGATCGCCGCCTCGAACGTCTTGCCCTGCGGGTAGGCCACCGCCTCCATCCGGCCGCACTTCACGAGCGCCGAGATGATCGGGCTGTCCCCGTGGTAGCGGAGGCCGCCGGCGTGGATCGACGGCGGCACGAAGTCGTGGCCGAGGGTGTACATCGGCATCAGGGGCGTCACGCCCGCGGAGTCGCCGAAGTCGTACTCGAAGGTGCCCTCGGTGAGCGTGGGGCACGATGCCGGCTCCGCCGCGACGAGCCGCACGTCGGGGTTGGTCATGTAGGGCAAGGCGATCCCGCCCAGGTTGGAACCTCCCCCACAGCAGCCGACGACGACGTCGGGGACCCGCTCACCGGCGAGCGCGAGCTGCTCCTGCGCCTCGAGCCCGATCACGGTCTGGTGCAACAGCACGTGGTTGAGCACGGAGCCGAGCGCGTAGTGGGTGTCGTCGCGCGCCACCGCGTCGAGCACCGCGTCGGTGATCGCGATGCCGAGCGACCCCGGGTGGCTCGGGTCGTCGACCGGCGATGGCACCACCTCGCCACCCCAGGTCTCCATGAGGATGCGGCGGTAGGGCTTCTGCTCGTACGACGCCCGCACCATGTACACCTTGCAGTCCATCTCGTACTGGGTGCACGCGAAGCTCAGCGCCGTGCCCCACTGCCCGGCGCCGGTCTCGGTGGTCAGGCGCTTCACGCCCTCGCGCTTGTTGTAGAACGCCTGGGGCACCGCGGTGTTGGGCTTGTGCGAGCCCGCGGGCGACACCGACTCGTCCTTGAAGTAGATGCGGGCCGGGGTGCCGAGCGCCTGCTCGAGCCGTTCGGCGCGCACCAGCGGCGTGGGCCGCCAGAGGCGCAGGATGTCGAGCACCTCGCCGGGGATGTCGATCCACTGCTGCGGCGACATCTCCTGCTCGATCAGCGCCATCGGGAACAGCGGTGCGAGGTCGTCGGGCCCGACGGGCTCCCGGGTCCCCGGGTGCAACGGCGGCTGCAGCGGCTCCGGCATGACCGGGAGCGCGTTGTACCACGCGGTGGGCATCTGGTCGGCGGGCAGGTGGATGCGCATGGGATCCCCTCCGGGACGGACTCGGATTCGGATTCGAGTTCGGATCAGGCTCGGGTGCGAGGCCGGGTCGGCACGGCACGGAATGCTTCCACCAACCGGGAGGGATCGTCAGATCGGACGAGCGCCTCGCCCACCAGCACGGCGTCGAAGCCGGCCTCGGCCATCCGGCGGGCGTCATCGATCGAGCGGATCGCACTCTCGGCCACGGCCACGGTCCCGGCCGGGATCCGGTCGACCATCCGCTCCCCGGTCGACAGGTCCTCGGCGAACGAGGCGAGGTCGCGGGCGTTGACCCCCACGAGGTGCGGGTCGAGGGCGAGCGCCCGGTCGAGCTCGGCGTCGTCGTGGACCTCCACCAGCACGGTCAGCCCCCGCGCGACGGCGTGGCCGTGGAGGTCGGCGAGGGTGGGGTCGTCGAGCGCCGCCACGATCAGCAGCACGGCGTCGGCGCCCATCGCCCGGGCCTCGTCGATCTGGAGTCGGTCGATGGTGAAGTCCTTGCGGAGCACCGGCAGCCCGACCGCGCCGCGGGCGGCCACGAGGTCGGACTCGCCACCACCGAAGTACGGGCCGTCGGTGAGCACCGACAGGCACGACGCCCCACCGCTCTCGTAGGCCTGCGCCGTGGCCACCGGGTCGAGGTCGGGCGCGAGGGCGCCCTTCGACGGCGACATCCGCTTGATCTCGGCGATGACGCCCAAGGTGGGCCCGCGCAGTGCGCCGAGGAAGTCGCGCGCCGGGGCCGCGGCGGCCGCCGCGGCCTCGATGGCGGCGCGGCGCGGTTCGAGCGCTGCGACCTCGGCCCGCTTCGACTCGACGATCTCCACCAGCACGTTCGCCACGCGTCGCAGCCTATTGGGCGCCGGCGGCGGGCCCGTCGTGCCAGCATGCGGTGTGGACCCCGACGCCGCCGGCCCGGCCCCTGCCCGGGCCGGCGCCGACACCCAGGCCGCGCGCCGCCTGACGTTCGGCATCATGATCACCGTCGCGGTCCTCGCCTTCGAGGCCCTCGCGGTAGCGACGATCGGGCCCCGCATCGCCCGCGACCTCGGGGGCGACGACCTCTACGGCTGGCTGTTCAGCGCCTTCATGCTGGCCAACCTCGTGGGCATCGTGCTCGCCGGCCACGAGTCCGACCGGCGGGGCCCGGCCACGGTGTTCGTGATCGGGCTCGGCTGCTTCGCCGCCGGACTGGTGCTCGGCGGGCTCGCTCCGTCGATGGTGGTGCTGGTCTGTGCCCGGGCCGTGCAGGGCCTCGGCGGTGGCGCGCTCTACAACGCGGCGTACGTCTCGATCGGACGGGCGTTCACCGAGACCGAGCGACCCAGGCAGTTCGCGCTCCTGTCGAGCGCGTGGGTGATCCCGGGGCTGCTCGCGCCCGCCCTCGGCGGCGTGATCGCCGAGGTGTTCGGCTGGCGCACGGTGTTCATCGGCATGATCGTCCTCGTCCCCATCGCCGCGGCCCTCGCGCTGCCACCGATGCGGGCGCTCGGCACGGGACACACCGACGACGCGACGTCGCCGGTCTTCGCCGCGCTCGGTCTCGCCGTCGGCGCCGCGCTGCTCCTCGCCGGCCTCGGGACCGGCGCCTGGTGGTCGACGGGGCCGCTGGTCGTCGTCGGCCTCACCCTCGGCGTGTCCCAGCTGCGACGCCTCACCCCGCCCGGCACCCTGCGCGCCGCGCGCGGGCTGCCGGCCGCGGTCGCGTTCCGGGGCCTGTGCACCTTCGCGTTCTTCGGTGCCGACGCGTTCCTCGCGTTCGCGCTCGCGCGCCTGCACGACCTCGACCCCATCGCAGTCGGGCTCATCATCACGCCGTCGACCCTCACCTGGGCGGCGGGCTCGTGGGTGCAGGCCCGCCTGGCCGGGCGCCGGTCGCGTCGCGCGCTCGCCACCGCCGGCGTCGTCCTCATCGCGGTCGGCATCGGCCTCGCGGCGACGGTCGTGGTCCACGACGTGCCGCTCGCCGTGATCGTCGTGGCGTGGTCGATCGGCGGCCTCGGCATGGGCCTCTCCTACTCGCCCACGTCGATGGTCGCGCTCAGCGAAGCGGCGCCGGGCCGCCAGGGCGCAGCCACGTCGGCCGTGCAGCTCACCGACGTGCTCGGCGCCGCGCTCGGCACCGGGATCGCCGGCGCCATCGTCGCGGCCGCGGCGTCGCAGGCGTGGACCCGGCGCGACGCACTGACCGTCGTGTTCGTGATCATGACCGCGGTCGCGGTCGCGGCGATCCCCGTCGCCCGGCGCTTCCCCCCGGATCCCCCGGAGCTGACCTCCCAGCCCCACGAAGTCCGGCACGACGGCCACGCGCTCCCCGCGCCCGAGACGTAGTCTCCGCGACCATGACCGACTTCCCCGCCGGGTTCCTCTGGGGCACCGCGACCGCCGCCCACCAGGTCGAGGGAGGGAACTGGAACAACGACTGGTGGGCGTGGGAGCACACGCCCGGCACCGCCTGCGTCGAGCCGTCGGGCGACTCCGTGGACCACCTGTGGCGCTATCCCGCCGACCTCGACATCATGCGCGGCCTCGGCTTCGGGTCGTACCGCTTCTCGCTCGAGTGGTCGCGCATCGAGCCCGAGCCCGGCGAGTTCTCGTCGGCCGCGCTCGACCACTACCAACGGGTGATCGACGCCTGCCACGAGCGGGGGATGCAGGCGTGCGTGACCTTCCACCACTTCACGACGCCGCGGTGGGCCGCGGCCTCCGGCGGTTGGAACGACCCCGCGATCGTCGACCGGTTCATTCGCTACGTCGAGGTCGCGGCAGAGCGGCTCGGGCCGTCGATCGACATGGCGTGCACGATCAACGAGCCCAACGTGGTGTCGTCGCTCGGCTATCTGGCGGGCCAGTTCCCGCCCGGGGTCGCGGGTGACCTGGCGGCCTACGTGCAGGCGAACGACCTCCTCGTCGCGGCCCACCGGGCTGCGGTGCCGGTGCTGCGGGCGGCCGGCGACTTCCCCGTCGGCGTGACGGTCTCGATGAGCGACTGGGCCGCCGAACCCGGGGCCGAGGACCAGATCCCGGTGTGGCGGGCGCCCCACGAGGACACCTTCCTGGACGCGACCGACGGCGACGACTTCGTCGGCGTCCAGGCCTACACGCGGATGCGGGTGGGCCCCGAGGGGATCGTGGGACCCGAGCCGGGCGTCGAGGTCGTCGACATGGGCTACGAGTACTGGCCGACCGCAGCCGAGGCGTCGATCCGTCGCGCCGCGGAGGTCACCGGCCTGCCCGTGTACTGCACCGAGAACGGGATCGGCACCACCGACGACCCCCGGCGCATCGCCTACCTGCGCGACTCGCTGCGGGGCGTGGCCCGCACGATCGCCGACGGCCTCGACGTGCGCGGGTACTTCCACTGGTCGCTGCTCGACAACTTCGAGTGGGCGCACGGCTACCGCATGCAGTTCGGGCTGGTGGCCGTCGACCGGGAGACCCAGGCCCGGACGGTGAAGCCCAGCGCCGCCTGGCTGGCCGAGGTCATGCGCACCGGGTCGATCGACGCGGCCGGCTGAGCCAACACTCCCCTCACACTCCCCGAATGCGTCCCGCACGGCCACGACGCAGAATCGGGGCGATGCGACGGATCCGGGTCCGCCGCGCGAGAGAATGGCGCCATCATGGCCAGTGAGCGGGGCACCATCGTCGTGGTCGACGACGAGGCGAACATCGCCGATCTCGTCGCCCTCTACCTCGACCGCGAGGGCTTCCGGGTGGTGAAGGCCGCGACCGGGACTGACGGCATCGCCGCCTTCGTCCAGCACCGGCCCCGGCTCGTCGTCCTCGACGTCGGGCTGCCCGACCTCGACGGGCTCGAGGTGTGCAAGCGGATCCGGGCCCAGTCGCAGACTCCCGTGATCTTCCTCACCGCTCGCGACGGCGAGATCGACCGCATCCTCGGGCTCGAGCTCGGCGGCGACGACTACATCACGAAGCCGTTCTCGCCGGCCGAGCTGGTCGCGCGGGTGCGGGCCGTCCTGCGCCGCACCGACGGCGCGCCGGCCCCCGAGGTCGTGCAGGCCGGGGCCGTCACCATCGACTCCGGCCGCCGCGAGGTGCGCATCGGCGACACGGTGGTCGAGCTCACCACGAAGGAGTTCGACCTCCTGCACTTCCTCGCCGAACGGCCCGGGCTCGCGCTGAGCCGCCAGCAGATCCTCGACGGCGTGTGGGGCTACGACTGGTACGGCGACCCCCGTACCGTCGACGTCCACATCGCCCAGGTGCGCAAGAAGGTGGGTAACGCCGTGGAGATCCGCACGGTGCGCGGCATCGGGTACCGGCTGGATCCGTGAGCACGCGCCGCGAGCGGGAGTCGTGAGCCGGCCCCGGCGGCGGCTGCGCACGCGGCTGCTCGTCGCGATGGTGGCGATCGCGTTCGGGGTGCTCGTCGTGTCCGCCTTCGGCGCCGCCGCGCTGGCCAAGCAGACCGCAGCCGACTCCGCCGTCGCCGACCTCGAGGACCGGGCCCCGGCGCTCGCCACCCTCGTCGAGCAACTCGGCCGCCAGATCCGCACGCAGCCGGTCGCCGCCGACGCGGCGAGCCGCCTCCAGCGCACGATCGTGGAGCTCCTCGCGGCCGCGGGCACGTCGACGTTCACCATCAACCCCGACGGCTCGGTCACCGAGGGCACGGGCGCGCTGGTCGGGCGCCCCACCGACGTCTCCACGCGGACGATCCTCGACCTGCCCGACGACCTCCGGGTCGACGACCTCGACCTCGTGACCCTGCTCGCCGGCGGACAGCAGTCCGGGGTGGACGGCGACCGTGCATACGTCGCGGTGCCCCTCTCGCCCATCGCCGGAGCGACGCCGGTCGTCGTCGTGAGCGGTCAGGTCGAGCAGCGGCCGCTCGGGCGGGCGGGAACGTTCCTCATCGTCACCGGCGGGCTCGCGCTGCTCGCCGCGGCGATCGTGAGCGCGTTCCTCGCCCGCCGCATGACCCGCCCCCTCTCGGCCATGGAGGTCGCCGCCGACCGCATCGCCGGGGGCGACCTGTCCGCCCGGGTCGACACCGCCGGCATGCGCGACGACGAGCTCGCCCAGCTCACCCGCAGCTTCAACGCGATGGCCGACGAGCTCGAGACCGCCCGCGGCCACGAGCGGGCGTTCCTGCTCTCGGTGTCGCACGACCTGCGCACGCCGCTCACGTCGATCCGCGGGTACGCCGAGGCGATCGGCGACGGCGCGATCGAAGGTGCCGACGAGCGCGTCCGCGCCGCGCGGATCATCGAGGCCGAGGCCCGACGGCTCGAGCGGCTCGTCGCCGACCTGCTCGACCTGGCCCGGCTCGACACCCACCAGTTCTCGCTCACCCCCCGGCCGGTCGACGCCCGCGAGGTCGTGGAGACCTCGGTCGCCGGCTTCCAACCCGCGGCACGCGACTACGGCGTCGTGCTGCGCGTGCTGCCGGGGGCTGCGGTTCCGGCCGACGTCGACCCCGAGCGGCTCGGTCAGGTCGTCGCCAACCTGGTCGAGAACGCACTGAGGTACGCCCGGACCGCCGTGACCGTGTCCGTCGACCGGACCGCCGCCGGCGTCGCGCTGCAGGTGGTCGACGACGGCCCCGGCATCCCCGTCGAGGAGCGCGATCGAGTGTTCGACCGGCTCTACACCGCGCGTCCGGTCGCCGGCCGATCCGTCGGCACCGGGATCGGCCTCGCCATCGTCGGCGAGCTGGCCCAGGCCATGGGCGGCCACGCCTGCTGCGACGCCGCGGCCCCCGACGGCACCGGTGCCTCCTTCGTCGTCACCCTCGCCGGTTGATGCGTCCCTGAGCGACGCCCAGTGTCGGTTGAGGGGCGCATGGTCGGACCGTGCGTCCGTGAGCGACATCTCGTTCACCGGGCCGAAGGTGCGCACCTCCGTCGCTGAAAGACGCATGGTCGCACCATGCGTCTCCTGACCGACGCCCAGCGTCGGTCAGGGACGCATCATCGCGGGGAGGGGGGTGTCGACGGCGGTGACGGTGACGGGCGCCGGGGGCTCGACCTCGCGGCGGACCATCGCCAGGGCGACCACGCGGTCCTCACCGGGGACGGCGACCGCGCTGGTGATCCCGCCGACGACCTTGCCGTCGTGGTGCACGTCGGACCCGGGGAGCGGCACCACGACACCGGGGATGTCGAGGCGGCGCAGGAACCGGTTGACGTGCCCGCGGGAGTCGATGCGGCACACCAGCTCCTGGCCGATGAAGCAGCCCTTCGTGAACGACACCGCGTCGCGCTCGAGGAACGCCTCCTGGGGAATGGTCGTCTCGTCGACGTCGATCCCCTGAGTGGGGATGCCCGCCTCGATGCGCAGCACCTCGAGCTCCTCGGGCGTGCCGTCCCGCACACCCGACGCGGCGACCCACCGCTCGACCACGGCGGGAGCTCCGATGACGTCCGTACCCGCATGCTCGCCCCACCCCGTGTGGATCCGGAGCAGCCCGACACCGGCGACCGACAGGGTCTTCGGTGCATCCACCGGCTGGTCCTGGTTGAGCGCATACCGAGGACCCGGCACGGCGCGGGTGCCCACGACCGACGCACACGCGCTCGCGGCGGTGTGGTCCTCGATGTCGGCCTTCACGCGGATCTTGAAGCGCGAGAGCCCGGCGGCCAGACGCTCGGCCATCTGCGGCTCGGTGTCGAGCCACCACACGTCGCCGTCGTCACCGTGCGCCTGCAGCGTGGCCCGGAACGCGACGTCGAGCTTGCCCTGGGGCTGGAGCAGCAGCGACGGGACCGTCTCGCCCACCCCCACCGGCGCGAGGTCCTGCGACACGATCGACTGGAGGAACGACGTCGCGTCGGGACCCGACACGACCACCAGCCCCCACGGCGCGCGCGTGAACACCGCGGGAAGCTCGATCACGCCAGCACCTCCAGATCGCGCGCCGCGCCCAACGCAGTGAGCAGCGCCTTGGCCTTGTTGCGGCACTCGAGGTCCTCGTCCTCGGCCACCGAGTCGGCCACGATCCCCGCACCGGCCTGCACGCTCGCGTGGCCGTCGTGCCACACCATCGTGCGGATGGCGATCGCGGTGTCGAGGTTCCCCGAGAAGTCGACGTAGCCGACCACCCCCGCGTACGGCCCCCGCTTGGTGGGCTCGAGCTCGTCGATGATCTCCATGGCCCGCACCTTCGGCGCGCCGCTCACCGTTCCGGCCGGGAACGTGGCGCGCAGCACGTCGATGGCGTTCTTCCCGGCGGCGAGGTCACCCGACACCTGGCTGGTGAGGTGCATCACGTGCGAGTACCGCTCGAGCGACATCAGCTCGTCGACGACCTCGGTGCCGAACTCCACGACCCGCCCGACGTCGTTGCGGGCGAGGTCGACGAGCATGACGTGCTCCGCCCGCTCCTTGGGGTTCTCGGCGAGCTCGGCCGCGAGCCGGCGGTCGTGCTCCTCGGTGGCCCCCCGGAAGCGGGTGCCGGCGATCGGACGGCTGATGACCCGCCCCCCGAGCACCTGGACCATCGGCTCGGGGGACGAGCCCACCAGGGTCACCTCGGGCTGGCGCAGGAAGTACATGTAGGGCGACGGGTTGACCTGGCGCAGCACCCGGTACACGGTGAACGGGTCGACCGACTCCGCGACGTCGAAGCGCTGGGCCAGCACCACCTGGAAGATGTCGCCGGCGAAGATGTGCTCACGAGCGACCTCCACCGCGTCGCGGTACAGGTCGCCGCCCATGGTGGAGGTGACCTCGGGCAGCCGGACGTCGGCGAGCATCGGCGGCGCCGA
>VGCA01000069.1 GCA_016870245.1 Actinomycetota bacterium | reverse complement strand
GCGTGCTGGTCATGGTCGCCTCGATCGTGAGTGCGCGGTGATGCGCCGGCTCGCCCACGCCCTCGCGACCGTGGCGGTCCTGCTCCTGGCAATGGGCGCGTTCGCCGCGCCCGCCGGCGCCGCCGTCAGCGGCGGCTGCGTCGTGACGATCAACGGCGAGAACGTCGACCGCGCCCACTCGCCGAGCACCGCCTTCGAGTTCGACGAGGGTGAAACCATCGAGGTCATGGGCGTCTCGACCGCCCCGGTGGAGTCCTACGAGATCACGGCCAAGTACGGCCTGTTCTCGTACCCGGCCAAGAGCGGCGAGCCCACCGGCGACAAGCTCACCTGGTCGGGCTCGGTGCAGGTGGACGACTACACCCGCTTCGGCGTCGGGCTGTACCGGTTCGACGGGTCGAGCACGGGCGCCGCGCCGTGCTCGGGATGGGCCTACGTCAAGATCAACGGACCCTTCCCCCTCGCAACGGTCGCCGGTGCCACCGCCGCCGTGTTCACCGTCGTCGGAGTCGCCGGAATGGCGAGCGCGACCCGGCCGCCCAAGAGCGGCAAGCCCGGTCGGGGCCGCCGCTGGCGGGGCTCGCTGTTCGGGCTCCTCGCCGGCGCGGGCGCGGCCGTGCTGCTCCAGCAGTTCGGAATCGTCCCGATGACCCCGGCCGTCATGGTCGGCATGCCGCTCGGCAGCGCGCTCGTCGGTCTCGGACTGGGTTGGCCCCAGCTCTTCGGAGCCGCCGCGCCGGCCACCGCCTGATCCACATCGCCCGACGGTCCTGGGCCATACTTCCTCCGCGGGAGCACACCGGGAGGCGCCACCGTGCGAGTGCGAACGATGGGTCTGGTGATGATCGTGACGAGCGCGCTCATCCCCGTGTCGCTCGGAGGGACCGCGGCAGCGGCGAAGTGCGCGTCACCGATGAAGGCCGGGACCTGGTCCGGACCGATCACCCAGAAGGTCGACGTGAACGGCACGGCGTCGTCGGGCCTGACCGTCACCCAGCAGGGCGCGACCGCCGGAACGCTCACCCTCAAGGTGGCCTGCAACGGCAAGGCGGCCGGGACCATCACCGACTCGACGTTCGACCTCGACGGCAGCTCGGGGATCGCCGGGATCAACTTCCCCGTGCGCTGCAGGGGCACCACGGGCGAGGTGCCGGTGGCGGGCACCGTGAAGAAGGGTGCGGGCGGCAAGCCGGTGATCGACATCACCTACGGTGCCGCCGCCAGCCAGACGTTCCAGTGTGATCCGGGCCCCGTCGGCGACTTCCTCAACGCGCAGTTCGCAACCCCGGAGCCCGGCACCACGACCCCGGGCGCGCCCACCGGTCTGTCGCTGCCCGCGACGACCGCCACCAGGGCGACGGTCGCGGGCACGTCGTTCCAGGCCACGGGGGGCTTCGACCCGATCGCGATCTCCGTGCAGTCCTGGCAGTCCCAGGGCCTCACCCCCATGATCACCCAGGCCTGGGAGCTGACCCGAGGCTGACCCGGGCCAGGCACCACGTGATCGGTACGCGGCTCAGCCGCGCGGCATCGCGTCGACCGCGACGGTGCCCGCGAGATCAGCACGGTGTCGAGGTCGTCCTCGACCTCGACGCCGTCCGGGCGGAACCGCCCCACCGGCTCGCCTTTCGCCAGTCGACCCACTCTGCCTAGCCTGCGCGCATGGGGGAGTCCACGCGCACGCCTGAGCTCGATTTCGACGTGTACGCCACGCAGACCATGACGGCCAACAACGCCGCCTGGGACGAGGTGCGCACGACCTGTCCGGTGGCCTGGACGCCGCACAACGGCGGCCACTGGGTGATCAGCGGCTACGAGGAGGTCGCCGAGGCGTTCCGGGACTGGGAGGTGTTCTCGTCGGCCCGGACCGACCCGGCCCGGTCGTCGATCACCATCAGCGGGAGCCGCTTCCCGCTGCTGGTTCCCGAGGAGCTCGACCCCCCGGCGTGGCACGGCTACCGCCGGGTGCTGGCCGCCATGCTCTCGCCCCAGGCGGCCGAACGGCTCCGGCCCCGCGCCCGCTACTGGGCCCGCACGTGCATCGACGGCATGATCGAGGCGGGCCGCGGCGAGCTGGTGAGCGAGCTGATCTTCCCGGTGCCCGCGGCCGTCACCCTCGAGTGGCTCGGCTTCCCCGAGTCCGACTGGACGACCTTCTCCCACGCGTTCCACGACGCCGCCGCTTTCCCCCACGACACGCCCGAGTACCACGCCGCCGCCGCGGCCACCGTCGACGTGATGCGCCGGGTCACCGAGGAGGTCGAGGCGCGGTGGTCCGACGACCGGGGCGACGGGCTCTCGGCGATCGTCCACGCCGAGGTCGAGGGGGAGCGCATCACGCAGGAGATGGCGGAGCGGATGACCTTCATGACGATCGGCGGGGGCGTCGACACCACGAGCGCGCTCACGAGCGCGGCGCTCCTCCACCTCCACCAGCACCCCGAGGACCGGGCCCGGCTCCTCGCCGAGCCCGACCTCTGGGACCCGGCGACCGAGGAGTTCCTGCGCGTGTACCCGCCGGCGCGCACCCACGCCCGCACCATCGCCCACGACACCGAGTTCGCCGGCTGCCCGATGAAAGCCGGCGATCGGGTGCTGCTGAGCGAGATCTCGTCGGGCCGCGACCCCGACGCGTTCCCCGACGCCGACCGGTTCGTGATCGACCGGTTCCCCAACCGGCACCTCGCGTTCGGCGCCGGCATCCACCGGTGCCCCGGTTCGCACCTCGCCCGCATCACCTTCCACGAGGTCATGCACGAGGTGCTCGAGCGGATCCCCGATTACCGCATCGTCGACGCCGAGGTGGTGGAATACCCCAACTGGTCGATGATCGGCGGCTGGGCGAAGCTGCCGGCCGAGTTCACGCCCGGGCCCCGGCTCGGCGACTGAGGGCACAGGAGTCTGACGAGATGCGCGTCCACGTGGATGTCGAGAAGTGCACGGGTCACGCGCGCTGCTGGTCGGTCGCGCCGGAGGTCTACGAGCTGGATGACCTCGGCTACAACGTGACCGCCGTGAAGGACGTGCCGCCCGGCCTCGAGGACCTCGCCCGCAAGGGCGCGCTCGCCTGCCCCGAGCAGGCCATCACCGTCGAGGAGTAGCGACCGCCGCTCGGCGTCGCTTCCTCAACATGTGACGCCCGGCGGCACATGCCGCCGATTCTCGTCACATGGTCCGGGGAGAACTGATCTCGCGCTACCCCGTGAACCGCGCGGCGAGGACCACCGCACACGGCGGCCCCGGATCGACAGCCTGGAAGTACTGCGTCACCACCGTCTCGTACGTCGTTCGCGTGTTGACGTTTCCGGTGCCGGGCTCGACGAAGAACTCCTGCTGTTCGTCCTCACCGATGTAGATCGTGGCGGGACCGAACGTCGACGTCGTGGAGACCACCGGATCGAGCGCCACCGACGTCTCCTCCACCAGCACCGGATCAGACCCCGGGAATCCGCACTCCGGCGCCGGCGCCGGCTCGAGGTCGACGCGCTCGGTGGTGATCACGTACTTCGTCGACGTGGTCGCAGTGAAGCTCCCACCATCACCGTCGCCCACCGCCCGTACCACGAGCGCGCCCAGACCACCGCCCCCGAAACCTGCCGTGGCCAGCACCATCACCATCGTGCCGACCGCGGCCCTCGTCCGAACGCGCATCGCCATCACCCCGTGAACCGCACGGCGAGAACCACAGCACACGGCGGCCCCGGCTCGACGGCCTGGAAGTACTGCGTCACCACCGTCTCGTACGTGGTTCGCGTGTTGGTGTTGGCGGTGCCCGCCGCGACGAAGAACTCCTGCAGCTCGTCCTCACCGACGTAGATGGTGGCGGGACCGAACGTCGTCGTCGTGGAGAGCACCGGGTCGAGCGCCACCGACGTCTCCTCGACCAGCACTGGATCGGACCCCGGGAAGCCGCACTCCGAAGCCGGCGCCGGCACCAGGTCCACGCGCGTTGTGGTGACCACGTGCTTCGTCGACGTGGTAGTCGACTGGGTGGGACCACCGCCGCCCACCGCCCGGCCCACGACCGCGCTGGGGCCGCCGACCCCGAATGCCGCGGGCGCGAGCGCGACGACGCACGTCAACGTCGTCACCCAAAGACCGATGCGCCCCACCCGCATGGCTCCCCACCCCGATCGCCCGAAAGCATGATGCAGGGGACCGTGCCCGACCCGACAAGGGAACCCGCCGGCCGTGTCACGAGCATGTGACGAGATCGGGCGACATGTGCCGCCTGGCGTCACATGCTCGGCGCGGGGTCACGCGTCGGGCAAGTACCAGGAGTGGGGCGCGACGAGGGCGTCGATGCCGTCGGGGCCCCAGGTGTCCTGGGCGTAGGGCAACACTGGCGGCGGCGACGCGAGCAGCGGCTCGGAGATCTCCCACAGCCGCTCGACGCTGTCGGCCCGGTTGAACAACATCCGCTCCCCGAGCATCGCGTCGTGCAGGAGCCGCTCGTAGGCCTCGAGCTCGTCGCGGGGGTGGAAGCTCTTGCGGTACTCGAAGTCGAGGTGGGCTTCGCCGAGCGTCATCGTGGGCCCGGGCTCCTTCGACACGAAGTTCACCCGGATGCTCCCCGGCTCGCCGATCTCGAACACGAGCTGGTCGGGGCGAGTGCCCACGTCCTCGGGGAACAGGTGAAGGGGCGCGTGCTTGAGGCTGACGGTGATGACCCGCCGCCCTTCCGGCATGCGCTTGCCGGTGCGCAGGTAGAAGGGCACGCCGTCCCAGCGCTCGTTCTCGACCCGGGCCTCCACCGCGACGAGGGTCTCGACGTCGGAGTCGTGGGCCACTGCGGGGATGTCGCGGTAGCCCTCGTACTGACCGCGCACCACCCGCGTGGGGTCGAGCGGCAGCATGGCGTCGAACACCCGCTGCTTCTCGGCGGCGAGGGCGTCGGCGGTGAACCCGGCCGGGGTCTCCATGGCGACGAACCCCATGGCCTGGAACAGGTGCGTGACGATCATGTCGCGGAACGCGCCGGTCTCCTCGTAGAACGCAGCCCGGTTCTCCACGCCGAGCGTCTCCGGCACGTCGATCGTCACGTGGGTGACGTGCTGCGAGCTCCACACCGGCTCGAACAGCCGGTTGGCGAAGCGGATCGCGAGGATGTTCTGCACGTCCTCCTTGCCGAGGAAGTGGTCGATCCGGAAGACCTGCGGCTCGGTGAACACCGAGTGCAGCAGCGCGTTGAGCGCCTTGGCCGAGTCGAGGTTGGTGCCGAACGGCTTCTCGAGGATCACCCGCGACCGCTCGCCGGCGAGGCCCGAGCCCCCGATGGAAGTGACGACGTCGTTCATCGCGAACGGCGGCACCGACAGGTAGTGGAGGATGCGGGTGCCCGACCCGATCTGCGCCGTGGCCTCGTGCACCGCGGTGGCGAGGTCACCGAGGTGCGGTGGGTCGCTGATCACGTAGTCGACCCGGTCGAGGAACTGGTCCCACGACTTGCCGTGGGGCTTCACCCGACCGAACTGCGCGACCGCGTCGCGTGCGTGCTCGCGGAACTGGTCACGGTCCATCGGGATGGGCGAGGTGCCGACGATGCGATAGTCGTGCGGCATCAGGCCCACGTGATGCAGGCGGAAGAACCCCGGGATCAGCTTGCGGGCGGCGAGGTCGCCGGTGGCGCCGAACAGGACGACGACGTGGTCGTCGGGCCGACCGTTGGCCGGGTGTGCGTCGGCCACGGGCTCAGGCCTGCTTCTCGTCGTGGCCACCGAACTCGTTGCGCATGGCCGAGAGGAGCTTGCCGGTGAACTCCCCGAGCCCGCGTGACTCGAACCGCTGGTTCAGCGCGGCGGTGATGACCGGCGCGGGCACACCCTCGTCGATCGACGCGAGCACGGTCCAGCGGCCCTCGCCCGAGTCGCTCACCCGCCCGGCGAACTGCGAGAGGTCGGGCGACTTGGCGAGAGCGCTGGCGGTGAGGTCGACCAGCCACGAGCCCACGACGGAGCCGCGGCGCCACACCTCGGCCACCTCCGCGACGTCGATCTCGTACTGGTAGTACTCCGGGTTGCGCAGCGGGGTCGTCTCGGCGTCGACCTCCTGGGTGTGCTTCCCGGCGTCGGCGTGCCTGATGATGCTGAGGCCCTCGGCGATCGCGGCCATCATCCCGTACTCGATCCCGTTGTGGACCATCTTCACGAAGTGGCCGGCGCCGCTCGGGCCGCAGTGCAGGTAGCCGTCCTGCGCAGTGCCGTCGGTGCGGGTGCGCCCGGGCGTGGGCTCCACGCTCCCCTGACCGGGTGCGATGGTGCGGAAGATCGGGTCGAGCCGGGTGACGGCGGCGTCGTCACCGCCGATCATGAGGCAGTAGCCGCGGTCGAGGCCCCACACGCCACCGCTGGTGCCGCAGTCCACGTAGTGCACGCCGTGCTCCTTGCACTGCGCGGACCGGTGGATGTCGTCGTGGTAGTAGGAGTTGCCGCCGTCGATGATGGTGTCGTCGGCGCTCACCAGCGTGAGCAGCTGGTCGACGGTCTGCTGCACGATCGCCGCCGGGACCATGATCCAGATGTTGCGCGGCGCGTCGAGCTGCTGCACGAGCTCGTCGAGCGTGTACGCACCGGTCGCGCCTTCGGCGACGAGCGCGTCGACCGCGTCCTTGCTCACGTCGTACACGACACAGGAGTGGCCGTCGCGCATGAGCCGGCGCACGAGGTTGGCGCCCATGCGGCCGAGGCCGATCATTCCGAGCTGCATCGGGTGTTCCGTAGTCGCCTTCATTGTTCGCCTCTCTGCGTTCGGCTCACGCCTGCTTGAGCTCTCGGTACTTGCGGATGAGCGCGTTGGTCGACGAGTCGTGGTCGAGGGCGGGCTCGTCGGCGCCGATGAGCTGCGGCGCGATCGCCTGCGCCATCTGCTTGCCGAGCTCCACGCCCCACTGGTCGAACGAGTCGATGCCCCAGATCGTGCCCTGGGTGAAGACGCTGTGCTCGTACAACGCGACGAGCGTGCCGAGCTGGAACGGCGTGAGCAACTCGGCGAGGATCACCGACGTCGGTCGGTTGCCCTCCATCACCCGATGCGGCACCACGGCGTCGGGCGTGCCCTCGGCCCGCACCTGCTCCTCCGTCTTCCCGAACGCGAGCGCCTGGGCCTGGGCGAACACGTTGGCCGACAGCAGGTCGTGGTGGTCGCGCAGCGGGTTGCGCGACTTCCCGAACCCGATGAGGTCGACCGGGATGAGCGTGGTCCCCTGGTGGATCAGCTGGTAGAAGCTGTGCTGGCCGTTGGTGCCGGGCTCACCCCAGTACACGGCGCCGGTGTCGTAGTCGACGTGTGCACCGGTCAGCGTCACGTGCTTCCCGTTGGACTCCATCGTGAGCTGCTGGAGGTACGCGGGGAAGCGCTTCAGGTACTGCTCGTAGGGCATCACGCCCACGGTCTGCGCACCGAAGAAGTTGCGGTACCACACGGCGAGCAGGCCCATGAGCACCGGCAGGTTCTGCGCGAAGGGCGCGGTGCGGAAGTGCTCGTCGATCGCGTGGAAGCCGGCGAGCATCTCGTCGAACCGGTCGGGACCGATCGCGATCATCGTGGACAGGCCGATGGCCGAGTCCATCGAGTAGCGACCGCCCACCCAGTCCCAGAAGCCGAACATGTTGGCGGTGTCGATGCCGAAGGCGCTGACCCGCTCGGCGCTCGTCGACACCGCGACGAAGTGGCGGGCGACCGCGGCATCGTCGCCCAGCGCACCGACGATCCAGTCGCGCGCCGACTGCGCGTTGGTCATCGTCTCGAGCGTGGAGAACGTCTTCGACGAGATGACGAACAGGGTCTCGGTCGGGTCGAGGTCTCGGGTGGCCTCCACGAAGTCGGTGGAGTCGACGTTGGACACGAAGCGCATGGTGAGGTCGCGCTGCGAGGAGTGGCGCAGGGCCTCGTAGGCCATGACCGGCCCGAGGTCGGACCCGCCGATGCCCACGTTGACCACGTTGCGGATCGACTTGCCGGTGAAGCCCGTCCAGGCGCCCGAGCGGACCTGGTCGGCGAAGGCGCGCATGCGGTCGAGGACCTCGTGCACCTCGGCCACGACGTCCACCCCGTCGACCACGAGCGTGGCGCCGCGCGGCATGCGCAGGGCCACGTGCAGCACCGACCGGTTCTCGGAGACGTTGATGTGGTCGCCCCGGAACATCGCGTCGATGTGGTCGCGCAGGCCCGACTCGTCGGCGAGCTGGAAGAGCAGCGCCAGCGTGTCGTCGGTGATGCGGTGCTTCGAGTAGTCGAGGTAGAGCCCGGCCGCCTCCACGTGCATGCGGTCGCCCCGGCCCGGCTCCGCCGCGAACAGGTCGCGCAGGTGCGCACCCGCGATCTCGGCGTGGTGCGCCTCGAGCGCGGCCCACGCGGGACGCTGCCGCAGCGGGAGGACGTCGGTCATGGCACTCCTTCTCGTTCTTGCGTCCCCAGCGCATCTATGTGATGCGCGGGGGACGCCAAAACGGGAGATGGGTGGGTCAGGTGACGGCGCCGGTCTGCTCGACGATGCGCTTGAGCAGGTCGTGCCAGGAGTCGACGAACGCCTGGGCGCCGTCGGCCTGGAGCTTGGCCGCGAGCGCCTTCACGTCGACGCCCGCCGCGGCGAACGCGGCGAGCCGGGCGTCGACGTCGCCGCCGTCGGCGGGGAGCACGCCGTCGAGCGTGCCGTGGTCGTGGAACGCCTCGAGCGTCTCGTCGGGCATGGTGTTGATGGTGTTGGGCGACGCCAGGCCGGTGACGAACAGCGTGTCGGGCGCGGTCGGATCCTTGGTCGACGTGCTCGCCCACAGCAGCCGCTGCGGACGGGCGCCCTCGCCCTCGAGCCGCTGCCAGCGCTCGGAGTCGAGCACCTCGCGGTAGGCGCGGTACACGTCGAGCCCCACGGCGAGCGCGAGCTGGTTGCGCAGGTCGTCGGGGACGACGTCGGCGACGGCCTTGTCCCAGCGCGACATGAACACCGACGCCACGCAGCCCACTTGCAGCGGCTGCCCGGCCTCGAGCCGGCGCTCGATCCCCTTCATGTACGCGTCGGCCGCCGCCCGGTACTGATCGGCGTCGAAGAGCAGGGTGACGTTGACCGGCACGCCCGCGGCGATGGTCGCCTCGATCGCGGGCAGACCCTCGGGCGTGCCCGGGATCTTGATGAAGAGGTTCTTCCGGCCGGCTCGGGCGTGCAGATCGGCCGCGGCCGCGACCGTGGCTTCGGTGTCGTACGCGAGCTCGGGTGACACCTCGAGCGAGACCCAGCCGTCGACGCCCTCGGTGCGCTCGTGCACCCCGAGGAACAGGTCGGCGGCCCGCCGCAGGTCCTCGATTGCGAGCTCGAAGAACAGCGCCTCACCCTCGGTGCCGGCGGCCGCCTTCTCGCGGATGGCGTCGTCGTACGCGCCGCCGCCGATCGCCTTGTCGAAGATCGACGGGTTCGACGTGAGCCCGGTGACGGAGTACTCGTCGACGTAGCGCTGGATCACGCCGTCGTCGAGCATCTTCCGGGTGATGTTGTCGAGCCACAGGCTCTGACCGAGGTCGTGGAGATCCTTGGTTGCGGGCATGGGTGCTCCTAGTGGGCGGCGGGAGGAACGGGGGTCAGGGGGCGAGGACGATGTCGTGCATCGCGCGGGCGAAGCCGTCGTCGTCGTTGGTCGTGGTGACGTGGGTGGCGAGCGCCTTGACGTCGTCGTCGGCGTTGCCCATGGCAATGCTGGTCCCGGCCGGGGCGAACATCAAGGTGTCGTTCCGGCCGTCGCCGATGGTCGCGATCGCCTCCGTGGGGATGCCCAGGCAGGCCGACAGGTAGGCCACCACGGCACCCTTGTTGGCGTCGGGATGGGTGACGTCGACGTAGTAGGCCTGCGAGCGCGTCGCCGACACGCGGGCGCCCAGCGCCTCGGTGATCGCGGCCTCGGCGGCGGCGACCCGGTCGTGGTCCTCGCAGAAGCCGACCACCTTGACCGGTGGCCCGGTGCGGCCGTCGAGCGCACCCACCAGGTCGGCGGTGGCGGTGGGCTCGTACTGCGTGACCCGCGCCTCGTGCTGCACGTGCGGGCCGTCGAAGTCGCGCACGAACCAGTGCGTACCCGTGTAGAGCCACGGGCTCACCCCGGCGTCGTCGATCATGCCGATGACCCGCGCCGCGACATCGACCTCGAGCGGCAGCTGGTCGACCACCGCCAGGGAGCCGTCGACGAACACGCCACCGTTGAACGCGCCGATCGGCGCGTCGATCGCGAGCGGTGCGATCAACATGGCGACGCCCTGCGCCGGGCGGCTGCTGGCGACGGTGAAGCGGATCCCCGCGTCGTGCACCGCCCGCACCGCATCCACCGTGGCGTCCGTGAGCTCCTTGCCCGAGGTGAGGAGGGTGCCGTCGACGTCGCTCAGGACGAGCCGGATCCCGCCTGCTCCCATCCGTCCGCTCGCCCTTCCCGAACCCCGGCGCCGGGCCCGCCGCCGTCGCCGTCGATCCACATCTGCTCGATCTCCTCGAGTGTACGACCCTTGGTCTCGGGGACCTTCTTGACGATCCACGCCAGGCAGACCACGCAGAGGACCGCAAACAGGAAGAACGTGCCCGACTCACCGACGGCGTCGACGAGGCTGAGGAAGAACTGGCTCACGACCCACGCGCTGAACCAGTTGGCCGCGGTGGCCACCGACACGGCCCGGCCGCGCACCGACCGCGGGTAGATCTCGTTGATCATCGTCCAGACGATCGGACCCAACGAGAAGGCGAACGACGCGATGTAGACGACGAGAGCCACGAGGGTGACGATCCCGGCGTCGCCCGCGAGGTTCGGGTGGTTGGCCGCGGTCGACGCGCCCGCCTCGACCTTGCCGTCGATGTAGAGGAAGGAGATCCCCACCACGGTGAGGCTCGTGGCCATCCCGATGAGGCCGGCGATCAGCAGCGGCTTGCGGCCGAGACGGTCGACGAACGCGATCGCGATGAGCGTGGCCAGCACGTTGACCGCGCCGATGGCCCAGGTGGTGGCGGCGGTCTGGTCGGCCGGGCTGGAGAACCCGGCGGCGGCGAAGATCTTGTCGGCGTAGTAGATGATCGCGTTGATCCCGGTGACCTGCTGGAACACCGCGAGGCCGAGGCCGATCATCAACGGCCGGCGCCACCGTGGGGAGAACACCTCGCCCCAGGTCGCCTCCATCGGCTCGTCGGCGAGGCTCGCCTGCAGGTCGCGGAAGCGTTCCTCCGAGTCGCCCGGGTGGATGCGCTCCAGCTCGGCCGCGGCATCGTCGGGCCGGCCGGCCTTGAGGTACCACCGCGGCGTGTCCCGCAACGGGAGCAAGAGGACGATGAGCACCACGCCTGCGACGGCCGACAGGCCGAGCATCAGCCGCCACTCGCTGCCGCTCTGCAGCCACTCGTCGACCAGGTACGCGACGAAGATCCCGAACGTGATGCCGAACTGGTACGTCGACACGAAGGTGCCGCGCAGTCGCGACGGCGCCATCTCGGCCGCGTACAACGGCGCCGCGACCGATGCCACGCCGACGGCGAAGCCCACGATCAGCCGGCCGATCGTCAGCACGGTGGCGCCCGGCGCTGCGGCCTCCACGATCGCGCCCACGATGAACAGCACCCCGGCGATCAGCACCGCCGGGCGCCGACCGATGCGGTCGGCCAGCACACCGGCCACCAGCGCACCCACGAGCGCGCCGAGGGTCACGAAGCTCGTGATGACCTCGACCATCGTGGTGCCGAGGTCGAAGTCGCTCTCGATGCCGCGCAGGGCACCCGAGATGACGCCCTGGTCGTAGCCGAACAGGATGCCGGCGGTGAGGATCACGGCCCCGACGAGGTACAGCCGCCTGGTCATGACCCGGTTCACACCCGCAGCCTGACACACCGCCGAACATGACCCGCGCACCACGTCGCGGGGCGCCGCGAGGACCGGGTTAGTGTGCGCCCAGCACGGGTGGGGGACGAGACGGGATGGATGACGAGTTCCGGGAGCTGGTCGACGAGGCCGCGATCTTCGGATCGCTCGACGACACCGCGCGTGCGCTCATCGCCGCGCAGCTCACGCCCCGGTCGGTCACCGGTGGTGAGATCCTCATCCGCGAGGGTGACGCCGCCGACGCGCTCTACCTGATCGCCGAGGGCCGGCTCCGGGTGATCGGCCGCCGCGACGACGGCACCGCGCAGACGCTGGCCGAGCTGGGCCGGGGCGAGATCGTCGGCGAGATGGCGCTGGTGACCAACGAGCCCCGGTCGGCCACGGTGACCGCGGTGCGCGACAGCCTGGTCCTCGAGCTCCCGGCGACCACGTTCCTCACCCTGGTCCAGGACCATCCCGACGTGTTGCGCGAGGTCACCACCAGGGTGGTGGGCCGCCTGATGCGCTCGTTGCGGGGGGGCCCGCCCACGAGTCCGGTCGCCACCATCGCAGTGGTACCGCTCGACGAGACGCCGGAGCTGGCCGGGTTCGGCGCCGACCTGGCGGCGGCCTTCGACCGGCTCACGGGCGCGTGCACCCGGGTCACGCGGGACACGGCGACGACCGCGCTCGGCGACCTGGAGCAGGTGTCCGGCGCGCGCCTGACGGGCTGGCTGGCGGCCCAGGAGCGGGGGGCCGAGGTCCTGGTGCTCGTCGCCGACCCCGAGCCCGATCCGTGGACCGACTTCTGCGTCCGCCAGGCCGACCTCATCCTCTTCGTCGCCGCGGCCCGAACCGCATCGACCCCCCGCCGGGTGGAGGAGTACGTCGCCGAGCGCCGGGCCCACGTGCCGGCCCGCACTCAGCTCGTGCTGGTGCACCCGGCCACGACCGTTGATCCGCGGGGCACCCGCCGGTGGCTCGCCCCACGCGTCGTGGAGCAGCACCACCACGTGCGGATCGGGAGGCCCACCGACGTCGACCACGTGGCGCGCCTGGTCCTCGGCCGCGGCATCGGCCTCGTCTTCAGCGGCGGGGGCGCGCGCGGCGTCGCCGGCCTCGGCGTGCTGCGAGCGATGCGCGAGCTCGACGTCCCCTACGACGCGGTCGGGGGCGTGAGCATCGGCGCGGTCGTCGGGGGCGGCGCCGCACGCGAGCAATCGTACGACGAGCTCTCCGCGCTGCTTCGCGACGCCGTGGTCACCAGCTCGCCGTTCGACGTGACGTTCCCTGCCGTCTCCCTCGCCGCCGGGAAGCGGGTCACCCGCCATCTCCAGGAGGGCGCGCAGGGCCTCGACCTCGAGGACGGCTGGCGACCGTTCTTCTGCGTGTCGACGAACCTCACCCGCGGCCGCGTCGAGGTGCACCGCACCGGTCCGGCGTGGCACGCGATCCGCGCGAGCTTCTCGATCCCCGGCGTCTTCCCGCCGATCCGCAGCGCCGACGGCGACCTGCTCGTCGACGGCGGCGTCCTCGACAACCTCCCGGTCGGGATCATGCGGGCCGGCCACCCCGGGATCCGCGTGATCGGCGTCGACGTGCGCCGGGCCCGCGACCTCGGCGGTCAGGGACTCCCGGGTGACGGCGTGGTGTCGGGCTGGCGGGTGCTGCTGAGCCGCATCGACCCGTCGGCGCGCGCCTCCGACCGGGCCGGGCTCGGCCGCATCCTGCTCCGCCTCACCGAGATCGGCACCGACGAGGACGACCGGGGCGACCTGTGCATCCGTCCGGCGATCGAGACGTTCAGCATCGCCGACTTCGGGGCGTTCGAGCAGCTGGTCGAGCTCGGCTACCGGGCGGCGATGGAGGCACTCCCCCCGTGGCGCGACGAGGTGGTCAGCGGATCGAGCTGAGGTGCACCACGTACCACTCGCCCCGCCACGAGATGAGCGACGCGATCGGGAACGCGCCACTGCGGCCGTCGGGGGTGGTGTAGCGGAGGGTGGCGCCGTACACGCGCCAGTAGCTGCCCTTGTTGTACTCGGCACCCGGCTCGACCCACACCGCCTGACCGTCGGGCACGTCGACCCCGGCGAGCTGCGCTCCGGCCGCCTGCGTCCCGAGCTTCGCGTGCAGGGCGTGGATGTCCTCGTCGTACGCGGCGATGAGCCGCGACGAGTAGTCGCCGTCGGGGTTGCTGATCGCCTTCACCTGGCGATAGGCGCCCAGCGGGAAGAACGCCGCCCGGGCCACAGTCGGGTCGTCGGTCGTGATCGCCCGCCAGAGCTCGCCCATGTGCTGCTGGAAGGCCGCGCTGGACGGGGCGGGCTTGTCTCCGGTCTGGGGCAGCGCGCCGGGGTCGGGCCA
>VGCA01000068.1 GCA_016870245.1 Actinomycetota bacterium | reverse complement strand
GGGATGATCCCGCCCACCACGACCGGCGCGTCGACGCCGGCCTCGCGCACGAGGCGCACGGTCTCGGGCACCAGCTCGAGGTGGCTGCCCGACAGGATCGACAGGCCGATCACGTCGACGTCCTCGTCGCGGGCCGCCGCCGCGATCTGCTCCGGCGTGAGTCGGATGCCCTGGTAGACGACCTCGAATCCGGCGTCGCGAGCCGCGAGCGCGATCTGCTCGGCCCCGTTGGAGTGTCCGTCGAGGCCGGGCTTGCCCACGAGCAGCCGAGTGGGTCCGCCGAGCTCGTCGGCCGCGGCCTTCATCCGGGCCCCGACGGCGGCCAGCTGCCCGGCGCCCGGCGTGGCTGCGGCACCCACGCCCGTGGGACCGCGGTACTCGCCGAACACGTCGCGCAGCACCCCGGCCCACTCACCGACCGTCCCCCCGGCCCGGGCCAGGGCGATGCTGGCCGGGACGAGGTTGTCGGTGCCGGCGGCCGCGTCCCGGAGGGCGCCGAGCGCGCGGGAGACCGCGTCGTCGTCACGGCCGGACCGCCAGGCGGCCAGCCGCTCGAGCTGCTCGATCTCGGCGGCGGGGTCGACCACCAAGATGTTGGCCTCGCCGTCCAGGGTGTGCACCAGGGGTGATTCGGCACTCTCGGTGAGGCAGTTGACCCCTACGACGCGAATCTTCCCGGATTCGATCCGCCGGACCCGCTCGGCCAGGCTCCCGACGAGGCGCCCCTTCATCGCATCGATCATCGAGAAGGCGCCCCCACCCTCGAGCACCCAGGCCAGCTCGGCGTCGGCGGCCTCCTCCAGCTCGGTGGTGCGGGCCTCGACCACCGTGGACCCCTCGAACAGGTCGGGGTACTCGAGCAGGTCGGTCTCGGTGGCGAGCACCTGCTGGATCCGCAGGCTCCACTGCTGGTCCCAGGGGCGGGGCAGGCCCAGGGCCTCGTTCCAGGCAGGCAGCTGCACGGCTCGGGCCCGGGCGTCGCGCGACAGCGTGACGGCGAGGGTCTCGAGCACGATCCGCTGGATGTTGTTCTCCGGCTGCGCCTCGGTGAGCCCGAGCGAGTTCACCTGGACGCCGTAGCGGAACCGACGCAGCTTCTCGTCGGTCACGCCGTAGCGGTCGAGGCAGATGCGGTCCCACAGCCGCCCGAACGCCCGCAGCTTGCACATCTCCTCGACGAAGCGGATGCCCGCGTTGACGAAGAAGGAGATGCGGCCGACGACCTCCGGGAACTCGTCGTCGGTGACCTGCCCTGACTCGCGCACGGCGTCGAGCACGCCGATGGCGGTGGCGAGCGCGTACGCGATCTCCTGCACCGGGGTCGCGCCCGCCTCCTGGAGGTGGTACGAGCACACGTTGATCGGGTTCCACTTCGGGACGTGGCGCACCGTGTGGCACACGAGGTCGACGGTCAGCCGCCGCGACGGCTCGGGGCCGAAGATGTAGGTGCCGCGGCTCAGGTACTCCTTGACGATGTCGTTCTGGGTCGTCCCGGCGAGGCGGCCGGCGTCGGCACCCTGCTCCTCCGCGAGCGCCAGGTACATGGCCAGCAGCCACACCGCGGTCGCGTTGATGGTCATCGACGTGTTCATGTCCTCGAGCGGGATGCCCTCGAACAGGGTGCGCATCTCCCCGAGGTGGGGCACGGGCACGCCGACCTTCCCGACCTCACCGCGTGCGAGCGGGTGGTCGGGGTCGAACCCGGTCTGCGTGGGCAGGTCGAACGCGACCGACAGGCCGGTCTGGCCCCGGGCGAGGTTGGTCCGGTACAGCTCGTTGGACGCCCGGGCCGAGGAGTGGCCCGAGTAGGTCCGCATGACCCAGGGGCGGTCGGGGGACGGGAGCGTGGCGCTCATCGGTGACCCTCTCTCCCGCCGGCCCGCGCCGCGGCGCGGGCAGGGGGGTTCGCGCTACTTCTTCTTGTAGTCGTAGAAGCCTTCCCCGGTCTTGCGACCGAGGCGCTCCGCGCTGACCATCCGCTTGAGGAGCGGCGCGGGAGCGTAGTTCGGGTCCTTGAACTCCTCGTAGAGCGCCTCGAGGATCGACAGGCTGGTGTCGAGGCCGACGAGGTCGAGCAGCTCCAGCGGGCCCATCGGGAAGTTGCAGCCGCCCTTCATGGCCGCGTCGATGCCGTCGCGCGACGCGACGCCGGCGTCGAGCATCCTCACCGCGTTGTTGAGGTAGGGGAACAGCAGCGCGTTGACGATGAACCCGGCCTGGTCCTTCACGTCGACGACGGTCTTTCCGCAGGCGGTGGCGAAGTCGCGTGCCGCGGTGAGCGTCTCCTCCGAGGTGGTCAGCGCTCGCACGATCTCGACGAGCGGCATGGCCGGCGCGGGGTTGAAGAAGTGGACACCGCACACCCGGTCGGGCCGACCGGTGACCATCGCCATCTCCACCACCGGGAGCGTGGAGGTGTTGGTGGCGAGGATCGTGGTGTCGGCGCAGATCCGATCGAGCTCGGTGAAGAGGTGCTGCTTGGTCGCGAGGTCCTCGACGATCGACTCGAGCACGAGGTCGCACTTCTCGAGCTCGCCGAGGTCGGTGACGCCGCGCACCCGGCCGAGCACGGCGTCGCGGTCGGCCTCCTCGAGCTTGCCCCGCTCGACCTGCTTGGCCAGCGACTTCTCGAGGCCGGCGATCATGCTGTCGGCGCCGTTCTGGGTGCGGCTGCGCAGGATGACCGTGTGGCCGGCCTTCGCGGCGACCTCGGCCACGCCCGACCCCATGATCCCGGACCCGACGATCCCGATCTGCTCGACGGCCATCTGTTGCTCCTCGTCTCGTTGCCCGGATCCGCGGCGACCTCGGTGTCGCGCTTCAGGGCGGCGTCCGAGGTTACCCAGCGGTAAAGACGGCCGGAGACTCGGGCCCGCCGCTCCGACCGCCGCTCGCGACGCTCCGGCTTGTCCGGGTCGCTGCGCTCGCGACGCTCCCGCCGGTCCGGGTCGCTGCGCTCGCGACGCTCCCGCTGGTCCGGGTCGCTGCGCTCGCGACGCTCCCGCTGGTCCGGGTCGCTGCGCTCGCTACGCTCCCGCTGGTCCGGGTCGCTGCGCTCGCTACGCTCCCGCTGGTCCGGGTCGCTGCGCTCGCTACGCTCCCGCTGGTCCGGGTCGCTCCGCTCGCTACGCTCCCGCCCATGGCCCTCGTCACCCGCGTCGCCGATCTGCGCAACCGGGCGTTCGCCGCCGTCTACGACCCCCTGATGAAGTCGGCCGAGCGGGGCGAGCTGGGACGGCTGCGCGACCAGGTGGTGGGGTCGGCCCGGGGCGCGGTCCTCGAGATCGGCGCCGGCACCGGCCTCAACCTGCCCCGCTACCCGGCGGTCGATCGTCTCGTCGCCACCGAGCCCGAGGAGCCGATGCGGCGCCGACTGCTCGGTCGCGCCGGTGCGGCCCCGGTGCCCGTGGAGGTGATCGCCGCACCGGCCGAGGCGCTGCCCTTCGACGACGGCGAGTTCGACACCGTGGTGTCGACCCTGGTCCTGTGCTCGGTCGACGATCTCGCCGCGGCGGCCCGTGAGGTGCGCCGCGTGCTGAAGCCCGGTGGTCGGTTCCTGTTCCTGGAGCACGGTGGCGGCGAGGGGAAGCGGGCCGAGTGGCAGCACCGCCTCGACGGCGTCTGGTCCGCCGTCAACGCCGGCTGTCACCTGACCCGCAACGTGACCGACGTGCTCGCGTCGGCCGATCTGCATCCCGAGGAGATCCGAGTGCTCGAGCCGCGTCACGTCCCGCCGATCATCTTGCCGTTCCGCCTCGGCACCGCGGTTGCCGGTGGGGAGGGGCGGTCGTGAGCCCCACCGCGAACCACGCGCGGGGCGGCACGCTTGCACTGCTCGGCGGTGGCGAGTGGTCCGACGGCACCCGTGACCTCGACCGCGAGCTGATCGCGGCTTCGGGCGCCAAGGAGGCGGTGGTCATCCCGGCCGCGGCCGCCTACGAGCACCCGGAGCGCGTCGCCGACCGGGCGGCCGCGCACTTCGAGGCCCTCGGGATCAAGGCCCGGACGCTGCCCGTGCTCAACCGGCGCGACGCCGAGGACCCGAATCACGCGGAGATCGTGCGCAAGGCCAGGCTGGTGTACCTCTGCGACGGCTCGCCGCTGCACCTCCGTTCCGTGCTGAAGGGATCGGTGCTGTTCGACGCCGTGCTCTCGGCGTACCACGGCGGTGCGGCGCTGGCGGCGTCGGGTGCCGGGGCCACGTTGGTCGGCGACCCGATGGTCGACCCGCGCGGGGGCGCGTACACCGTGGGCCTGGGCGTCGTGCCGAACCTCGCGGTGTTCCCGTACCACGGCACCGCGGCGGCCCACCTCCGCGAGCGGTCGATCGATCTGCTCCCGCGCTCGGCCAGGCTCGTGGGCGTCGACGACGCCACCGCGCTGGTGCGCGACCGCGACGGCAGCTGGCGGGTGGCCGGCGTGGGCCGGGTTACCGTCTACGAGGGCCGTACCTGCACGGCGTACGCCGCGGGCGACACGGTGCCCGACCTCGGCTGATCGACGGAGGGTGGGAGCCGTCGACTCGCGGCGAGGGGCTACGACTCGGCGATCGTGATCTTGTCGATGGTGACGGTCTTGGTGGGTGTGCCCTGGCTCGAGCTCGAGCCCAGGCCATTGATCTTCTCCACCGTCTTCTTTCCCGACGTGACGGTGCCGAGGGCCGAGTAGAGGTAGGGCGGACCACCCAGGTTCTTCGCACCCTGGCTGGTGGTGACCACGAAGAACTGCGAGCCCGTTGTGCCCGGGCCGGAGTTGGCCATGGCGACCGAGTACTGCCGGTAGCCGTCGGCCGGGGGCTCGTCGGGCAGCGTGTAGCCGGGGCCGCCCGTGCCGTCTCCCTTCGGGTCGCCGCCCTGGATGACGAAGTCGGTCACGACGCGGTGGAACGTCGTGCCGTCGTAGAAGCCCTCGTTGGCGAGGAAGACGAAGCTGTTGACGGTCTGGGGCGCCTGCTTCGGGTCGAGGGTGATCTGGAACGATCCCTCGCTCGTGGCGACCGTCGCGACGTAGGTCTTGCGGGCGTCGATGGTCATGGGCGGCGGCGCCGAGTACTTCCCGGGCGGGGCGGCCGCGGTGGTGGAGCTCTTCCCCGCCGTGGTCTGGGTGGTCTTGTCGGAGCTCGACGACTCGGACTTCGACGAGTCGGAGTCGTCGCCCCCGGTGAGCCACTGGAGGACGAAGAAGCCGCCGATCACGAGCACGGCGATCAGGGCGAACCCGCCCGCCGAGCGCCAGAAGCGCCGCTTCTTCTCCGCGGCCGCCTGCTGCTCGAGCTTGATCGCCCGGTTCTGCCGCTGCCGTTCCCGCTTCTGTGCCTTGTTGGATTGCGCCACGGCGGCGGAGTCTAGGAGCGGCCGAATTTCGCCGGGAAACCCGGGAAACCCCGCTGGTACCGTCGTCGGCCGTGGCGCTCGTGGTCCAGAAGTTCGGTGGCTCGTCGGTGGCCGATCCCGATCGCATCAAGGCGGTCGCGGAGCACATCGTCGCGACCCGGCGTCGGGGCGACGAGGTGGTCGTGGTCGTGTCGGCGATGGGCAAGACCACCGACGACCTCGTGCGCCTGGCCCACGACATCTCGCCGGCCCCGGCGGCGCGCGAGATGGACATGCTGCTCACCTCGGGCGAGCGCATCTCCATGGCGTTGCTGTGCATGGCGATCATCGAGCAGGGCGAGCCGGCCCAGAGCTTCACCGGCTCGCAGGCCGGGATCGTCACCGACACCACCCACACGAAGGCGAAGATCCTCGACATCCGGGCCGACCGGCTCCGGGAGTCGCTCGCCGCGGGCAACGTCACCGTGGTCGCCGGCTTCCAGGGCGTGTCCACCGACAGCGACGTCACCACCCTGGGACGCGGCGGGTCCGACACCACCGCGGTGGCCCTCGCCGCGGCGCTCGAGGCCGACGCCTGCGAGATCTACACCGACGTCACCGGCGTGTTCACCGCCGACCCCCGGGTGGTCCCCGAGGCCCGGCGGCTGGGGCGGGTGTCGTTCGATGAGATGCTGGAGATGGCCGCGACCGGCGGGCGGGTGCTCGCGCTGCGGTCCGTCGAGTTCGCCCGCAACCACGGCGTGCGCGTGCACGTGCGATCGAGCTTCACCTGGGATCCGGGCACCTGGGTCGTTTCCGACGAGGAGCTGGAAGTGGAAGGCATGGAGCAAGCGATCATCTCGGGTGTCACCCACGACACGTCCGAGGCCAAGGTCACCATCGAACAGGTCCCCGACCGCCCCGGTGTGGCTGCTCGGCTGTTCCGCGCGCTCGCCGACGAGGCGATCAACGTCGACATGATCGTGCAGAACGTGTCGTCGCAGGGCCACACCGACATCTCCTTCACCGTCCCCCACGCCGACCTCGTGCACACGCTGAAGGTCATGGAGGAGCACGCCGACGACATCGAGGCCGCCGGCGTCACCCACGACGCCGATGTCGGCCGGGTGTCGATCGTGGGCGCCGGGATGAAGTCGCACCCCGGCGTCGCCGCCACCATGTTCGAGACGCTCGCTTCGGAGGGCATCAACATCGAGATGATCTCCACTTCCACGATCCGCGTGTCGTGCGTGGTCGCCGAGGCCGACGTCAACCGCGCGGTCGTCGCGCTGCACCGCGCCTTCGAGCTGGAGTCGGCATGAGCGAGCCCTGGTGCTCCACCGACCTTCGAGTGCGGCGAGCGGGGCCCGAGTGGCCCGGCCCGGAGGGCCAGGAGCGGGGATCATGAAGGTCGGCGTCGTCGGGGCGACCGGTCTCGTCGGTACCGAGATGCTGCGCCTGCTGGAGGAGCGGGCGTTCCCCGTGGCCGAGCTGCGGGTCTACGCGTCGGCCCGGTCGGAGGGGCGGGCGCTGCCGTTCGCGGGCGGCGAGGTGATCTGTGAGGTGCTGCGCGACGGTTGCTTCGACGGGCTCGATCTCGTGGTGATCGACGTCGACGACCCGCTCGCGCTCGAGTGGGCGCCGGCGGCCGTGGCCGCGGGCGCGACCGTGGTCGACAACTCGGCCGCGTTCCGGTCCGACCCCGATGTGCCGCTGGTGGTCGCCGAGGTCAACCCCGACGACGTGCGCGACGCACCGAAGGGGATCATCTCCTGCCCCAACTGCACCACGATGGTGCTCCTCACCGCGTTGGCCCCGCTGCACCGCGCCGCCACGATCCGCCGGATGGTCGTGTCGAGCTACCAGGCGGTCTCGGGTGCGGGACAGCCGGGCATGTACGAGCTGGCCGAGCAGTGGGTCAAGGGTGCGGGGCGGGAGGAGGCGCTGCGGCGCGCCGGCGCCACGCCGGGGATGCTCGAGCCGGGCGAGGTGTGGGCGAAGCCCATCGCCGGCAACGTGATCCCGGCCGCGGGGTCGGTGAAGGAGCACGGCTACACGTCGGAGGAGTGGAAGCTCGTCCACGAGAGCCGGAAGATCCTCCATGCGCCGGACCTGCGGGCGACCGCCACGTGCGTGCGGGTGCCGGTGTACGTCGGCCACTCCCTCGCCGCCAACGTGGAGTTCGTCGACCCGCTCACCCGCGACGAGGCCGCCGCGCTGCTCGCCACCGCGCCCGGCGTGGTGCTGGTCGACGACGGACACGGCGCACCCACTGCGCTCGAGGGCGCGGGTGTCGACCCGGTGCTCGTCGGCCGTCTGCGGGAGGACCAGTCGCAGGCCAACACCCTCGACCTCTGGGTCACCGGCGACAACCTCCGCAAGGGCGCCGCGCTCAACGCCGTCCAGCTCGCCGAGCTGCTCCTCTCGCCGTGAGAGACTGCCGCCCATGACGGTGACGCTCGTCGTGGACGGATTCACCCGAGAGGTGGAGGGTGAGGTGCGCGACGGGTCGGTGCTCGTCTCCGCGCCTGCGTGGCACACGGCCACGGGCTGGCAGCTGAAGCCCGAGGGGCTGTGCCGGGGCGATGTGTGCGTGCCGCGATCGGTGCTCGGCGATGCCCTCGTCGACGGCATGGTCGACGTGGTGGGTGCCGGCCTGGCGCTGCGACGCCCGGTCGCGTTCGAGCCGGCGGCGGCCATCGCGGTGCTGGCCGACGCCCCCGAGGACCTCGCCGCCGCGATCGCCGAGGGCACGGCGCCCGCGTTCACGCTGCCCGACCTCGACGGCAAGCCGGTGTCGCTGGCCGATTTCGCCGGGAAGAAGAAGCTGCTCTTCGCCTGGTCGTCGTGGTGAGGCTGTCGCTGGGACCTGCCGGTCTGGCAGGGGTTGTTCGAGGAGCTCGCCGCTGACGGTCTCGCGCTGATCGCGATCTCGCTCGACGAGGACCTCGACGCCGCCCGGTTCTGCGCCCGGGAGGAGACCACCGTCCCGCTCACCTTCACGGTGCTGATCGACCGAGACCACCAGTGGGCGGAGCGCTACGGGGTCGTCAACGTGCCGACCACGATCTGGGTCGACGAGCGCGATCGCGTCGTGCGGCCGCCGGCGATCGCCCCGGGCGACGACAAGTTCATCGACTTCGTGGGGTTCAGCGCGGAGCCGCACCACGCGGCGCTGCGCGAGTGGGTCCGCCACGGCACGCTCCCCATGGCCGACGACGAGGTGCAGGCCCGGCGCGCCGCGCCCGATCCGCGGCTCCAGCTCGCCCGGGCCGAGCGGCGTCTGGCGATGCACCTGATCCGCAACGGGGACTCCGAGCTGGGGCACGCGCACCTCGGGGAGGCGCTCGCGCTCGCCCCCGACGACTGGACGATCCAGCGGGGCTCCCTCCCGGTGCGAGGCAAGGACCCCTTCGGTCAGGACTTCTTCGACTTCTACGAGCGCTGGCAGGCCGCCGGCCGCCCCGGCTACGAACCCTGATCAGGGCACCGCGACGTCGGTCGGCGCGCGTGCGTCGACGTCGACGAGGCGCTGGTCGGTGATTCGCAGGCGCGGGATCACCGCGCGGCCGGACCCCCACGGGTGGTGGGGGCCCGGCCGCTGGTGTCGAGTCGCTACTTCTTCTTCTTGCCCTTCTTCTTCTTGTCCTTCTTCTTCGCCACGACCCACCCTCCTTCCCTGCCGGCGTCAAGGTGTCGAGAGCCTTGCACACGGGTGAAGCGCCGGAAAGAGAAGGAGGTCACAGATCGCGTTGTCGGCGCCGGCGTGCCCGTGCGCAGCGGATCTCACCGTCGCGAGCGTCGACTCCCGCGATCGGATGGCGCCCCGGGTCCGTAGAATCGGCCGCGTGCGCAACCGGGCCCGTGGGAGACGTGCGATCCGAACGGCGGGCTCCTTCACGCTGGCCCTGGTGGCCGGGGTGGCCCTGCTCGGCGCGTGCACGCCCGAGCCGCCTCCCGGCGACGACCCCGTGCCGCCGCCGACCGCGGCTCCGCCCCCCAGCGTGTACGACGCGGCGTGCGCGGGCTCCCTGACGGCGTCGACCCCCGGGACGATCACCGATGGGGCGGTCGTGGAGCTGTCCGGGATCGTGGCGAGCCGCGCCAACGCGGGGGTGTGGTGGGTCCACAACGACTCGGCCACCGGACTCGTCCGCAACGTGCTGTACGCACTGGCCGACGACGGCGCGAGCCGGGGTGCGTTCACCGTGACGAATGCGACCAACGTCGACTGGGAGGACATCGCCGTGGGTCCGGGGCCGACCCCCGGCGTGCACCACCTCTACGTCGCCGACATCGGGGACAACAGCGCCCAGCGCGCGAACGTCGTCGTGTATCGGCTCCCGGAGCCGACGGTGACGGGATCGTCGGCGTCGGTCACGGCCGACACGCTCACCTTCACGTATCCCTCCGGGGCGAGGTACGACGCCGAGTCGCTCATGGTCGACCCGCTGTCCGGGAAGCTCTACATCGTGACGAAGGGCCTCGGCAGCTCCCTGGTGTTCGAGGCGCCGGCAGGGCTGGCCGACGCATCGTCGACGCCGCTCTCCCTGGTCGCCACGGTGCCCGTCCCGGGTGTCTTCGAAGCCTTCACCGCCGCCGACGTCACCGCCGACGGCGCCTTCGTGGCCCTGCGCACCGACGCGCTCAGTGGCAACGGCTCCGTGGTGATCTACCCCCGGCCCGCCGGTCAGCCGCTGGGTGCCGCGTTCTCGCAGACGCCGTGCGCCGGGGCCGCGGGGGCCGAGGTCCAGGGCGAGGCGATCGGGTTCACCCCCGACGGACGGGGCTACGTCACCGCGAGCGAGGGCGCGTCGCCCGCGCTCCACCGGTTCGACGCGCCGTAGCCGGTGACGGTCCGTCGGGGTGTCGCCTGACGGTGCGGGAGCCGGGAGACGGGGCGGATCCCCGGCGCCGGGTAGCCCGGTCCGATTCCCTCGGGCCGGAACTTGCATTACGGTCCGGGTCCACCCGTCGCACGCGCGGAAGTACCCCAGGGAGGAACCGTGCCGCTGCCCCAGGACTGCCAGCTCGTGTCGGTCGACGACCACGTGGTGGAGCCGCCCCGCGTCTTCGTCGACCACATCGACCCGAAGTACCGCGATCAGGCGCCGCGCATCGTCGAACAGGGTGACTGGCAGGGCTGGCTGTGGGAGGACCGCTTCTACCCGCTGTCGTTCCAGGGCAACGTCCACACCCGCCGCTTCCGGGAGGGCGAGGCGGGCCGGGGCGATGATCTCTACGCCCGACGCTACGAGGACATGATCGACGCGGTCTACGACGTCGACGCGCGGGTCGAGGCCATGGACGTCGACGGCGTGCACGCCGCGCTGCAGTTCCCCACCTTCCCGCGCTTCGGCGGGACCGCGTTCCTCGAGGGGCAGGACAAGGACCTGACCCTCGCGATCGTGCGCGCCTGGAACGACTGGATGCTCGACGAGTGGTGGGCCACCTACCCCGACCGCTTCATCCCGCAGACGCTCGTCCCGCTGTGGGACGTGCCGGCCGCGGTGAAGGAGGTCGAGCGGTGCGCGGCCAAGGGCTCGCGCGCCGTGCTGTTCGTCGAGAACCCGTACCCCCTCGGGCTGCCGTCGTTCCCGACCGGGCACTGGCGCCCGATCTTCGAGGCGTGCAACGAGACGGGACTTCCCCTGTCGATGCACATCGGCACCTCGTCGGGGCTGCTCAGCCCGTCGCCCGACGCGTCCAACTCCGTCGGTGTGGCGCTGTGCGGGGTCAACTCGATGAGTGCGCTCGTCGACCTCATCTACAGCGGCATGTGCAACGGCCTGCCCAACCTGAAGATCGCGCTCTCGGAGGGCGGTGCGGGGTGGGTGCCCTACGTGCTCGAGCGGGCTGACTACACGTGGGAGCGCAGTCGCAACGAGGGCCTCGTGAACGACACCCGCCCGTCGGAGGTGTTCGCGCAGAACTTCTGGGTCTGCATGATCGCCGACCAGTACGCCTTGCGGAACCGCGACCTCATCGGCATCGACCGGATCATGTGGGAGTGCGACTTCCCCCACAACGACTCCAACTACCCCAACAGCCGCAAGATGCTGGCCGACGCCATGGTCGACGTCCCCGACGACGAGGCCCGCATGATCGGCGAGCTCAACGCGCGCGCGCTCTACAGCTTCCCCGCCTGACCGGTCGTGGTCCTCCCGGTCCGTCCGGTCAGTCGGTGCTGGCGAGGATGCGGCCTGGGAGCGCGCCGGTGAGCACGCCGTCGCGCTGCACGGGCACGCCCGCGACCACGGTCGCGCGGTAGCCCCCCTCGGGTCGGCGCAGCCGGGTGCCTCCGCCGGGGATGTCGGTCACGAACTCGTCGGCGTCGTAGTGCAGCTCGTCGAGGGCGAACACCACGAGATCCGCCACCGCCCCCTCGGTGACGAGCCCACGCCCCGGGAAGCCGAAGGTGTCGGCCTGGCGCGCCGTGAGCTCGTGCACCGCGCGTTCGAGCGTCAGGTCGGCGCGCTCGCGGACATGGCGGGTGAGCAGCAGCGTGGTGTCGCCCGAGGCGCACAGCATGTTGGCGTGGGCGCCGGCGTCCGACGAGCTGATGATCACGTGCGGGTCGGTGAGCAGCGCGGCGACCGCGTCGACGTCGGAGTTCGTGAGGCCCACGGCGACGAGGCCGGGTCGGCAGTCGTTGGCGAGCACGAAGTCGGCGAGGACGTCGGACGGGTGACCCGGCCGCTCGACGAGCAGGTCGGCGAACGTCCGGCCGAGCAGATGTGCCGACTCGGGATCGGACACTTCGACGAACCGCAGCGCCGCGGGGTTGCGGTGCGGGAAGATCGCGCGCTCCGTGCGGTCCCACTCGTCGCGTGCGGTGGTCCGCCAGTCGGGATCCCGGAGGAGCGCCGCCTTGTCGGCGCCTCGCGCGGCGATGACTCGGTGCCAGCCCTCGGGCATGCTCATGAACATCATCGACGAGTCCCAGTTGATGCGCATGTCGCCGGAGCGGGGCGAGAGCTGGGGCAGGATCGTGATGCCCTCCGCCGCGAGGCGGGCGGCGAGACCGACCCACCGCTGCGCGCCCCCGGGATTGGCCTCCGCCACCGAGAAGCCCGTCCAGGTGAGGAGCAGCCCGCGGGCACCGCAGCGCCGCGCCAGGTCCTCGGCGGCGACCATCGGCTCCGGGCCGAGGAGTCCGGGGACGAACTCCACGAAGCCGCGTCCGTGCGCGGCCACGACGTCGAGCAACGCGTCGAACTCGGCACCGTCGGCCGCGCGTGACGGCACCGGGCGGCCCTGTGCGTCGACGTCGAGGAACGATGTGGAGAACCCGTACGCGCCCTGGCCCATCGCCGTGTGGAGGAGATCGGCCATGGCCGCGCGCTCGGCGTCGGTCGCGACGCGGTTCCACGCGTCGTCGCCCATCACCGCGAGGCGCAGCGGGCTGTGGCCCACCAACGCGGCCAGGTTCGTCGCGCATCCTTGCGCGTCGACGGCGGCGCGATAGCCGCCGAAGTCGCTCCACGTCCAGGGCACGTGGTCGTCGAACAGGTGGCGCGGCACGTCCTCGATGTACGAGAACAGGTCGGCGAGCTCGGGGCGGGTCGCATCGGACACCGGGTAGAGCGACAGGCTGCAGTTGCCCACGAGCATGGTGGTCACGCCGTGGAGCGGCTCGGGGTCGAGTGCGGGGTCCCAGAACACCTGGGGATCGGTGTGGGCGTGGGTGTCGATGAATCCGGGCGTGACGACGGCGTTGACCGCGTCGACCTCGGGCTCACCCTCGGGCGGGAGGTCTGGACCGATCTCGGCGATGCGGCCCCCCCGGACGCGGACGTCCGCCCGTCGGGCCGTAGCCCCGGTGCCGTCGATGACGTCGCCGCCGCGGATCAAGAGGTCGTGGGTGTCGGGCATGGCCGGACGGTAGCCCAGCGAGTTGCGGGTCACCGCGGTGCGGTGGGTGCCCGGGTCCGGCAGGACGACTGCTACGGCGACTACCGGGCCGACAGCACGACGACCTTGCCCACGGCGCGGCCCTCGTCGACGAGCGCGACCGCGTCGGGCAGCGCGTCGAACGGCACCACGGTCGTGCCGGTGCCCCGGAGGTGGCCCTGCTCCCATCGGGCGAGGAGGGCCTCGTGGTCGGCCTCGTTCTCCTCGCGTGAGTAGCCGCCGGCGTACACGCCGACGAGCGACCCGTTCCTGCGGACCAGCGCCCACACATCGGGCTGGGCCCAACGACCGCTCGCGAAGCCGACGGCGAGGATCCGACCGTCGCGCGCGAGGCAGCCGACCGTCGCGTCGGAGGCCTCACCGCCGACGGGGTCGTACACGAGATCGACACCCCGGCCGCCGGTGATCTCGTTCACCGCGTCGGGCACGGTCGCGGTGGTCCGGTCGACCACGAAGTCGGCGCCGAGCGAACGGCACAGCGCCGCCTTCTCCGCACCGCCGACCACGGCGATCACCCGGGCCCCGAGGGTGCGGCCCAGTGTGAGCGCGGTCGTGCCGGACCCGCCGGCGGCACCCAGCACGAGCAGCCAGTCCCCGGCCACGAGACCGCCCCGGCGCACGAGTCCGACCCACGCGGTCGAGTAGCCGATCCGGAACCCGGCGGCCTCCGTGTCGTCCATCGCCTCGGGCACCCGGAATGCCGACTCCTCGCGCACGATCGTCTGCTCGGCGAACCCCCCGCGCCCGTCGAAGAAGTTGGTGACGGCCATGCGCCGCGTGCCCACAGGCGTGGTGGTACCCGGGCCGACGGCGTCGACCACCCCGCAGACCTCCTGGCCGGCGACGAACGGCAGGGTGGGCGAGAACGCATACGAGCCGCGGCACATGAAGGCGTCGGGCATGCCCACGGCCACGGCTCGTACCGTCAGCCGCAGCTCGCCCGGACCGGGCTCCGGGCGGTCGATCTCGACGGCTTCGAGCACGGCGGTCGGACTGCCGGTGCGGGTGATCTGCCAAGCGCGCATCGGCGGAC
>VGCA01000067.1 GCA_016870245.1 Actinomycetota bacterium | reverse complement strand
CCCGCCTGGCAGGGGGTATGACAGATCGGGCCGATCCCGTACGGGATCGGCCCGGAACACCCGCCCGGACTAGGTTGCGGCCCATGAGCAGCGAAGGAACCAGCCAGAAGGTCGAGCAGGCCTGGGAGACCCCGTCGGCCGAGGAGATCGTCACCCTGACCGCCGCCCACGTGCAGGCGATGGAGACGATGGACATCGACGAGGTGTGGGTGCAGGCGGGGATGCACCACGTGATGCTCCGCGTCATCGGCCGGAAGTCGGGCAAGGAGCACAAGGTCGCGCTGCCGTTCTGGCGGGACCCCGACGGCAACCGGATCGTGGTCGCCTCGTTCGCGGGCGCCGAGAAGGACCCGGCGTGGTTCGTCAACCTCGCCGACCGCGACGCCAACCCGGAGATCTACGTGAAGGTGCAGGGCGGCGCGTTCTGGTCGGTGCCCGAGATCCTCGACGGCGACGACTACACGCACACGTGGGCCGGGCTCACCGCGGATCGGGCCTGGTACGACGACTACCAGGCCAAGACCGACCGGCGGATCCCGCTGGTGCGCCTCCCCGAGACCCGCCCCGCCTGACCTTCTTGCGTCCCCAGGGCCGCGAAAACAGGTCCGACGGGACGCAAGAACGGACTGGTTCGCTCAGAGGGCGTGTCGAGGCAGGGTGAGGGGCACGTCGAGCGAGCTCACGAGGCCGGGCGCGGCGTCGACCACCATGGGCACCGCGTTGACGATGCGCTGCGTGGTGGCGACCATGCCCTCGGCCGACGCCGTCTCGGGCGTGCCGACGGTGAGCTCGCACTGCAGGCCGGGGTTGCCCTCGACCACGATCCGGTAGGTGCCGTCGCGGTCGGCCGTGGGCCAGTCGGGCGCGAGGTCGTCGGCCATCCGGTTCACGTGCTCGATGACGATCGCGTCACGCCCGTCGACCACTCCGATGGTCTCCATGCGGATCGCGCCGACCGTCCCGGCCTCGATCACCCCGGCCGCGACCTCGAGCGTGCGGTCGGTCACGCGGCGCTCGTAGGTCTCGCGGATGCCGTCGAGCTCGGCGCCGAGCGCGTGGGCGACCATGCGCACCGGCGGGCCCCACGTGGTGAGCTGGGCGCCCTCGTACGACATGAGCGGCGTGTAGTCCATCGGCTTCCCGAATCCGAACACGTCGAACATCATGAAGGTCACCGGGTACTCGTCGTACCGGAAGATCTCCTGCGTGCGCACCGACGTGATCGTGTCCGACATGGTGAGCAGGGTGAGGACGAGCTGGTCGCCGGCGAAGCCGGGCTCGATGCCCGACGCGTACAGCGACGCGCCACCCTTCGTGGCGGCCGCGGCGAGCCGGTCGCGCACCGGCGCGTCGAACCCGGTCGGGAACACCAGGCCCGGTGACGAGACGGTGACGACGTTGACGCCCCGCTCGAGCATCCGCTCGTAGTCGGGTACCGCCACGGCATCGCGCTCGGGCCCGCTCGCGGTGTAGACGACGCAGTCCGGCGCGAGGTCGAGCAGGGCGTCGCCATCCGTGGTGGCGGCCAGGCCGATCGGCCCGATCCCGGCCAGGTCGCCGGCGTCGCGCCCGTCCTTCTCTGCGCTGTGCACCCAGACGCCCACGAGCTCGAGGTCGGGTCGGCGGTGGATCGACCGGATCGCCAGCGTCCCGGTCCAGCCGGTCGCCCACACCACCACCCGGATCGGTGCGTCGCTCATCGCAGGGACGCTAACCCGTCGTGGCGTGGCAGGATTCGGCGATGGGGGAAGGAACCGAGCAGATGCTCGCCGCCGTCTACCTGGGTGACGGCGTGCTCGCCGTGCAGGAGGTCGACCTGCCGACGGTCGGTGCGCAGGACGTGCTCGTCGAGATCTCGCACTGCGGGGTCTGTGGCACCGATCTGCACCTCGTGCTGGAGCACATCGCCCGCCCGGGCTCCGTGCTCGGCCACGAGTGGGCCGGGACGATCGCCGGGCTCGGAGCCGACGTGACGGACTGGGCGGTCGGCGACCGGGTGGTGTGCGGACCGGTGCGCGGGTGCGGCGCGTGCCGCCCGTGTCGCAGCGGTCGTCCGTCGGTCTGCGTGCAGCGGCCTCCGGTCGACCATCTCGGGTTCCGTGGCGCGTTCGCCCGCTACGTGCGGGCCGAGGCCGACCGCCTGCTGCGCGTGCCCGACACGCTCCCGCTCCGGGTCGCCGCGCTCACGGAGCCCGTGGCGATCGCGATCCACGCGGTCACGCTGTCGGGCGTCACCCCGGCCGACCGGGTGCTCATCACCGGCGCCGGTCCCGTCGGCATGCTCATCCTCGCGGTGCTCCACGCGCAGGGGGTGCACGACGTCGTGGTGTCGGAGCCCGCCGCCGCCCGGCGGGTGCGAGCACTCGAAGTGGGCGCGGCCGCGGTGGTGGTGCCCGACGACCTGCCCGCCGCGCCGATGGGGCGGCCGGTGGCGGAGCCGTTCTCGGTGGTGTTCGAGTGCTCGGGCCACGCGTCGGCGTGTGAGCGGGCCCTCGACCAGCTCGACTTCGCCGGCACCTTCGTGTTCGTGGGGACCGGGCACCACCAGCCCCGGGTCAACCACAACCGCGTGATCATCCTGGAGCTCACGCTCATCGGCGCCTACAACTACGACCCCGCCGGCTGGCAGCCGGCCCTCGACCTGCTGGCGTCGGGCGCGCTGCCCGTCGACCGCCTGATCCACGCCGACGACGTCACCCTCGACGGCCTCGGCGACGCGCTGCACCGACTCGCCGCCGGCGAGATCCCGGCCAAGGCGATGGTCCGGCCCGTGGTCTCCCCGGCCGCGTCGGCGACCGGCTCCTGACCGACGACCGCCCCGACCCCGGAGGTGTCCCCATGACCGACACGTTCCCGCCCCGCCTCAACCACGTCGCCTTCTCGATGGACCGGTCGCGGCTCGACGACGCCGGCCGGGCCGAGATCCTCGACTTCTACGGCGACGTCTTCGGCTGGACCGAGGGCGACAACTCGATGGAGCAGGGCGACCCGCTCATCCTCTACACCGGCGAGTTCGCCCAGTTCGTCTACCTGCTCCCGAGCGACGAGCCGCTGGTGTGCCCCCGCCTCGACCACTTCGGGTTCCAGGTCGCCACCCGCGCGGAGCTCGAGGCGATCGTCGATCGGGCCAAGGCCCGCCAGGCCCGCGACGATCGGGTCGACATCATCGACGTGAAGTCACGGCTGACTCACGGCGAGGCGTCGGAGTACGAGCTGACCAGCGCGTACATCGGGTTCGTGCTCCCCTTCATGGTGGAGCTCCAGCACATCGGACGGAGGAGCTGACGGTGGGGCGACTCGACGGCAAGGTGACCCTGGTGACGGGCGCGGCCCGCGGGACCGGCGCGGTGATCGCCCGCCTCTTCGTGGAGGAGGGGGCCGAGCGCGTGATCGTCGCCGACGTGCGCGACGACCTCGGGGAGGCCCACGCCGAGGCCCTGGGGCCCACCGCCCGCTACCTGCACCTCGACGTCACTTCGGAGGCCGATTGGGAGCGCGTCGTCGACGACATCACCGCCGACGAGGGCCGCCTCGACGTCCTCGTCAACAACGCGGCGGTGCTCCTCCTCGCGACGATCGACCGCACCGAGGCCGCGGAGTTCGAGCGCATCATGAGGGTCAACGCGTTCGGCGCGTTCCTCGGCATCCGCACCTGCCTGCCGCTGCTGCGCGCGAACGGCAACGGGTCGATCGTCAACCTCGGCTCCATCGACTCCGTCTACGGGACGGCGCTCACCGCCGCCTACACCGCGTCGAAGTTCGCCATGCGCGGCCTCACCAAGGTCACCGCGATCGAGAACGGCAAGTTCGGCGTGCGGTGCAACATCGTGTGCCCCGAGGCCGGCAACCCCGAAATGCACACCCCGATCGTCGGTGCCGAGGACTGGCCGCCCCTGCCGCCCGACCCCTCCCGCGGCCCCGACACCGTCGCGCCCGCCGCGGTGTTCTTCGCGTCCGACGAGTCGCGCCTCTGCAACGGCACCGAGCTGGTGATGGACCGGGGCCACTACGCGGGTGAGGCGATCGACCTCCCCGACTTCCTCTACGAGCGCCCGTAGCGGCTCGGCTCCGTTTCAGGGCAGGTCGATGGGCCCTTCAACTTCGGCGAGACGGTCGAGAATCGGCAGCGATTGCTCGGCCACGACCACCAGGTCGAACGCGTCGACGACGCAGCCCGGGCTGCTCGCGTACGCGTGGAGATCCCGGAGCAGCGCGACGTCGGTCAGGTCACAGCGGAGCATGAGCCGACCGAACTTGTCGTAGATCGCCAGGCGTTGGTATCCGAGCGATCCGAGCCACCCCAGCATCTCCAGCCCATCGGTGTCTGCATGGCGGAGCAGCCTCGGCTCGTATTCCAGAAACAGGACGGGCAAGGCAGATGCGATCGTCGATTCGGCACCGCGAAGTACACGTTCCTCGAACCCGTCGGTGTCGGACTTCAGCAGCGCTGGTGCGGCGAAGCGGTCCTGCTCGCGTAGCAGGTCGTCGAGGGTTGTGGAAGAGAACGCGACGCTGCCAGAGCCCGACGTGTCGAATCGAGCGGTGCCGTTGTGCTCCACGAGCGCGCCCGTGATGGGTCCCGTTTGCTCGGCGAGCAAGACCGGCGCGGCGATCTCCACGTCGGGCCAGCGCGCAGTGTTCGAGAGCAGGTACGGCAGGTAGGTGGCTTCGGCATCGACGCAGAGGATCGCGATCTGGGGCGCGTGACGTTTGACGATGACCGCGCTGTCGCCGACGTTCGCGCCGACGTCGATCATCGTCGTGCCGCGCATTTCGGTGACGAGACGCGCGACGTGGCCGAGGTTCTCGGCGTAGTACGGGTACCTCCGTCGCGTGACGGGGAGCTGGTGGGACAGGGGCAGCAGGACCTTCGTGCCGCCCAGGTCGTAGGTGACGGCCGGATCGCCCCCGTGCCGAATGAGGAGGTGGCGGAGCCGCCCGGATCCACGACGCCCGACCAGGCGTCCGTCAGTGAGGGCTTGAGCGATGCGGTCCCCGGCGATGGATCGGATTCTAGGGCTCAGCAATCGAGGGCTCACATCCGCCCGTCAGCCCGCGGCGTCTGCGACGCGATCGAAGGTGTTGTCGACTCGCGCCGCGGCTTCGGCCCAGGTCCAACCGTGATCGACGACCCACGTGTGGAGCGGCTCGGGCGAGTACGGCGCTGGCCGTGCAGCGAGGAGTTGGATGCCGCGCGCGATCGATGGTGCGTTCGGTTCTACGAGCACGCCGTTCACACCGTCGGCCACGACCTCGGGGAACCCGCCGTCGCGCACGGCGACGACCGGGGTGCCGCACGCGATCGACTCCAGCGTGATGAGCCCGAACGGCTCGCCCTCCGCGGCGCACACGGTGGCGAGCGCCGACTGGTACTCGGCGACGAGCGCGGCGTCCGAAACCGCGGTGACGATCGTGAGGTCGACACCGGAGCTCTCGGCCGCGGCGCGGAGCTCGTGCGCATACGGGTGGTCGGGATCGCCGTCGCTCACGACGTGCAGCGCCGGCCGCCGGGCCGCCTCCATCGAGGCCAACGCGTCGATCACCCGGCCGTGGCCCTTGATGGCATCCATCCGGCCGACGCTCACCACGTAGGGCGACGCGGCGACCCGGGGTGGTCCGGGTGCGAATGTGGTCGGGTCGACGCCGAGGTACGACACCTCGCCCCGTACGCCGTAGGCGGCACGGATGCGCCCCGCCGAGTAGCGGGAGTTGCACAGGATCGTCACCCCGGGAGTCGTGGCCGCCCGGCGGTCGGCGCGGGCGAGCACCCACTCGGTCGCGTCCCAGAGCGCGCGGTCGAGCAGCCACGAGCGACGGCGGGGCCGGCGAAGGTCCCGGTAGTGGGGCTCGAAGCTCGACCGGCGCGGCTCCTGCATGAAGTAGACGGTCGGCCCGGCGAGGTCGCGCAGGATTCCGGGCGTCTGCCGGAAGCCGCAGGGGTGGACGAACGCGACGTCGTAGCCGCGCCCGTCGATGTCGGCGGCGACGGCGCGATCGAGGCGTCGGAGCTGGTCGAGGCGCCGGACGGCGGAGGCGTAGCTGAGCGGGACGCGCGCCGGGCGCTCCGGCGGCAGCGCGTACTCGAAGTGCGCGGTGCACGCGTCGTCGAGCCCCGTGCCGATGCGACCCGCGCGGCGGCTGGCCGCGGCGTCGGCGCTCTCGTACAGGTGGAACTCGTGGCGAGACCTGCTCACGAGCTCGTCGAGGGCGCGCAGGGCGCCGCCGGAGCGGAGGTTGTGGAAGACGGCGATGCGGAGCCGGTCCATGAGCGGGCGTCGACCGCTACTGAGGTCGGTCCGCGGCGATCGCGTCGCGGAACGCCTCCAGGAACCCGCGGCCGAACTTCCGGTCGGGTTCGAGGTAGTTGCCCTCCGACCACTCGTTCCAGGCTCGAATGACCACGATCCGCTCCTCGTGCGGGCGGTCGGCCACGAGCGCGACGGCGCGACGCACCTGGTCGCCAAACGCATCGGGCGTGGCCCGGTGGAACACCTGCGAGCTGCGCAGGTAGCGCGGCGAGCTGTCCCAGCCCGGCAGGAGGAGAGGCAACGAGGGCGTGCGCGTCGGGGCGACCTGGGGTACGTGCGGCGCCCAATGGCGGTAGGCGTAGATCGCGGGGACGGCCGGGCGGGCCTTGAGCGTGGCCGCGCTCAGCAGCCAGTCGGGCCGACGACGGGCGCGCGGGTCGGCCTGCAGGCGGCTGGCGAACGGGGGGAGCACCCGCCAGGGGACGATCGCGTCGAACCCCGAGCCGTCGGGCTCCCACGAGCCGTCCGCGACGCCCACGAGGTACAGGCCCGGAAGCCCGCCCTGGCGGGCCTGGTCCTGCCAGCGCTCGACGAAACCCGGGATCGACGGCAGCGCGCCGGGTCGGTAGACGAGGAAGAGCGGTCGGCCGTCGACGCGGGTGTAGCGCGGGTCGTGGAACGCGGGGACCACATGGTCGAAGTGCGCGGCGTCGTCACCCTCGGGATAGGTCTGCTCGATGAGGAGGCGGTTGGGGGCGTTGCGTCCGCCCCAGATGCCGCGCCACGACTCGTTCGCCCAGCCGAGGCAGAAGCCGAAGTCGGGCTCTCCCGAGTCGAGCACCTCCCGGAACGGTCGGTCGAGGATCCGGCGTCCGCCCCCGAACCAGTAGTGCCAATAGCAGAAGGATTCGACGCCGTGCGCCGCGGCCAGGTCGGCCTGGGCCTGGCGTGTCTCGGGATTGCGCAGGTCGTAGAAGCCCAGCTCTCCCGGTATCCGGGGCTGGTAGTGCCCGGGGAAGAGCGGGCGGGCCCGGGCCACGTTCGTCCACTCGGTGAACCCCGGTCCCCACCACTCGTCGTTCTCGGGAACCGGGTGGAACTGCGGGAGGTAGAGCGCGATGGAGCGGGCCTGAACCCGAGGATGTGCGCTCCCGGGTGCCGGGTGACCGTCGCGGCGGCGGTCGGATCGATCATCCATCGGAACGTCAACCTAGCGACCGCGCCCCGCCCCGGGTATACGGTGCGCGGACCGTCCGACACAGGAGCGAGACATGCCCGACGCGCATCCGTCCGAGCAGTGGTTCATCGACGCCGACACCCACATCACCGAGCCGCCCGACGTGTGGGTCGACCGCGTGCCGGCGAAGTTCCGGGACCGGGTGCCGCAGGTGGTCCGGGCCGACGACGGCGTCGACCACTGGATGCTCGACGGGCAGTCGATCTACCGGGTCGGCATGACCGCGGCCGCGGGGTGGCCGCAGCCGTACCCGTCGGCCCCCCGCAACTACGACGAGTGCCACCCCGCCGCGTACGACGCGCACGCGCGCCTCGAATACATGGACTCCGAGGGCATCTGGGCCCAGGTGCTGTACCCCAACGTGGCGTCGTTCGGCGGCCAGCGCTTCCTCACCTTCCCCGACGACGAGCTGAAGATCGTGTGCGTGCGCGCGTACAACGACTTCCTGCGGGACTGGGCGTCGGCCGACCACCGCCGGTTGATCACGATCATGTCCACCCCGTTCTGGGACGTCGACGCCGCGGTCGAGGAGATGCACCGCTGCGCCGAAGCCGGCCACCGGGGCATCCTCTTCACCGGCGAGCCGCACCGCTTCGGCCTGCCGTACCTCGCCGACCGGCACTGGGACCCGTTGTGGGCGACGGCGTGCGACCTCGGCCTGCCGGTGCACTTCCACATCGGCAGCGGCGACACCTCGACCGCCTACACCCCCGAGCGCGTGGCGGCGAGCGGCAACGCCGCGACCTACGCGTACACGTCGGTGGAGATGTTCCTGAAGAACGGGATGCAGGTCGCCGACCTGCTCCTCAGTGGCATCCTGCCGAGGTTCCCCGACCTGCAGTTCGTGTCGGTGGAGAGCGGCGTGGGCTGGATCCCCTTCGTGCTCGAAGCCGTCGACCACAGCTACCTCGAGGGCTGCGTCGACCGGATCTCGCAGTGGGACCGGCTGCCGTCCGAGTACTTCGCGACCAACGTGTACGCCTGCTACTGGTTCGAGACCGCGGCCACCACGGAGATGCTCGACATCCTCCCGGTCGACCGGATCCTGTTCGAGACCGACTTCCCCCACCCCACCTGTCTGTACGGCAACGTGCACGAGCGGGTGGAGGAGAGCCTGGCGGGCGCGTCGGCCGACACCCGCCGCAAGATCCTGTGGGACAACGGCGCCGCCCTCTACGGCATCGACGCCCCCGCCCCCGCTACTGCGAGGGCATGACGTAGTCGAGGTCCCGAGCGGGGTCGCGGCGGTCGGGGCCGAGCAGGTCGATGGTGACCCGGTCGAGCCGGCCGGTGAACGAAAACGGCGCCTCGTAGCGCGCGGTGACGGAGATGCCCGCGTCGTCGCCCACCCGGAGTGAGCCGCTGCCCACCGCGAACCGGGTCGGCACCGTGCGGGGGACCTCGCCCCGAGCGACCTCGTCGCCGTCGACGAGCAGGCGCACGTCGCCCCGGTGCTCGCCGGTGCGGGTGAACTCGAGCGTGAGGGCGACCGCGCGATCGGTGGGCACCGGCGTGTCGGCGACGAGCGCGAACTCCTCGCGGCCGACGTAGTTGTGCACCGAGCACAAGCAGCCGTCCTGCACGAACAGGGTCCAGCCGCCGAACCGGGTGCCCTGGCTGACGAGCACACCCTCGTCGCCGGGCGCGAGGCGCGCGAACGCGGTGATCCGGTGCGACCGGTTCTTCACGTTGGCGACCTCGTTCTCGACGACCATGGATCCCGGCCAGTACTCGAAGTGCTCCGTGACGACCGACACGCGCGGTCGCTCCGCATCGAGATCGATGTGGGAGCGCAACGGCAGCACGCCGTACCGCTCGGCTTCGGCCCACCACCGGGCCTCCAGGTCGGCGACCCGCTCCGGGTGCTCGGCGGCGACGTCGTGGCACTCCGTCGGGTCGTGCTCCACGTCGTAGAGCTCCCAGGGGAGTGCCGCGAGCCGCTCGCCCGAGCCGACGACCAAGGGGTGGTGGCGATGGATCGCCTTCCACCCGTCGGCCCAGATCGCGCGCTGCCCGAAGTTCTCGAAGTACTGCACCTCTTTGCGCGTGGGCGCGTCGGCGTCGGCCAGTGAGTAGGCGAGGCTGACGCCCTCCATCGGCGCCTGCGTGACGCCGTCGAGGGTGGGGGGCGCCTCGATGCCGACGCATTCGAGCAGCGTGGGCGTGATGTCGTTGACGTGGCACCACTGGTGGCGCAGCTCGCCGCGCGCGTGGATCCCGTTCGGCCAGTGCACGATCAGCGGATCGGTCACCCCACCGCGGTACACCTCGGTCTTCCAGCGCCGAAATGGCGTGCAGCCGGCGGTGGTCCATCCGGTGGGGTAGTTCCCCCGCGTGGTCGCGCCGCCGTACTCGTGGAGGCGCGCGAGGTTCTCGGCGAGGTCGTCACCGATGCCGTTGAAGAGCAGCGCCTCGTTGACCGTGCCGTGCGGCCCGCCCTCGGCGCTCGCCCCGTTGTCGGAAAGCACGACGACGATGGTGTCGTCGAGCTGACCCGTCTGCGCGACCGCGTCGAGCACCCGCCCCACGTGATGGTCGGTGTGGGTGAGGAACCCGGCGAACACCTCCATCATGCGGGCGGCGAGACGCTGCTCGTCGGGCGGCAGCTCGTCCCAATGCCGGACGTGCTCGTCCCACGGGGGCAGCTCGGTGTGGGCCGGGATCAGGCCGAGCTCCTTCTGACGGGCGAAGCGGGCGTCGCGCCACGCGTCCCAACCTGCGTCGAACCGGCCGCGGTAGCGGTCGGCCCACTCCGACGGGACCTGGTGCGGCGCATGGCACGCTCCGGGCGCGAAGTACAGGAGGAACGGTCTCGTCGGCGCCGACGACTTCAGGTCGCGGATCATCGCGATGGCGTGGTCGGCGAGGTCCTCGGTCAGGTGGTACTCGTGCTCGTGGAAGTCGGCGAGGGAGATGCTGCGGGGATCGAGGAGGTGGTTGTCCTCCACGAGCTCGGGACTCCACTGGTCGGTCTGTCCGTCGAGGAAGCCGTAGTAGCGATCGAAGCCGCGGCCGAGCGGCCACCGGGCGCGGGAGGCACCGGCGTGGCGCTCCTCGGCGGGCGTGAGATGCCACTTGCCGACCGCGAACGTGGCGTACCCGTGCTCGCGCAGGATCTCCGGCAGCATCCCCGCCGACTTCGGGATGCGGGTGTGGTAGCCGGGGAAGCCCATCGCGATCTCGGGCACGGTGCCCATGCCGACCGAGTGGTGGTTGCGGCCGGTGAGCAGCGCGGCCCGGGTGGGGGAGCACAACGCGGTGGTGTGGAACCGGGTGTAGCGGAGGCCGCCTGCGGCGAGCCGGTCGAACGTCGGCGTGTCGATGTCGGAGCCGTAGCACCCGAGCTGTGCGTACCCGACGTCGTCGAGCACGACGACGATCACGTTGGGTGCGCCCTCCGGCGCCCGTGTGGGCGCGGGCCATGCGGGGTCGGACTCCGCGCTGGTGACCTCGATGCGCCCCGGGAACGCCTCCCCGTCGCGGTACTCGCGCACGCCCATCGCGCCACCTCCGTGCTGGTCGCGCCCCCACGCCGGCGGGCGCATCGCCGGTTCAGGCGGTCATGCCGCCGTCGAGCACGAACTCCGCGCCGGTCGCGTACGCGCTCTCGTCGGACGCGAGCCACAGCACGAGCTTCGCGACCTCGTCGGCCTCGGCGTGGCGGCGCAGCGGCACGTTGCCGCTCATCTGCTCCAGTGGCGTTCCGGCCATCATCGGGGTGTCGATGATGCCTGGGTGGACCGAGTTGACCCGCACGCCGAACGGCCCGAGCTCCTGGGCCGCGCCCTTCGTCATGCCCCGCACCGCCCACTTGGTGGCGCCGTAGGCGAAGCACGGCGAGGCGCCGCTGTACGCGGCCACCGACGAGATGTTGACGATGCTGCCGGAGCCCTGGGCCTTCATCGCCGGGGCAACCGCCTGCATCCCGAGGAACACGCCGGTCTGGTTGATCGCGACCACCCGGTTCCAGACGTCGAGTGCGGTCTCGGTCATGGTCGCCCAATGGAGGATGCCGGCGTTGTTGACGAGGACGTCGATGCGCCCGTGGTCCGCCAGCGCGGCCTCGACCACGACCTTCCACTGGTCGACGTCGGTGACGTCGTGCTCGAGGAACGTGCCGCCGACCTCGGCCGCGACCGCGGCGCCCTCGTCGGTGAGGACGTCGGTGAGATAGACGGTCGCGCCCTCGGCCGCGAACAGGCGGGCCTCGGCGGCGCCCTGCCCGCGCGCCCCACCGGTGATGATGGCCACCCGGCCGTCGAGCTGTCCCATGTCCGACCCCCTCCGTGAACGGTGCCCGGGGATCGTAGGCTGAGGGCGGTGGAGACGCCCGTGACGCTGTCGCCCGGAGTGGGCCCCCGCCCGTCGCCGCCGATGCCCGCCGACCGCCCCCCGACCGCCCCGGCGTCGTTCCACGTGCTGGCCAAGCCGTCGGGGCCGATCTGCAACCTCGACTGCACCTACTGCTTCTTCCTCTCGAAGGAGGCGCTCTACCCGGGCGACCGCTTCCGGATGCCCGACGACGTCCTCGCCGCGTACATCCGCCAGACCATCGAGGCGGAGACGGCACCCGAGGTCACCATCGCCTGGCAGGGCGGGGAGCCCACGCTCATGGGCGTGGACTTCTTCCGGCGGGCCGTCGCGTTGGCCGAGGAGCTGAAGCACCCCGGCCAGCAGCTGCACCACACGATCCAGACCAACGGCACCTTGCTCACCGACGAGTGGTGCGCGCTGCTGAAGCGGCACGACTTCCTCGTCGGCCTCAGCGTCGACGGTCCGGCGGCCCTCCACGACGTCTACCGCGTCGACAAGCGGGGCGACGCGACGTTCGCCAAGGTGCGTCGGGGCTGGGACCTGCTGCAAGCCCACGGCGTCGACACCAACATCCTCTGCACGGTCAACGCGGCCAACCAGCACGCGCCGCTCGACGTGTACCGCTCCTTCCGCGACGACCTGGGCGCCCGGCACATCCAGTTCATCCCCATCGTCGAGCGCGACAACGAGACCGGCTTCCAGGAGGGCGACGCCGTCACGAACCGATCCGTCGACCCCGAGGCCTGGGGTCGGTTCCTCACCGCCGTGTTCGACGAGTGGGTGGTGCGCGACGTGGGCACCGTGTTCGTGCAGATGTTCGACGCCGCGCTCGCGTCGTGGCTCGGCCTGCCGGCGAGCATGTGCATCTTTGCCGAGACCTGCGGCAACGCCCTCGCGCTCGAGCACAACGGCGACCTCTACTCGTGCGACCACTTCGTCGAGCCCGACCACCTGCTCGGCAACATCATGCAGACGCACATGGTCGAGCTCGTCGCGTCGCCCCGGCAGCGGGCGTTCGGCGACGCCAAGCGCGACACGCTGCCGCGCTACTGCATCGAGTGCGACGTGCGGTTCGCCTGCAACGGCGAGTGCCCGAAGAACCGGTTCACCGTCACCCCCGACGGCGAGCCCGGCCTCAACTACCTGTGCGCGGGCTACAAGGCGTTCTTCACCCAGGTCGACGGACCGATGCGGATCATGGCCGACCTGCTGCGTCGCGGGCGCTACGCCGACGAGTTGATGGGCATTCTGCGCAACGCGCCCCGCAACGAACCGTGCCCGTGCGGGAGCGGCCGCAAGGCCAAGCACTGCCACGCCCGCTGACGGGCGCGCGCCACGCTCGCCGGTTCAGGCGTGGGTGTGCTCGCACGACGCGCCGCCGTGGCCCTCGATCCCGGTGAACGGCCCGCACGGCGGATCGTCGACCCACACGTGCAGCATCGGGGCCGTGGGTCGGAACGTGCCGCCGGGAACGCACACGCCGTCGCGCAGCACGCCGGCGAGGCGGGTGCCCGACTCGTCCCAGCAGAGGTTCTGGTGGTCGTGCCACGTCGTCAGCGAGCCCGCGATGTCGGGCACGTCGGCCATGGTCTTGCCCCGCTCGAGGATGTACATCGCCGACATCACCCGCTTGGACCCGTCGGCCTGCTTCTGGAGCACGATCGACTCGATCGCGCCGGGGTCGAGCTCGCGGCCGTCGTTCATGTAGCCGGGGTGGACGAAGTGCTCGAACCGGCCGACGGCACGCCCGTCGCCGATGGAGCGGTAGCCCGCCGCGACGACCGCCGCCTCGTCGGGGAAGGCGCCGAGCGCGACCCGTGAGTTCGTGAGCAGCGCCGTCGCCTCCCGGCGCTGCGACTTGGTGAGCCGCGGGTCGTCGATCGACACGATCGGCCCGGCATCCGCGGCCGCGCCGACGCCGTCGGCGGAATCACCCCCGTGCGCGCCGCCGCCGTGCGCCTCGTCGTCGGAGTGGTCGTGTGCGGCGCCGTCGCCGTGGTCGTGTGCGGCGTCGTCGGAGTGGGCGTGCGCCGCGGCGGCGTGGTCGTGGTCGTGGTCGCCGTGGGTGTGCTCGGCCGCCATGGCGGGCACCGCGAGGAGCAGGACCGCGGAGGTGGTGAGGGCGACGACCGCCGGGCTCGCCGGCCGCCTGCGTCCGGGTGACGCCTCACGGGCGCTCCACAGCGAGGCCACGGCCGCGATCGTCGCGACCGCACCGAGCACCGCCGCGATCAGGTCCTGGGTGCCGACGGGCTCGACCCCGGCGAGCGGACCGGCCAGGCCCACGGTCCGGGATCCGACCCAGGCCAGCACGGCGGCGCCGTTGACCGCCGCGGCCGCGAACGCGGCGATCCGGCCGGGCCACAGCAGCAGCGCACCGGCCGATCCGAGCTGCGCGGCCGCGGTGGCGGCGAACAGCCACATCAGGGTGGTGTCGCCCCCGTGGCTGCCGGCGGCCGCGGCGTGGACCAGG
>VGCA01000066.1 GCA_016870245.1 Actinomycetota bacterium | reverse complement strand
CGAGGGCTACTCGGCCACGATCGTGAGCGGCGAGGTCGTGATGCGCGACGGTGTCGACACCGGGGCCCGTCCGGGCGCGCTCCTGCGCGGCGCCCGCTAGCGATCCGCACCTCCCCGATCCCGTGATCCACCTGGTCCACGAGACCCACCCGAAGCACCCGACCCAGATCCACCCGACCCAGATCCACCCGACCCAGATCCACCCGACCCAGATCCACCCGACCATCCACCCGACCCACCGAATGGGAGCCAACCGATGAGCAACGTCTCCGTCGTCGCCACGATCACAGCGAAGCCCGGCCGGGGCGACGAGATCATCGCCGCGTTCGAGGGCGCCACGGAGGCCGTGCAGGCCGAGGCCGGCACGCTGATGTACGCGCTGCACCGCAACCAGGCCAACCCCGACGTCTTCTACGTCACCGAGCTCTACGAGGACCAGGCCGCGCTCGACGCGCACATGGTGGGCCCGGCCATGGCCGCGCTGGCCGGCATCGGCGATGCCGTCGACGGCGTCGATCTCCAGTTCGCCACCCCCGTCGCCGTCGCCAAGGGCTGGTAGCCCAATCCCTCTCCGATGCGCTTCTGACCGTCGATGTTCAGAAGCGCATCGGGGGTGGGTTGACCGACGGTGAGAAACGCATCGGGGGTGGGTTGATCGACGGTGAGAAGCGCATCGGGGGTGGGGCGGTCAGGCGTTGGGCTGGATGAGCTCCAGGACGGCGCCGTCGGGGTCCTCGAACATCAGCGCCTGGAGCGGGGGGATGCCGGGACCCATCTCGAGGGTCGCAGGCGGCGTCCAGCACCGGACGCCGCGCGCCACCAGGTCGGCGTGGTCGCGCGCGATGTCGTCGGTCAGCAGGGCGAAGCGGAACATCCCGAGGCGGTTCGCCTCGTGCGACGCCGCGCCCGTCGGTGCCGGGTCGATCAGCTGGACCAGCTCGATCATGAACGCCCCGGTGCCCCGCGGGTCGTCGAGGTAGGCGGCCGCGAGCTCGATCTCGCCGTCCAGGCCGAGCTGGTCGCCGGGCTGGCGCAGCGGCCCGCGGTCGAACATCGGCCGGAACCCGAGCACGTCGGTGTAGAAGGCCTTCGATCGGGCGAGGTCCGACACGCCGATCGCGACGAAGCCCACGCGGTTCACGCCGGTGTGCACCAGCTCGACGAGCATGCCGTCGGGGTCGTCGATCACGACCGTGCGCACGGGCGGGCTGCCGTCGACCGCGGTCTCGTGGGGCGGGCCACCGTGGCCGACCACCCCGTCGGCGGCCAGCGTCGCGTACAACGCGTCGACGTCCTCCACGTAGAAGCCGATCCGGTTGAAGCCCAGGTCGCCGGCGCGGTTGGGCCGACCCGTCGGCGGCGGGACCTGCCATTCGAGCAGGTCGACCACGAGTCCGGCGCCGAACCCCCGCTCGTCGTGGAGGATCCAGGCGTCCCACTGCGCGGTGTCGAGCCCGAACGCCGCGCCGTCCTGGGGGGTCTCGGGCCGGGTGTGCGTCGACGGGATCAGCCCGAGCCGGTCACGGTAGAACGCGAGCGAGCGCTCGAGGTTCGAGCAGTTGACGTTGACGTGGAACGCCTGGGTGACGCCGATCGGCACGGTGACCTCCGTGAGGGGATCCGGCCGCGGCCGGAGGGTCGACCCCAGGCTCTACTCCACCGGGGCCGGCCGGCACAACGCCGCCGCGCGGGCCGGGTCGGCCGACCCGCGATGCCGTAGTGTCCGTGGCCATGACCGCAGCCGCGCCATCTGCCGACGACTGGCACGCCGTCGAGACCCTGATCATGACCTACGCCGAGCGGGTCGACCTCGGCGACTTCGCCGGCGTGGCCGAGCTGTTCGCCCACGCCACGTACCGGGCGGCCGCGGGCGACCAGGTCACCTCGCAACGCGGGGCGGAGGCGGTGCTCGCGACCTTCGAGGGGATGGTCCGCCGCTACGACGACGGCACCCCGCGCACGAAGCACGTGACCACCAACCTCATGGTCGACGTCGACGGCGACGTGGCGAACTCCCGGTGCTACTTCACCGTGTTCCAGCAGACCGACGTGCTGGCGCTGCAGCCCATCATCGCGGGCCGCTACTTCGACCGGTTCGAGCGGGTCGACGGGGACTGGCGCTTCGCCGACCGGCTCATCCACTCCGACCTCATCGGCGACCTGAGCCAGCACCTGCTGGTGGACCCGTTCGCGTAGGCCCGCCACTCCGGTGCCGCCGGTCGCCGAGAAGGCCGTTCTCGGCCAAGTAGAGCGACGGCCGCGCGCCCGATACGATCCGCGCGAGCGCCCCTGATCCGTCGGCGCGCCGTACCGCACTCGGGAGGAACCCATCATGGCCTGGAAGGTCGTCGTCGATTTCGACGTCTGCGAGAGCAACGCGATCTGCATGGGCGTCGCGCCCGAGGTCTTCGAGGTGCGGGACGACGACTTCCTCTACGTCCTCGACGAGACCCCCGCCGACGACCTTCGGCCCAAGGTGGAGCAGGCGGTGCGCCAGTGCCCCAAGCAGGCGATCAGCATCGTCGACGAGTAGCCCGCCCCGGGTGACGCCTCCCGACCCCATCGTCGACGGGCACGGTCCCGACGCCACCCATCCGCCCGGTCCGGCCCACGAGCGGCTGGCCGAGGCGCTGCGGCGCGTCACCAACCAGCTGGTGCTCACCGCGGCCACGCCCGAGCAGATCGAGGCTGCGGCCGCGCAGGTCGAGGCGGCCGCGGCGGCGCTGGAGCCGGCGACCCCTCAATGGACGTTGTCGGTGCCGGCGTTCATGAGCTCGCGCGACCCGCACGGCTACTTCCCGTTCTCGCCGCAGATCGGCCTCTACAACCCGCTGGCCCCGCCGATGCGGGTGGCGATCGACGACGACGACACGGTGCGCGGCGCGGTCAACCTCGACGCGGCCTACGAGGGTCCGCCCGGCTGCGTGCACGGAGGGATCATCGCCTCGCTCTTCGACGAGATCCTCGGCATCGCCAACATCACCGCGGGCGTGGGGGCGATGACCGGAACCCTCACGATCATGTACCGCCGCCCCACGCCGTTGCAGGCCGACCTCGTGTTCACGGCCCGCACCGACCGGGTCGAGGGGCGCAAGGTCTTCACCCGCGGCACCCTCCACGCCGGCGACACCCTCTGCTGCGAGTGCGAGGGGATCTTCATCGTGATCGACCACGAGCGCTGGCAGGGTAAGCGCCCCCAGTCGTGAGCCCGTTCTTGTCCGATGGGTGACCCCGCGGGGCGCGTCCCGCTCGAGGGCCTCCACAACTTCCGCGACCTCGGGGGCCACGCGACCGCCGACGGCCGGCGGTTGCGACGCGGCCGGGTGTACCGCAGCGACGCGCTCCATCGCATGACCGCGGCCGACGTGCAGGAGGTGCGCGCGCTCGGCATCGTGTCGGTGGTGGACCTGCGCGCCCCCGACGAGGTGGCCCACGTCGGCACGGGGCTGATCGACGACCTCGACGCCCGCTACCACAACCTCCCCACCCGCCCTGCGGTGCTGGGTGCCGACGCCCCGAGCGGGGAGATCACGTCGGCGCCCGAGCGGTACCTCGGGTACCTGTCGGAGGGCCCGGGCTCCTTCGCGGGGCTGATCACGCTGCTGGCCGATCCGGCCCACACGCCCGCGGTCTTCTTCTGCAACGCAGGGAAGGACCGCACCGGGGTGGCGGCCGCGATGGTCCTCGCGGTGTGCGGCGTGCCCGACGCCGCGATCGCCGACGACTACGCCCGTACCCAGTCGGCGCTCGACGCCATCCGCGCCGCCAGCCGCACCGACTACCCGGCCGACGTGAAGGCGTGGCGCAACCTGTCGCCCGACATGGCCCATGCCCGGGCCGAGACGATGCTCGCCTTCCTCGGGCTGCTCCGCGAGCGCATGGGCGGGTGGCCGGAGTACCTCGCGTCGCTCGGCGTCGATGCGGCGACCCTCCACGCGGTGCGACAATCACTGCTCGAACGACCAGGAGACGACGACACGTGAGCTCGGACCACGGCGAGATCGACCCCCAGGAGCTTCGGCGCCTGCCCCTCGAAGGGCCGGTGAACTTCCGCGACCTCGGCGGGTACGCCGCGGCCGACGGTCGGACCGTGCGCCGCCGGCACCTGTTCCGCAGCGACGCCCTCTGGCGCCTCACCGACGCCGACGTGGAGAAGGTCCACGCGCTCGGCGTCACCGCGGTCATCGACTTCCGCACCACCCACGAGCTCGAGTCCAACGGCTGGGGTGGGATCGAGCTGCTCGACGCCGAGCACCTGCACCTGCCGACGTTCGACACCACCCGTCCGCTCATGGAGGACGAGGAGATCCTGAAGACGCTGATCACCGCACCCGACGCGTACATGGCGATGCTGCGCAACGGCGCGGGTGCCTATGCGACCGCGCTGCGCCACGTCGCGGCGTCGGAGGACCCGGTGGTCTTCTTCTGTGCCGCGGGCAAGGACCGCACCGGCGTGTTCGCAGCGCTGGTGCTCGGACTGTGCGGGGTGTCCGACGACGACATCATCGCCGACTACGCGCTCACCGGCGAGGTGATCGAGCGGATCCACGCGCTGCGGGACGCCCAGGACCCCACGGTCGAACGCAGCGCCCATCGCATCGGCCACGACCTGCACAACGCGTTCCCCGAGTCGATGGCGGGCACCATCGAGCGGCTCCACGCCGAGTGGGGCGACTGGAGCGGCTACGCCGAGTCGATCGGAGTGGGTGACAGCGTGCGCGCGGGGCTGCGCAACCGGCTCCTGGTCTGAGCGCGTCGGTCGCGGCGCCTCCTAGGCTCCTCGCGTGTCATCGACCCGTTCCGATCCGGTCCACGGCGTGCGCAGCCCCTATCTGGTGGAGCGCATGGCGGGCTTCGGTACGACGATTTTCGCCGAGATGTCCGCGCTCGCCGCGGCCACCGGGTCGGTCAACCTGGGGCAGGGGTTCCCCGACTCCGACGGCCCTCCCGCGCTGGTGGAGGCCGCGATCGCGGCGATCCGGGCCGGCGACAACCAGTACCCGCCGGGGATCGGCATCGCCCCGTTGCGGGAGGCGGTCGCCGAGCACCAGGAGCGGTTCTGGGGCCTGCGGTTCGACCCCGACACCGAGGTGCTCGTCACCGCGGGCGCCACCGAGGCGATCGCCGCGACGCTGCTCGCGCTGCTCGAGGTGGACGACGAGGTGATCACGTTCGAGCCGTACTACGACTCCTATGCAGCCGGCATCGCGCTCGCGGGTGGGCAACGGCGGTGCGTCACCCTGCGACCGCCCGACTACTCGTTCTCGTTCGACGCGCTTCGGGCCGCCGTCACGCCTCGGACCAAGCTGGTGCTCCTCAACTCGCCCCACAACCCCACCGGCAAGGTGTTCACTCGCGAGGAGCTCGAGGCGATCGCGACGCTGTGCGTGGAGCACGACCTGATCGCCGTCACCGACGAGGTGTACGAGCACCTGGTGTACGACGGGCGGGTGCACATCCCGCTCGCCACCCTGCCGGGGATGCGCGACCGCACGGTCACCATCTCGTCGGCCGGAAAGTCGTTCTCCATGACGGGGTGGAAGACGGGATGGGTGTGCGCCCGGCCGGAGCTGGTGGCGGCGGTGAGGACGGTGAAGCAGTTCCTCACCTACGTGCACGGCGCACCGTTCCAACACGCGGCCGCGGCCGGCCTGCGGCTCCCCGATGACTACTTCGAGGGTCTCGCCCTCGACATGGCGGCCAAGCGTGACCTGCTCGCGGGTGGGCTCGCCGACGCCGGGTTCACGGTGTTCCCGTCGGCGGGCACGTACTTCGTGACCGTCGACATCCGGCCGCTCGGCGAGACCGACGGGCTCGCGTTCTGCCGGTCGCTGCCGGCGCGGTGCGGCGTCGTCGCGGTGCCGACGGTCGTGTTCTACGACGATGTCGACGCGGGCGCGCCGCTCGTGCGCTTCATGTTCGGCAAGCGTCGCGAGGTGCTCGAGGAGGCGGTCGTGCGGCTGAAGGGGCTCGCATCGTGAAGGTTGCCGCGATCCAGCACGACATCGTCTGGGAGGACCCGGAGGCGAACTTCACCCGGCTCGCGCCGATGATCGCCGATGCCGCAGCCGGCGGAGCGGGCCTCGTCGTCCTCGCCGAGATGTACTCCACCGGCTTCTCGATGGACACCGCGCGGATCGCCGAGCCGGTGGACGGTCCCAGCACCCGCTTCCTCGCCGACCAGGCCGCCGCGCAGGGCGTCTGGGTGTGCGGCTCGCTGCCCGCGCGCGCGGCGGGCGACGACCGGCCGACGAACTGCCTCGTGCTCGCCGGGCCGCAGGGAGAGCTGCACCGCTACGCCAAGATCCACCCGTTCGGCTACGCGGGTGAGGACGAGTGGTTCGCGTCGGGCGACCGTCTCGTGACGGTCGACGTCGACGGCCTGCGCGTGAGCCTGTTCGTCTGCTACGACCTGCGATTCGCCGACGACTTCTGGGCGCTCGCCCACGACACCGACTGCTACGTCGTGGTCGCCAACTGGCCGGCGCCGCGGCGCGCCCACTGGCAGACGCTGCTGCGCGCCCGCGCCATCGAGAACCAGGCCTACGTCGTCGCGGTCAACCGGGTGGGGACGGGCGGGAAGCTCTCGTACGCCGGCGACAGCGCGATCATCGGCCCGTTCGGCGAGGAGCTCGCGGTGGCGGTCGACGGTGGTGACGTCGGCGCCGAGCAGACGCTCACCTCCGACGTCGACGCGGCCCACGTCACCGACATCCGCGCCCGCTACCCCTTCCTCCAGGACCGCGCCGCCCCCTGAGGCGTTCGGCACCGTCGGCGGCGCGGGATCCAGACGGATCCAGAGCGATTCAGAGGATGTCGACGGCGGCGACGAGGGTCACCACGGCCGCAACGGCGGTCGCGACGCCGACGAGCACCCGTCCGACCGAGCGGACCGGGCCCCGGGTGAGCGCCGCCGCCAATTTCCCGCGAACCGCCGTGCGCAGCCCGACGTAGGGGACCGTGACGACGAAGAACGGCGGGAGGAGGCCGACGAGGAGCGGCACGTGGGCGGGGACCGCTCGCAGGCCCGCACTCATCGGGCGGAGGCCGGCGTCGAAGCGCGCCGCGAGCGCGCTGAACGTGACGCCGAAGAGCAGTCCGAGGCCGATGATGCCCGCGACCGCGAGCCACAGCGGCGACAGGATCGCGAAGTCGACGTTGTCGGGTGAGAGGGGATCGTCGGTCCCGAACAACGCGAGGAGGAGCCGCGGCGATGCCTCGTCGGCGAGCTCGGCTCAGATGGCGCGCTCGTGGTCCTCCCAGTAGGGGTCACGGAGCTTGCGCTTGTAGAGCTTGCCGTTGGGGTCGCGGGGGAGCTCGTCGACGAAGTCGATCGTGCGCGGCGTCTTGTACTTCGCCAGCTTGTCGACCGACCACGCGAGGATCTCGGCCCCGAGCTCCGGCCCGCCCTCGACGCCGTCGATCGGCTCGACGACCGCCTTGACCTCCTCGCCCCAGTCGGGGTGGGGGATGCCGAACACCGCGACGTCGGCGACCTTCGGGTGCATGATCAGCACACTCTCGATCTCGGCCGGGTAGATGTTGGCCCCGCCGGAGATGATCATGTCGTTCTTGCGGTCGGACAGGAACAGCCAGCCGTCGTCGTCGAGGTAGCCGACGTCGCCGACGGTGAAGAACTTGCCGCGGCGGCTGTGGTCGGTCTTCTGCTTGTCCTTGAAGTACTCGAAGTCGCCGGTCTTCATGTGCATGTAGACGGTGCCGATCTGGCCGGCGGGGAGCTCGTTGTCGTCGTCGTCGAGGATGACGATCTCCGAGCTGGGCCAGGCGCGCCCGACGGTGCCGGGGTGCTCGAGCCACTCATCGGCGAACACCGTGGTGCCGCCGCCCTCCGATGCCGCGTAGTACTCGTCGATCACCGGGCCCCACCAGTCGAGCATGGCCCGCTTCACGTCGGGTGGGCAGGGGGCCGCTGCGTGCACCATGTGGCGCAGCGACGACACGTCGTACTTCGCCCGCACCTCGTCGGGGAGGCCGAGCAGCCGCACGAACTGCGTGGGCACCATGTGGGTGTTGGTGACCCGGTACTCGTCGATCAGGTAGAGCATGCCCTCGGGCGTCCACTTGTCCATGAGGACGACCGTGTGGCCCATGTGGATCGCACCGCCCGCGAACACCAGCACCGCGGTGTGGTACAGCGGCGAGCCGCAGATGTGGACGTTGTCGTCGAACGGCGCCAGCCTGAACATGAAGAGCATCCCGGCGAGCCCGATCGCCTGCTCCTCGGGCGGCACACCGGGGAGGGTGCGGCGCACGCCCTTGGGTCGGCCGGTGGTGCCCGACGTGTAGTTCATGACGAGCCCGGTGGTGCGGTCGGCCGGGAGGTCGGTGGGCTGGGCGGCCTTGAACTCCTCGTAGGACCGGAACGACTCGATCTCGCCGCCGACCGCGAGGCGTCCGGCGGCGGGGAAGTCGATCTCGTCGGCGGCGGCCCGGGCCGAGTCGGCGAGCCGGGCGTGCGCGACGAACGCCTTCGCCTCGCTGTCGGCCACGATGTACGCGATCTCGGGGCCGACGAGGTGCCAGTTGATCGGCACCAGGTAGAAGCCCGCCTGGAGCACGGCGAGGTACAGCTCGAAGACCTCGATGCTGTTGGGCAGGAGCATCGCGACGGCGTCGCCGGGCTGGAGGCCGAGCTCCCGCAGCCCGTGCACGACCTGGTTGCACGACCCCAGCAGCTCGCCCGCGGTGACCAGCTGCTCGTCGGGGTCGACGATGGCGAGATGGTCGGGGTTGTCCTGCGCGATGGACCAGAAGCCGAGCTGGGTCACGGGGCGATCCTCCCTGGTGGGTGGCCGATGGAGGTGGCCGGTCGAGGGCGTGGGCGGCGGGTAGTAGAACATGAACCCACCCCCACCTGCCATGCGGGCGAACGCCCCGTGACCCACCGAGGAGTCCCCATGAGCGTCTACGACGTCGAGATCGCCGGCATCGACGGCAGCCCGTCGGCCCTGGCGGCCCAGGCCGGCCAGGTCACCCTGGTGGTGAACGTCGCCTCGAAGTGCGGGCTGACCCCGCAGTACACGGGGCTCGAGCGGGTGCACGAGCAGTACGCCGACCGGGGCTTCGGCGTCGTCGGCGTGCCGTGCAACCAGTTCCTGGGCCAGGAGCCCGGCACCGCCGAGGAGATCGTGGAGTTCTGCTCCACCACCTACGGGGTGACGTTCGCGCTCACCGAGAAGATCGAGGTCAACGGCGACGGTCGCCACCCCCTCTACGAGGTGCTCACCGCGACCGCCGACGCCGAGGGGGTCGACGGCGACATCCGCTGGAACTTCGAGAAGTTCCTGGTGGGACGCGACGGCGAGGTGCTCGCCCGCTTCGCCCCCCAGGTCGAGCCGGAGGATCCGGCGGTCGTCGCCGCGATCGAGTCCGCCCTCTGATCCGGTGCCGGCCGGCGCGTGCGAGCGCGTGACGCGTCGCGCTCCCGCACTCGCGCAGCGGGCCTCGGCGGGAGTCCGGTGAGCGGGCCCGATCTGGGGGCGACGCCGCTGCCCGCCGACTCCGTCGGGCTGCTCGAAGGGCTGCAGACGACCCGCGCGATCCGCCGGTACACCGACGAGCCGGTGCCGCCGGAGGCGCTGCGGGCGATGCTGTTCGCCGCCACCCGCGCCCCGACCGGCTCGAACCGCCAGCCCTTCCGGTTCCTGGTGCTGACCGACGGCCCCAAGGCGCGGGAGGCCAAGGCGCTCGTGGCCGAGGCCGGGCGGCGGGCCTGGGCGGGCAAGCGCACCGCCGACGGCTACGACCGCGGCTCGGGCGCGGTGGCCGACTCGCCGAAGGCCCGCATGGCGGCGACGATGCAGTACTACGTCGATCACCTCGACACCGCGCCCGTGCTCGTGCTGCCGTGCCTCGTGCGCCACCGCGAGCCCAGCTCGTTCGAGGGCGCGTCGATCTATCCCGCCTGCCAGAACCTGCTCCTCGCCGCCCGTGCGCTCGGCTACGGCGGCGTGCTCACCGGCTTCCAGTCGCTGGTGGAGGACGAGCTGCGGGCGCTGCTCGGGGTCCCCGACGGCGTGTTCATGGCCGCCACGATCACGATCGGCCGGCCGGCGGGTGGCCACGGCCCGGTCCGGCGCCGGCCCCTCCGCGAGGTCGTGTTCGCCGAGGAGTGGGACCGGCCGGCGCCCTGGGCGGTCGACCCGCCGGGGACCCGTCACACCCAGGCCGGCCCGCCCCGGCCCTGAACCTGCGCGAACACCGCGAATCGGCCCTGTCGCCGGGGGGTCGGGCTCGCCTAGCCTGTGTGGCCTATGCGACGGGTGTTGCTGGTGTGCGCAGTGATCTTCGCGGGGCTGGCCGCCGGGACGCTGACGTGGCTGGTGACCGAGACCGCGGCGTCGGGGGAGTCGACGCCGTCGGCCGCGTCACCGCAGCAGTCCACCACGACCTCGTCGACCACCTCGTCCACCACCACCACGACACTCCCGCCGCTGGTGACGCCGCCACCCAACCCGTCGGGCATCGTCAACCCGATCGAGGCCCGCCTGCCCGCGCCGCCCCCCGGGGGGATCGGGCCGGGCGCCCTCGGGCCGATGGTCGGCTCGATCCAGGCCCGGCTCGCCGAGCTGCGCTTCGACCCGGGCCCCGTCGACGGCCAGTACGGGCCGGCCGTCGTCTACGCGGTGCAGGCCCTCCAGAAGTACAAGGGCCTTCCGGTCACCGGCGTGGTCGGCCCGGCCGAGATCGACGTGCTCAACCGGTTCACGTACCCGGAGCCGCTGGAGGCGAACGCCGAGCCGAACCGCACCGAGGTCGACATCGCGCGCCAGACCCTCACGCTGTACGAGAACGGCCAGCCCAGGCTGCTGACCACGATGTCGAGCGGGTCGGGCGAGTCGTACTGCTACAACACACCGAAGGACAACCCCACCGAGCGCATCTGCGAGGTGGCCCACACGCCGGGCGGCCGGTACACCTACTACCTCCACCGGCCGGGGTGGGACGTCGGCGTCCTCGGCGGCCTCTACAACCCGTACTACTTCAACCGCGGTGTCGCGGTGCACGGCTACGCGTCGGTGCCGCCGACCCCGGCGTCGAAGGGCTGCGTCCGCATCCCGATGCACATCGCGGAGTACTTCCCGACCCTCGTGCAGAAGGGCGACCCCGTCTACGTGATCGGCGGCACCCCGTTCGAGATCCTCTCCCGCGAGCCGCTCGCCGCCCCGGCCCCCGCCGCCTGAGGGGTCAGGCGGGCTCGCCCATCGCGAGGCGCTTGGCCCAGCGGTAGTCGGGCTTGCCGACCGGCGTGCGCGGCACCACGTCGGTGACGTGCAGCTCGCGGGGCACCTTGTAGCCGGCGATGTGCCTGCGGCACTCCGCCTGGATGTCGTCGAGCGTAGGCACGTCCATGCCGTCGCGCACCTTGATGATCGCGGCCACCCGCTCGACGAAGCGCTCGTCGGGCACTCCCACGACCACCGCGTCGAACACCGCCGGGTGCGCCTTGAGCGCGGCCTCGACCTCCTCGGGGAAGATCTTCTCGCCCCCCGAGCTGATGCACACCGACCCGCGGCCGAGCATGGTGATCGTGCCGTCGGCCTCGATCAGTGCGTGGTCGCCGGGGATGACCCAGCGCTCGCCGTCGGGGTCGACGACGAACGTGGCCGCGGTCTTCTCCTCGTCCTTCCAGTAGCCGAGGGGGATGTGGCCGCGGCGGGCGAGCATGCCCTGCGTGCCGGAGCCGGGCTCGATGGGCCGCCACTGCTCGTCGAGGACGTTCATCTGCGGGTTCACGGTGAAGCGCGGGCCCTGGGCCGGACCGGCCTGGTCCATGACCGTGCCGCCGGCGCCGGTCTCCGAGGCACCGAAGCTGTCCATCACCATCGCGTTCGGCAGCCTGGCCCGGAGGTGCTCCTTGATCGCGGGGGACAGGATCGACCCGCCGGAGCCGATCATGAAGACCGACGACACATCGACGTCGTCGGGCCGCCGGTCGAGGGCCTCGGCCAGCGGCCGGGCCATCGCGTCGCCCACGACCATGATCGTCGCGGCGCGCTCGCGGGCGACGATGCGCAGCACCTTGTCGCCGTCGAAGTGGTGATCGACGTTGAGGATCACCGTGCCGCCCGCGTAGAACGCGATGAAGCTCGTCCACTGGCCGGCGCCGTGCATCATCGGCGCGTTGATCATCGCCTTGAGCTCGGCGCCGTCGGCCGCGACCCGACCGGCGAGCTCGTCGGGGGTCGTGATCGGGGCCTGGCCGAAGCCGCCGCCACCGAGCGCGGCGAAGAAGATGTCCTCGGCTCGCCACATCACGCCCTTGGGCATGCCGGTGGTGCCGCCGGTGTAGAGCACGTAGAGGTCGTCGGACGAGCGGGGGCCGAGGCCGTCACGGGCGGGCGAGGCCGCGGCGAGCGCCGCCTCGTAGTCGACCGCGCCCAGTCGCTCGATCGCGGCGGCCGACTCGGCGTCGGTGCTGGCGTCGTCGATCACGACGAAGTGCCGGAGCTTCGGGCAGTCGGGCACGACTTCGGCGACCATCGGCGCGAACGACCGCTCGAACACGACGGCGACGGCGTCGCTGTTGTCGAGGATGTAGCGCAGCTCCTCGGCCACGTAGCGGTAGTTGACGTTGACCACCGCGTTGCGGGCCTTGTAGATGCCGTGTTGGGCCTCGATCCACTCGGCCCGGTTCCACGCCAGCAGCGCCACCCACTCGCCGGGCTGCACCCCGGCGCCGCGGAGGTGCTGCGCGACGCGGTTGGCCCGCTCGTCGAGCTCGCGGTAGGTCAGGCGCGCGTCGCCCGCGACCAGCGCCGTGCGGTCGGGGCAGGTGTCGGCGACGATCTCGAACAGGTCGGCAAGGTTGAATTCCAAGGGGCGGGAGCCTAGAACAACCTCTCGCGGCGCCCTCCAAACGGGAGCGGCGGGGAGCGCCCGGCAACGGGGGACGGGGAGGGTGACGGCATGGCAGCCCGATCGGTCGGTCTGAACCACGTGGGTCTGTGCGTGCGCGATGTCGCCGCCGCGGTCGCCTTCTACCGCGACGTTGCCGGCTTCGAGGTCCGGGTGTCGCCGTTCCGGATGGCGGGGGAGTGGTTCGACACGCTCACCTGGAACGACGGCGCCGAGATCGAGGTGGCGATGCTCGCCCTCGGCGGGTTCACGTTGCAGCTCGTCGGCTACCACGCGGCTGGAGCCGATCCGGTTGCGCCCGGGCACAACCACCCGGGGAACCCGCACCTGTGCATCGACGTCGACGACGTGGAGGCCAAGCACGCCGAGGTGGCGGCGCTCGGAGCCCACCGGCCGACGGTGATCGTGGACATCGTCGGCACCGGCGCCCGCTCCTTCTACGTGCAGGACCCCGACGGCACCCCGGTCGAGTTCCTCCAGATGCCCGCGCGGTAGCCGGTGGACGCCGCCGCGCCATCCGCGGGGGACGACCCGGGCCTCGGGGTCCAGGCGGTCGAGGGGCTTCTCGACGCCGCGGCGGGCCGGCTCGGCGACGAGCTCGGCGTCGACGGGCCGGCGCTGCTGCGCGAGCGCCGGGAGCTCCTCGGCATCGCGCCGGCGGGCACCGTGTCGGCGGGCGGGTCGTGCCGGCTCCTCTCGGCCGACGACGGCTGGTTCGCCCTCAACCTGGCCCGGGCCGACGACCGGGAGGCGGTCGCGGCGTGGATGGGCCGGGAGTGGGACGGCCCGGTCTGGGACGGGGTGGCCGCCGCCGCGGCTGGGATGTCGGCGACCGACGCCGTCGACCGGGCCCAGCTCCTGGGCATCCCGGCGGCAGTGGCCGTCGCCCCCGAGGAGTTCATCGGTCCGACGGTGGCGGTCGAGGAGGACGCGGGAGGGCGCTGGACCCGGGCCGAACCGCGCCCGCTCGTCGTCGACCTGTCGTCGCTGTGGGCCGGACCCCTGTGCGCGCGCCTGCTCGGCGCGGCGCTCGACGCCCGGGTGGTGAAGGTGGAGCACGTGGCCCGGCCCGACGGCGCCCGGTCGGGTCCGCCGGCGTTCTGGCGGTCGCTCAACGCCCACAAGGAGGAGCGCCACCTCGACTTCTCCACGGCGACCGGCCGGGCCGAGCTGGCCGACCTGCTGGCCCGGGCCCGGGTGGTCGTGAGCGCGGCCCGTCCCCGCGCCCTCGCCCAGCTGGGCCTCGATCCGGCCGAGCACGCCGCGCGAGGCGCGGTGTGGGTGTCGATCACGGGCTACGGGCGCAGTGGCCTCCACGCCGACTGGGTGGCCTTCGGCGACGATGCCGCGGTCGCGGGCGGCGTGGCGGTGGCGGCCGGGGGCCCCGACGCGCCGGTGTTCGCGGGCGACGCG
>VGCA01000065.1 GCA_016870245.1 Actinomycetota bacterium | reverse complement strand
CACGACCCCGACCGCCAGCGCGGCCTCCACGAGATGGACGACCGCTGCGGGTGCGCAGCGGGTGAGCCGGGTGCCGACCCGGCGGATCCGCCGGGGCGCGTGGGGGAGCGCGGCGACCGCGGCGCCGCCGAGGGCGAGGAGCGTGCTCGACAGCAGCCATCCGGCGACGACCAGCACGAGCCAGCGCCCGACCACGAGGGTCGCCGTCTCCGGATCGGTGACCTGCAGCCACCGCAGCGGGTCGCCCCACTCCACGGCCCCGGAGGCCGGGGGGTGGGACGCCACGATCCAGACGGCGACGGCCTCGGCGGCGAGGAGGACGATGAGGGCGAGTCGGGCGCGCACGGCGCCCGACGACACCCACCCCGGAGGGCGGTGACGCCGGGACCCCATCCCGCGGGGGTGGTGGGGGCGGTGCTACGTTCCCCCGACACCGAATCTTCGGTCGCGTCAACGCAACGATCGTCGGAAGGGGAAGCGTGGAAACGCTCGCGGCGGACATCCTCATCATCGTCAAGAACGAGACCGCGGAGAACGGGCTCGAGTTCCTGTTCCGCTGGGCCCACGTGCTCGTGGGCATCGTGTGGATCGGGCTCCTGTACTACTTCAACTTCGTGCAGGTGCCGGCGTTCGCCGAGCTCGACGCGGGCGCGCGCAACCAGGCCGTCGACAAGCTCGCCTCGCGGGCGCTGTGGTGGTTCCGGTGGGCGGCGGCGGCCACGCTGGCGTTCGGCATCCTGATCCTGTTTGCCCAGAAGGACGCGGCCGGCGACTCGCTCATCATGAGCGGCGACTACTGGAAGACCGCACCGGGCATCAGCATCTCGACCGGCATCCTCCTCGGCGTCACGATGTTCGCCAACGTGTGGCTGGTCATCTGGCCGAACCAGAGGAAGGTCATCGCCAACGCCCGCAACGTGCTCGCCGGTGGCGAGGCCGACCCCGAGGCCGCCGCGGCCGGCCGGAAGGCGCTCCTCGCGTCCCGGCAGAACACCATCTTCTCGTTCACGATGCTGTTCTTCATGGTGGGCACCAGCCACTTCTTCGGCACCTACTTCGAGTCCCTGCCGAGCGGGAGCGATCGGGCCGTGTACTGGCTCATCACGCTGGTCATCTGGATCGTGCTCGAGCTCAACTGCCTCGGTGTGCTGGGCGGCACCGGCACCGGCGGCCCGCGGTGGATCTACGAGGACCACAAGCGGGCGATCGGCACCGGCCTGGTGCTGATGGTCGTGTGGTACCTGCTCTGGGTGATCTTCTTCTAGACCGACCCGTATCCCGAACGACGACGGGCGCCCCGCCATCGGGTGGGGCGCCCGCTCGCGTCGCGGGTGCTACAGGCCGAGGAGACGGGCGATGCGCTCGCGGTGCTCGGCGGCGGTGCCGAAGAGCAGGCTGTCGGTCTTCGCCCGGCGGATGTAGAGGTGCATGTCGTGCTCCCACGTGTAGCCGATGCTGCCGTGGATCTGGATGCCCTCCTTCGACATCATCCGCTCGCAGTCGGCGGCCGCGACCTTGGCCGCGGACGTGGCGATCGCCCGACGCTCGTCGTCCTCGGCGATGGTCAGTGCCGCGAAGTAGGTCGACGCCCGGGCCTTCTCGAGGGCCACGATCAGGTCGGCGAACTTGTGCTTGATCGCCTGGAACGAGCCGATTGGCACGCCGAACTGCTCGCGCTGCTTGGCGTAGTCGAGGGTGATGTCGAAGATCGCCTGACAGGTGCCCACGCTCTCGGCCGCGGTCGCGGTGGCCGCCTCCTGCAGCACCCGCTCCACGCCGAGAGCCGTGATGGTGCCGGGGGTCCCGAGCACCCGGTCGGCGGCCACGGCGACGCCGTCGAGGTGCACGCGGGCGAGGCCGCGGGTGGCGTCGAACGGGGTGACGGGCTCGATGCGCACGTCGGCGGTCGGCACCAGGCAGGCCGCGACGGCATCGTCGGCGTCGGAGCCGGCGAGGCGGGCGAGCACCACGAGGTCGGTGACCGCAGCCCCTTCGAGCACGTACTCCTTCATGCCGTCGAGGCGGACGCCGTCGCCGGTCTCGGTCGCGGTGGTGGCGAAGCCGGCGAGGCCGATGCCGTGCCCCGGCTCGTGGAGCGCGAGGGAGCCGGTGACGGTCCCCTCGGCGATCCCGCGCAGGAAGTGGGCCTGCTGCTCGGCCGAGCCCAGCTCACGCAGCGCCGGGATGAGCTGGGACGCGGTCGGCAGGAGGGGTCCGGGCGCCACCGCCCGGCCCATCTCCTCGGCGACGATCGCGAGCTCCACGGCGCCGAGGCCGAGGCCCCCGAACTCCTCGGGGACGGTCAGGGCGGGCCAGCCGAGCTCGACCATCTGCTGCCAGAGGGGCTCGACCGGCGCGCCGTCCTCGACGATCGCGCGCACGAAGGTCATCGGGCACTCGCCCGCGAGCATCGTCCGCACGCCGTCGCGCAGCTCTTCCTGGTCTTCGGTGAAGTCGAGTTCCATCGGGTCGGGACCCTACCTGACGGTGACGTCAGGCGTGACCGTCGGGGCCGGGCTCAGGTATCGGGGTGCGCGAGTCGCGCGAGCGCCCGCCGGTCGACGTCCGATCTGGCGACCGGCGGGCTCAGGTGTCGGGATGGGCGAGTCGCGCGAGCGCCCGCCGGTCGACCTTCTCTGCTGCCGTGAGTGGGAGGGCGTCGACGACCAGGAGCGCCTCCGGGAGCTTGTGCTTCGCGAGCCGGTCGGCCGCGAAGGTCCGCAGCTCCTCGAGCGTCGGCGGCCGGGCCCGGTCGCGGGGAACCACGCACGCCACCCCGATCTCGCCCATCACCGGATCCGGACGCGTCGCGACGGCGACCGCCGCGATCGTCGGCGCGGTGGAGAGCACCGCCTCCACCTCCACCGGATAGACGTTGTAGCCGCCGCGGACGTACATCTCCTTCGACCGGCCGACGAGGTGGAGGCGCCCCCGGTCGTCGACCCAACCGAGGTCGCCGGTGCGCACGAACCCGTCGGCGGTGAACGCAGCCCGGGTGCCGGCGGGGTCGCGCCAGTAGCCCGACATCGCGGCGGGGGAGCGCAGGCACACGGCGCCGATCTCCCCCGGGGGGACGGGACGGTCGTCGTCGTCGAGCATCGCCAGCTCGACGCCCGGGAGCGGATGGCCCACGCTGACGACCGCGTCCTCCTCGGGATCGTCGAGCGCGGTGCCGAGCCCGATCCCGGCCTCGGTGCACGAGTACCGCGACGCCAGCGGCGCTCGGAAGCGGGCCCGGGCCTCCTCGGCCAGACCGGGGGTGATGGGCGCCCCACCGACCACGATGGAGCGGACCGACGCCAGGTCGAACCCGTCGAAGTCGGGGTCCCGCAGCATGAGCGCGAGCTGGGTCGGCACACCGCCCACGTTGGTCATCCGCTCGCGGGCGACGAGCTCGAGCGTGGCGCGCGCCGACCAGCGCTCCATCATGAAGGCGCAGCCGCCCCGTCGGAGGTTGCCGGGCAGCTTGGTCATGAAGCCGAGGGTGGCACTCGACGTGCCGTTGTAGCTGCGCCCGCCGGTGCCCCACGCGTCACCGACGTCGGTGTCGGTGATGAAGCGCAGCTGGCGGTTGCCGTAGAGCGCGCCCTTGGGCGTGCCCGTGGTGCCCGAGGTGAAGATGATCGCGACGGGGCGGTCGGGGTCGGGAGGCAGCGGCGCCGGGGCGGCGTCGACCACCCGGAGGCCGGCGAGGAGGTCGGAGGCCGACGCGGCGGCGCCGTGCTCCTCGGTGGGGTGCGGCCAGTCGGTCCGACCGGGGGCCGTGATCACCAGCGCGGGATCGGCGAGCTCGAGGATGCGGGCCCGCTCGGGCGGGGCGAGCTTGTCGTTGACCCCGGCGGTGATCGCGCCGACCTTCGCGGCCGCGAGGTAGGCGACGAGGTACTCGATGCCGGGCGGGAGCACGAGACCGACGCGGTCGCCCTCGCCGACACCGCGGCGGACGAGGCCGACCGCGGCCTCGTCGGACGCGCGGTCGAGCTCGCCGTAGGTGATCGGCCACCCCCGGGGCGTCACGAAGGCGACCGAGTCGCCGAATCGCCGGGCGGCTTCGCGTAGGGTTTCGGGGATCATCCGGCTGGCGACGGCTCGTGATGAGGCGATGGGCGGAAGGGATCGGCAGCACCGGAAGGGCGCGACGTGGCCGAAGCGTACACAGCACCGCCGGACGACGAGTCCGCCGAGCGAGCCGGGGACTCCCGGGCCGGCACCCCCGCCCAGCAGCGCGAGCTGCGGGCCCAGGGGCGCCGGACGATGCAGCGGCTGCTCGACGCCGGGCTGGAGGTCTTCTCCACCCGGGGCTACCACGCGACCCGGGTCGACGACGTCGTGCGGGTGGCGAAGACGTCGCACGGCACCTTCTACCTGTACTTCGCCAACAAGGAGGACCTCCTCCGGGCGCTCGCGGTCGACTGCGCCGCCCATCTGACCGAGCTGTCCGAGGGGATCGGGCCGATCGACTCCGGCCCGGCCGGCTTCGCCGAGCTCCGGCGGTTCCTGGGCGCGTTCCTCGAGGTCTACCGCCGCTACGGGCCGGTGATCCGGGCCTGGATGGAGGGCCAGGTCGGCGACACCGACGTCGACCGGCTCGGCATCAAGGCGTTCTCCGCGATCAGCGAGGAGCTGGCCGCCCGGATGCGCACGGCGGGCGCGGTCGGCGACGACGCCGTCGCGGTGACCGCCCTCATGGCGATGATCGAGCGGTTCAGCTACGTCGTGGCCTCGCGCCGCATGGTCGGTGACGACGACGCGGTGATCGACACCTTGGCCCACATCGTGCACCGGGGGTTCTTCGGCGCACCGGGCGCCGCCCCCGACGCCGGCTGAGTCGCGACGCCGGGTCGGCCATGACCGCCGGGACCATCGGGACGGTCAGAACAGCTGGTCTCAGCCCCGGGCGAGGATCACCGTGCCGGTGGCCGAGAACCAGCCGCCGGTGCCGTTGACCGCGCACAGCTCGGCAGCGGGCACCTGACGGCCCTCGGCCTCGTGGCGCAGCTGGCGGACCGCCTCCACGAAGAGGAACATCCCGCGCATGCCCGGGTGGCAGGCCGACAACCCCCCGCCGTCGGTGTTCGTGGGCAAGGCGCCACCGAGGCGGAGCTTCCCGTCGGCGACGAACGGCCCACCCTCGCCCTTGGCGCAGAAGCCGAGGGCCTCCATCGTGAGCACCACGCTGCCGGTGAAGGCGTCGTAGAACTGGCAGCAGTCGATGTCGCCCGGCGTGACCCCGGCCCGCTCGAACGCGAGGCGACCCGACCGGGACGCGGGGGACTCGGTGACGTCCTCCCACTCGCTCATCGTGGTGTGCGAGCTCGCCGACGCGGCGCCGAGCACGAGGATCGGGGTCTTCGCGAGGTCACGCGCCCGCTCCTCCGACGTGAGCACGATCGCGCCACCGCCGTCGGAGCGGATGCAGCAGTGCAGCTTGGTGAACGGGTCGGCGATCATCCGGCTGCTCTGGACGTCGTCGATGGTGATGAGGTCGCGGTAGTAGGCCTCGGGGTTGAACGACGCGTTGTAGCGCGTGCTCACCGCGACCTCGGCCAGCTGCTCGATGGTCGTGCCGTACTCGATCATGTGCCGGCGCGTTGCCATCGCGTACTTGGCGATGATCGTGTGGCCGAACGGCATGTCGAACTGCATCGGGCCGCGCGCCGTGAAGCCGATGTTGGACGTGCGCCGCTTCCTCTTGAGGTCCGAGCGCGTGGTCGACCCGTACACGAGGACGATCGTCCGGGCGTGCCCGGCCTGGATCGCGGCGACCGCGTGCTCGACCATGACCTGCCACGACGAGCCGCCGACGCTGGTGCTATCGACCCACGTAGGGCGCAGCCCGCAGTACTCGGCGACCTCGACCGGGGGGTTCATGCCGGTGCCGCACGACCCGAATCCGTCGATGTCGGCCTTGGTGAGGCCGGCGTCGGCGATGGCGCGGCTGGCCGCCTGGTAGTGGAGCTCGAAGACGGTCTTGTCGTCGACGCGACCGACGTCGGACAGCGCGGCGCCGACGATCGCGACGCGCGAGGAGGCGGGGGTGGTGCTCAGCGTCCCCTCCACTCGATCCGCTTGCCCGACTCGAAGAGCTTCTGGCCTTCGGCGATGGAGTCCTGGCTGGTACCGAGGCCGACGTAGGCGTAGCCGAGGCGGACCGCGGCGCGGCTGCCGAACTCGCGCGCGCCCCACAGCGCCCGGACGGTCCCCTCGATGGCGAGCTTGGGCTGCGAGGCGATCGCCTCGGCGCAGAACCCGGCGGCGTCGAGGAGCCGGTCGCCGGGCACGACCTCGGAGACCAGGCCGATCTCGTGGGCCCGCTGGGCGGTGAGCCGCTCGTAGTTGCCCATGAGGGACATGCGCATGATCTCGCAGAACGGGGTGATCCCCGCCATGTGGATCGGCTCGAACGACGCCGTCATGCCGTAGGTGACGTGGGGGTCGAAGAACGTCGCGTGCTCGGCCGCGATGATGAACTCGACCTCGCCCAGCATGTAGAAGGCGCCGCCGCAGGCCATGCCGTTGACCGCGGCGATGACCGGCTTCCACAGGTCGCAGGACTTGGGCCCGAGGTTGTCGCCGGGATCGTTGAAGTGGAACGGCGTCCCGCCGTGTGAGCCGACGACGGTGTAGTCGCTGTCCTCGGTCTCGTCGCCGCCCATCTGCTCCATGCGGTCGATGCCGGTGCAGAACGCCTTCTCGCCGGCGCCGGTGAGGACCGCCACGCGGACGTCCTCGTTGAACCGCAGGCTGCGCCAGATGTCGCGCATCTCCTTCTGCATCCGGTGGTTGAACGCGTTGTGGCGCTCGGGACGGTTCAGCGTGATCCACGCGACGCCGTCGCGCTCCTCGTAGATGACCGTCTCGTAGTCGCGCGTGGGCATGGCCACTCCTCGGGAACTGCTGCTGGGCGACGGGCGCCGCCGGGTCGGGAGGTCGGTCTGGCCGGATGGCGACCCCGGCCGGAGACTAGGACAGGCGGATCAGCCGATGCCGAGGCGGGCGATGCCCGGGTTGATCGTCCCGAACACGAACTTGTTGAGCGTCGGGCCGATCTCGGCAGGGTCCCACTGGGTCGCGTTGCCCTCCTTGTCCTTCGAGAAGAACTGCTCGCCGAGGTCCCAGGGCTTGTAGACGGCGAGCGAGTTCCCGACCACGCGCACCACCTGTCCGGTGACCGGGATCGAGTCGTCGGAGGCGAGCCACACGACACCGGGGGACGAGTTGCCGGGATTCATCCGGTCGAAGCCCTCGTACTCGTCGGGGTGCTTCACCACGACGTCGTCGCGGTTGGCGCCCACCATGCGGGTGAAGCCGCCCGGGCCGATGCAGTTGGCCCGCACGCCGTAGCGGCTCAGCTCGAGGCTGGCGATGATCGTCATGGCCGCGATCCCGGCCTTGGCCGCGCCGTAGTTGGCCTGGCTGGCCTGGCCCTGGAGACCGGCGCTCGACACGGTGTTGATGATCGACGCGCGGGGCTGGCGGCCCGCCTTCGACTCGGTCCGCCAGTGCTCCGAGGCGTGGCGCATGGTGTTGAACGTGCCCTTCAGGTGCACGCGGATGACGGAGTCGAACTCCTCCTCGCTCATGGAGAAGATCATCCGGTCGCGCAGGATGCCGGCGTTGTTGACCAGCACGTCGAGCCGGCCCCACTCGTCGATGGCGCTCTGGATGATGCGCTTGGCGCCCTCGAAGTCGCTGACGTCGTCGCCGTTGACGATGGCCTCGCCGCCCCCGCGGCGAATGACCTCCACGACCTCTTGGGCCGGGCTGAGGTCGGATCCCTCACCGACCACGGACGCGCCGAGGTCGTTGACGACGACCTTCGCGCCGTGGGCGGCCAGCGCGACCGCTTCGCCGCGGCCCACGCCGCGCCCTGCTCCCGTGACGATGGCGACCTTGCCGTCGAGCATGCCCATTTGCGCGTTCATCCCCCCGAATCGGATACTGCGGACCGTCGAAACCTGACGTGGGCGTCAACGTAGTGCGGTGGACGAAGGGGAGGTCAAATGACGGTCGACACGAGCATCATCGGGGCGTCGGCGGGGTCCCGGCGGGTGCACGTCGAGCGGGGCCCGGTCGAGTTCTTCGCCACCGCGCTGAAGGACGCCAACCCCGTCTACCACGACGCCGCCGCGGCGGCCGCCGCCGGGTTCGCCGGCATCCCGGCGCCACCCACGTACTCGTTCGTGATGTCCCACCAGGGCACCCGGGGCGAGGAGCAGCCGCCCGACCGGTCGGGGGGCTCGAACCCCGGCTTCTCGGTCATCGGCGCGCTGATGCGGGAGCACGGGGGCCTGGTGCTCCACGGTGAGCAGGAGTTCGTGTACCACCGTCCGATCGTCGCCGGCGACGTGCTCGACGGGGAGAGCACGGTCGTCGACGTGTACGAGAAGACGGCGAAGGGCTCGATCATGGTCTTCATCGTCACGGAGACCGTGTGGCGTGACGCCGCGGGTGAGCCGGTCGTCACCGAGCGCTTCAACCTGATCCACCGTCGGGCCGCGCAGTGAGCGCAGGGGGCGGCACCGGAGTGCTCGGTTCGACCCGGAGCGAACGCGCGACGGAGAAGGCCGCCTAGCCATGGGGAAGCTCGAGGGCAAGGTCGCGATCGTCACCGGGGCCGGCCAGGGGATCGGGCTCGGCTACGCCGAGCGGTTCCTGGCCGAGGGCGCAAGGGTGGTCGTCGCGGAGATCTCCGAGGAGCGGGCGGCGGCCGGGATGGCGGTGCTCGCCGGCAAGGGTGAGGCCGAGTTCGTGCCGACCGACATCGCCGATCCCGACTCGGCGCAGGCGTGCGTCGACGCGGCCGTGGCCCGGTTCGGCACCGTCGACATCTTGGTCAACAACGCCGCGCTCTATCACGACATCGACAACACCGACGTGAGCTACGAGTACCTCCAGAAGGTCACCACGGTGAACCAGCACGGCACGTGGCTGATGAGCCGCGCGGCGGCGCCGGTGATGGTGGCGCAGCGGTGGGGCCGGATCATCAACCAGTCGTCGGGTGCGGCGTACTCGTACATGTTCCCGCCGATGGAGTTCACGGGCCTCGGCAACTTCAGCTACTCCATCACCAAGTGGGGCATCGTCGGCCTCACGAAGTTCATGGCCGCGCAGCTCGGGCAGTACGGGGTCACCGTCAACTGCATCGCCCCCGGGATCACCATGACCGAGGCGACCAAGAAGGTCGTGCCGGAGATGTTCCTCGAGGGCATGACCGGCATGACCGCGATGAAGCAGCGGCTCGAGCCCGAGGACCTCGCCGGCGCGGCGGTGTTCTTCGCCTCCGACGACGCGCGGCTCTGCACCGGGCAGACCCTCGTGATCGACGGTGGGCTGGCCATGCCGGCCTAGCCGGCTCCCGCCCCGGGCCCGGCGGGCCGGCCCGCCGCGCGTCGGTGGCCCGAGCCCCGGGCACGTACCCTGGCCCCATGTCGTCCGCCGTCGTCCTCGGCACCTCCGTCGGCCAGCAGGTCGCGTTCGTGATCTGCGTGGTCGTGCCGGTCATGCTGATCGCGGTGCCGCTGTTCCTGGCCCACCGCCGCAAGCGCCGCGAAGAGCGGGCGCAGCTGCGCGCCGACGTCTGACGGCGCGGGCGCGCGCCGCCCGACTCAGACGTTGCGCACGACCGAGGGCCGGAAGGCGAGGCTCTGTGCGTCGGGGGGCACGGCGTCGAGGCCCGCGGCGACCAGCTCGACCTCCGGGCCGATCTCGGCTGCGAGCGCGTCGAGCCGCTCGAGGTCGAAGCCGTAGATGCGGGCGGCGTTGCCGCCGAGCATCGCCGCCACCTCGTCCTCCGGCTCGCCGGCGAACGTCAGCCGGATCGCCTCCGCCGAGTACGGGGCGGTGCCCTCGAGGTGGGGGTAGTCGCTGCCCCACATGATCCGCTCCGTGCCGATCCGTCCCCGCCGCACGCAGTCGTCGCGGTGCAAGAAGCTGGCGGTCACGGCGCAGTTGGAGGCCCAGTACTCGCTCGGCATCTTCTCGAGCAGCTGCGGCTCGGTGAAGCGCAGCTCGCCGATGTTGCCGTGGGCGATCTGCGGGTAGAAGGAGTCCATGGTGGCGAGGGCCTGGGGGATCCAGCCGCTGCCCTGCTCGGCGAGCACCAGGCGCAACGCCGGGAACCGGTCGAAGACCCCGCTCATGATGAAGGTCCACAGCGGCCGGTGCGAGAACCACGAAGCCTCCATGAGCCACAGCGACAGGGACGCGGGGTAGTCGCCGTACTCGGGCGTGTGGCTGCCGGTGTGCGCGTTGACGATCACCCCCCGCTCGGCGCATGCCTGCCACACCGGGTCGTAGACCGGCGCGTGCAGGGGCGGGATGCCGGAGTCGGGCGGCAGCCCGGGGAGCAGCACCCCGCCGGTGAGGCCGTGGTCGGCGATCCAGTGGACGTCGGCAACGGCCTCGTCGACGTCGTTGAAGAGGATCTGCCCGATGCCGGCGCGCCGCCCGGGCAGCTCCTCGCACCACGCGGCGAGCCAGCGGTTGTGGGCCCGCAGCCCCGCGAGGCGGGCGGGGTAGTCGGCCGGGGTCGGCGTCAGCGAGGTGAGGCCCCCCTTCGGGAAGAACGGAGGGATGGTGTTGGGGTAGAGCACCTCGGCGACGACCCCGTCGGCCTCGAGCTCCCGGGTCCGCCGGGCGTTGTCCCAGTTGCGGTCGGCGTCGGGGCGGACGAGGTCGCCGTACGGGCTCTCGTAGCTCGCGGCCCAGGCGTCGAACTCGTCGAGCCAGCGCGACTCGAGGAACGGTCGGTAGTCCCCGAGATCGGCGCCGGCGTGGCAGTCGGCCGAGATGACGGTGTAGCGGCGCGTCATGATCCCCCCTCGCGGTGCGTCCCGGGCCCGATTGCGGCCCCGGGGCTTCGTCGGTACGGTAGCGCCGTGCAGGACCTGCGGGGGAAGGTCGCCGTGGTCACCGGCGGGGGAGGCGGGATCGGACGCGCCCTCGGGGAGCGATTCCTGGCCGAGGGGATGCAGGTCGTGCTGGCCGACATCGATGCCCCCCTCCTCGAGCGGACGGTCGACGAGCTGCGGGGACGGCACGGGGACTCGGTGCTCGGCGTGCCCACCGACGTGTCGCTGCTCGACTCGGTCGAGGCGCTGCGCGACGCGACCGTCGCTGCGTTCGGCACCGCGCACCTCGTGTGCAACAACGCGGGGATCCCGTCGGGCTCCGACGGCGCGCTCTGGGAGCACCACGTCAACGACTGGCGGTGGGCCCTCGACGTCAACGTGCTGGGCGTGATCCACGGCATCAACGTGTTCGTGCCCCTGCTGCTCGCCCAGGGCGACGGCCACGTGGTCAACACGTCGTCGTCCAACGGCACCTTCGCGCCGCTGTCGAACAGCACGGTGTACGCCACCACGAAATCGGCGGTCACGACGATCACCGAGTGCCTGTGGGGGCAGCTGCGCACCATCGACTCGCCGGTGCAGGCGTCGCTCATGCTCCCGTCGACCCGCACGCCGGGTGCACTCGACACCGGCATCTGGCGCCCCGGTCGCAACCGGCCCGAGCGCTACGAGCGTCCGGGCCAGGCGCCGACGGAGGGGCGTGACGCGCTCACGCCCTTCGTGGAGCAGCTGGAGCGCCACGGGCAGGAGCTCGTGTTCGCGCCGATCGAGGAGGTCGCCGAGATCACCCTGGAAGGGATCCTCGCCGACCGGTTCTGGATCTACCTGCCGGGCGAACGCTCGGCCGCGACCATCGACGCGCGTGCTGCGTCGATGCGTGAGGGGCGCGACCCCGACTACCTCGTCGCCCCGTCGCCCTGGAACGTGCCGAAGACCTGACCACGACCCGAGGAGCGTTCCCCGTGAGCGACCGCTACATGATCATCTCGTCGGACTGCCACGCCGGGCTGCCCAACGAGGAGTACCGGCCCTACCTCGACCCGCAGCACCGACCGGCGCTCGACGACTTCCTCGCCGAGCGCGAGGCGGCGCGTGAGCAGTTCAAGATCATGGGCAACGCCGAGTTCGAGGAGGAGTGGTTCTCCCAGAACGAGGAGGGTCTGCGCGGCGGCTGGGACGCCGAACGGCGCGACAAGGAGCTCGATGCCGACGGCGTGGTCGGCGAGGTGATCTTCCCCGACGCCGATGCGGTGCTCGGCGGCAACTCCGCCCCCTTCGGCGCGGGGCTGGGCATGAGCAGCCAGACCGACCCGGAGCTGCTCATCGCCGGCGCCCGGGCGCACAACCGCTGGCTCGCCGAGCTGTGCAACGACTCCCCGGAACGGCGTCGAGGGGTCGCGCTGGTGCCGATCCACCATGACGTCGACGCCGCGGTCGCCGAGATCCGGCGGGCCCACGAGTCGGGCCTGCGGGGCGGGATCCTGGTCGCGTCGATGTGGGGCGACCACCCCCCGTACCACGACCGCCGGTACGACCCGGTGTGGGCCGTGTGCGAGGAGCTCGCGATGCCGGTGCACACGCACTCGGGCGCCGCCGACCGCGACGCGTACGGATCGGGCCCCGGCTTCGTCGGGATGTACACCACCGAGGTCCGCTTCTGGGCGGCCCGGCCCATCCACTTCATGATGTTCTCGGGCGTGTTCGAGCGCTTCCCGGGGCTGCGCTTCGCGGTCACCGAGTGCGGCGCCTACTGGGCTGCCGACCTGCTGTGGCTGATGGACATGGTGTACGACGGCGACCACGGCACCGCGAAGCTGGCCCGCGACGCGGTGGGCGACCTGACGATGCGCCCGAGCGAGTACTTCGACCGCAACTGCGGCATCGGTGCGGCCAACACCCGTCGCCGCGACCTCTTCCGGCGCTACGAGATCGGTGTCGGCAACATCATGTGGGGCAACGACTTCCCGCATCCGGAGGGCACCTGGCCGCACACGGCCGCGTTCTTGCGCTCCGCCTTCTGGGACATCCCGGTCGACGAGACCGCGACGATGCTCGGGCTCGCCGCCGCCGAGTTCTACGGCTTCGACGTCGACGCGCTGCGGCCGCTGGCCGACCGGATCGGTCCGACCCCGGACGACCTCGGCCAGACCGCGCCGGAGGCCGTCGCCGCGCGGGAGAAGTGGAACGACCTGCGCGACGCGGCGCGGCCCTGGGTCACCCGCGTCGAGCCCATCCCCGTCGGCGGCCGCACCACCCGCGTCTTCTGACCCGCCACCCCATCCTGCTCTCGACCCCGGCAATCGGAGGATCCCGTGAACCGCTACGCAGCCCTCACCCACGAACCGGAGCCCGTCGACCTCGGCCCCGACGGTCCGAAGATGTGGTCGTTCAACCTCGTGGCCCACTACACGTCGGACGCCGACGCGATCGCCGCGGTGCTGCCGCGGCCGCTCGAGCCCACCGAGCCGATCGTGCGGGTCAACATGGCCCGCGTCGACATGCCGGGCATGACCGAGCCGCTCCAGGCCGGCACCTTCTCGGTGGCGTGCCGCCACGGCGACGTGCACGGCTACTACGACCTGCTGATGATCATGAGCACCGAGAGCGCCGTCGTGGGTGGTCGGGAGACGTTCGGCGAGCCGAAGAAGATCGGCAACGTGCGCCTCGAGCATCTCGGTGAGGGTGTGGGCGCGGAGGTGGTGGGCGTGATGACGCGCGCCGGCGTCGACCTGGTCGAGATCCGGGGCCGCGTCGCCGAGGTGCTCGACCCCGGCCCGGTGACCGAGCGGTTCGCCTTCTACTACAAGTTCCTGCTCGACCCGCAGGGCGGTGGCTTCGACCACGACCCCACGTTCGTGCACGTGCACCGCACGCAGGAGAACCGCCTCGCCGAGCGCGTGGACGCCACGGTGACCCTGCGCGACTCGGCGGTCGACCCGCTCGCCGACCTGCCCGTCCACGACGTGCTCGATGTCGTCTTCACCGAGAACCACCAGACCCAGACCGGCACGATCGTCGGCACCGTTCCGGGCGAGTGGCTCTGGCCGTTCCGCCACCAGCGCTACGACGGCCTCATGGCACGACTGGCCCCCGCAGCCCGCTGACCGCGCACGCCCCCGGCCCGTCGGCGGCGCGTGGTCCGGCGCCGCCGACTCAATGCATGTGGTCGTGCGCGGCGTCCATGTCGCGGGTGTCGACCGGCGCGAGGCCGAGGGCGACGCGACGTCGGTTCAGCTCGGCCACCTCGGTCTCCTGCACCTTCGCCATCGTGCGGGCGAAGCGGCGCACGCGGGGGTTCTCTCCCTCGGCGACCAGCCGTCGGGCCATCCCGATGCCCGCCGCGTGGTGGCGGATCATGAGCCGGGAGAACACCTCGTCGGCGGTGACGCCGGTCGCGGCCCGCAGCTCCTCGTAGTCGGCGGGGGTCGCCATCCCCGGCATCTCGGCGGGGGGCATGGGTTCGCCCATCCACTCCATCGCGACCCCGTCGGTGGCGATGGGCGGGTTGCCGGCATCGGACACGAGCACGTTCATCACCGCGATCTCGCCCGACTGGCCGGTGACGATCTCGCGGGCGAAGTGCGCCACCGTCGGGTCGCTCTGGCGGGGGAGGTACTCGAGCCCGAGCGCGACGGCGCCGCTGTGGTGGGCGATCATGTCCTCGAGGAACCCCGCGTCGGCATCGTTGAACGACTCGGGCGACTCGTCACCGCCGACCTGCCAGCCGATGACCGCGGCGATCGCGACGCACAGCACGATGAGCACCAGCGTCTGCGCGACGCCGAACGGCCAACGATTCCGGGGGGCGTCGGCGCCCGACCCGTCGGCGGCGTGGTGGTCGTCGGGCACCTGGTCAGGGTACGGGCAGCGGTGCCGGTGCCCGCATCAGGCGGGGGCCGGCGCGGGACGCGCGCGATCGTCAGCCGGCCGCTCGCGGGGCCGGTGCTCGTCCCCTCCCGGCCGGCCGGGCGCGTCCCCCGGCGGTGGTGCAGGATGGGGCCGTGCTGCTCCAGGCCTGCCTCAACGG
>VGCA01000064.1 GCA_016870245.1 Actinomycetota bacterium | reverse complement strand
GCGGAGCGCGGGGTGCGGGTGCGGGGTGCGGGGGTGACGGCGGCGGGTCAGGACCCGGCCGGGCGCGGGAGGAGCGGCGCGTCGCGCCCGGTCCCCCGCTCCGTGGTGGGGTCCTCCTCCTCGTGGTACTCCTCCTCGACGTTCACCGACCAGACGTCGTGGTCGGCGCCGTAGACGTTCTCCACCGAGAGCATCGCGGTGTACATCGAGTGGTCCTGGTTGTTGTACTTGTGCATCCCGTTGCGACCCACCGGGTACAGGTTGGGGCAGTGCTGCGCGATCCACTCGCGCATCACGTCGACGTTCTCCTTGTACCTCGAGTCGTAGACGGGGTACGCCTTCTTCACGCGCACCACGTAGCCGGCCTCCACGCGCGACGCGTCGCACAGGCCGAGATGCTCGAGCTCACGCTTGCCCTGCTCGACGAGCTCGTCGTCGGGCTTCGACCACATGTCGTCACCCTCGCTGACGAAGAACTCGAGGCCGAGGCAGGTGCGCCCCTCCTTGACCAGGTACGGCGACCACGTGCCGAAGTTCTGCACGCGCCCCACACGCACCGCGGGGTCGTGGATGTAGATCCAGTTGTCGGGGAAGCCGGCGTCCTCCGGGACGACGAGCGCGACGGTCATGAAGTCGCGGTAGCGGAGGTCGTCGGCGGCGGCGAGCACCTCGGCGGGGGGCGGCGGATCCATCCCCCGCAGCAGCTCGCTCATCGGCATCGAGGAGATCACGTGCGTGCAGGGGAACGTCACCTCGGTTCCGTCCTTCGTCCGGGCCGTGACCGACACCGCCCGCCCGTCCTCGTGGCGCACCCCGGTGACCGCGGTCTCCATGAGCACCGTGGAGCCGCGCTCCTCGACGATCTCGGTGCAGCGCTCCCACATCATCCCGGGGCCGTACTTCGGGTAGTTGAACTCCTCGATCAGGCTGGTGATCTGCTTCGACTTGTCCTGACGCATGCGGAGCTTCTTGGGCTTGATCGCCTCCCAGCCCGCGCGGAACAGCGACAGGTTCTTCACCCGCTGTGCACCCCAGTCGGCCTGGAGCTCGCGCACCGGCACGCCCCACACCTTCTCGGTGTAGGTCTCGAAGAAGGTGCGGTACAGCCGCCACCCGAACCGGGCGGCGTAGAAGCCCTCGAGGTTCGTCTGGTCCTTCGGCCGCTTGATGCGGACCCACACGTAGGAGCCCACACACTTCGTGGCCTCCAGCACGCCGAGGTTCTTGAGCGCGTTCATGGGGACGAGCGGGTAGTCGTAGTACTTGCCGTCGTAGTAGATGCGGCTCATCCGTGGCCGGCGGAGGAAGTTCTCCTCGCCGAGGATCTCGAACCAGAGGTCGTCGACCGGGGTCACCTTGGTGAAGAAGCGGTGGCCACCGATGTCGAAGCGCCACCCGTCGCGCACCACGGTGCGGCTGATGCCGCCGACCACGTCGTCGAGCTCGAGGATCGTGGGGGTGGCCCCGCGCCGGGTGAGCTCGTAGGCGGCGGTCAGGCCCGCGGGGCCGGCACCGATCACCACGACATCGGGCGCAGGGGCGTTCTCGGCAGGGGTGGTCACGAAGCGGAGGCTCCTGGATTGCGGGGCAGGTCGGGCGGCAGTCGGCGGGACGACACCAGGCCGACGCAGGATTGTACGTGGGCCCGAGGGGCCCTCAGGGGACCGAGACGCCGAAGAAGGCCAGCACGGAGTAGCCCACCAGCCCGCCGGCGGCGATGGTGAGGACGAGCCGCTCCACGGTCCGGCGCCCCGTGACGAGCGCCAGCCCCATCAGCAGCGGGAACGCCCCGAGGGCGTAGCGCTCGAAGGAGTCGAGGTTCTCCGCCGAGAGGCCCACGAGGAGGGTGACGGCCGTGTACGCGGTGTAGGAGGCCGGGAGGCGACGAGCCACCACCACCAGGAGCCCCAGGAACACCACGGCCCACACCAGGTGGAGCCCCGACCCGAAGCGGTCGCCGCCGGCGAGGTCGCGGGCGGCGTCGACCAGACGGCTGACCGGGTCGACGAAGTCCCCCCGCAGCGAGGCCCGCTTCTGGACCGAGAACGGCAGCAGCGGGTCGTCGCGGGTGATGCCCACCCAGGCGAGGAAGGCCGCCAGCCCGAGCGCGGGCCCGGCCACCGCGACGGCCCGCCGGACCCATCCCGCGACCGTCACGCCGTGGCGATGGCGCAGCGCCTCGAACAGGGCCGGCACGACCAGGAGCACGCCGAGCGGACGGGTGAGCCCCGCGGCCAGGCCGAGGGCTCCGGCCAGCACCCAGCGATCCGATCGCAACGCCAGGAACACGCCCACCGCGAGCGCGAGGGCCGTGGCGTCGGCGTAGCCCATCACGAACGACATCGCGGCCGGGAAGAGCGCGGCGAACCATGCCGCGCGGACGCCGGCCTCGACGTCGCCGGTCTCGGTGACGGTCAGGCGGTGCAGCAGCGCGCCGAACACGAGCGCGCTCGCGTTGGCGATCAGCAGCAGCGCGAGCCCGTGATGGTCGAGCAGGACGGTGCCGAGCCCCCGGGCCGCGACGGGCACGAGCGGGAAGAAGCGCAGCCCCTCCTTGGGCACGCCGCCGTAGCCCTGCTCGGCGATGGCCCGGTACCAGGAGGCGTCCCACCCGAACAGCCCCTGGCCCAGCTGCACCGGCCGCGTGCCCCGACCCACCTCGTCGAACACGTGGCGCGAGAGGAGGAGCGCGCCGACCACGAGGGCCCGGGCGACCGCCCACGGCACGACGGCGACCCGCAGGTCGTCGCGCACGAAGCGCGTCCGCAGCAGCGTCACGATCCCGGCAGCTCGGTGAGGCCCAGGAACTCGAAGTACAGAACGTCGTCGATGGCCACGCGCGAGGCGGACCCGGGCCGGGCTGCCGCGAGGGCGGCGCCGACCTCCTCGCAGCGTTCTTCGACGCTGCGGTAGCCCGGCGACACCACGTACCAGATCCGCGCGCCGTCGGCCCGGTCGAGCACCCGCCGGGCGAAGGCGTCGCTGTCGGCGGCGTCGATGCGGTCGCGGTAGTCGACCCAGTTGACCCGCTCCGGTCCGCTCAACGCCGGGAAGGTGAGCTCGGTGAGGCCGAGATCGTCACCCAGGAGCCGGTGGACCGACGGCCCGAGCTGGTCGGGGCAGTAGACGACGACGTCGCCCGGCTCGGCCTCGGCCGCGATCACCGCGGCGACCTCACCGGCCTGCGTGCGCAGGTCGCGGGCGTTGCGCACCCCGCCGGCCAGGCCCAGCAGGACCACGACCGCGAGGACCACCACCCGGGCCCGTGGGCTCCCGAAGACCACGGTCCCCATGGCGATGGCCAGCACCAGGAACGGCACCCCCACCGACGCGTAGCGCCCGTCGAACGCGGTCCCGCTCGCGAACGAGAGCACCAGCCCGAGAACGATCGCTCCCAGACCCACGACCAGCTCCCAGCGCACGAGCGGACGGGTGCGCAGGTCGAGGTCGACGTGGCGGGCGTTCACCGCGGCGCCGAAGAGCGCGAGCAGCGGGAGCACCAGCACCACCGCGGCGAACACGTAGGCCTCGCCGTGCGCGGGCTTCCCGACCCCCGAGAACTGTCCGACGAAGGAGGTCAGACCGGACCAGGGCAGCCGGGCGTCGCCCCACGGCGTGCCCGTGTGCTCGAGCTGGTACTTGACCACGGGGAGCCACGGCAGGTAGCAGAGCCCACCCACGACCATCGCCACGATGACCCGCCACGCACCGCGGCGGTCGTCGGTGGTCGTGCCCCGCCACGCCCGGTAGAGCAGCACCAGGCCGACCGTCGCGAGCAGGTAGTAGGACCAGTTGTGGGTGTAGAGGAGCGTGGCGACCGCCAGCGCGACGACGGCGAGGCGCCCGACGGTCGGCTTCTCCAGGGCCCGTACCACCGCCAGGTAGCCCCAGGCCACGAGGAACATCACGAGGGAGTACATGCGCGTCTCGCTCGCGTAGCGGATCGCGTACGGGCTCGTCGCGAAGACGAGCACCGCGGCCCACCCGCCCCAGCGCCCGGCGAGCCGACGCCCGGCGAGGTACATCGCCGGAAAGGTCGCGATGGAGAGCACACCCGAGAGTGCGCGCACCGCCGTGTCGGACCGGCCGAAGACCTCCATCCAGAAGTGGAGGAGCACGTAGTACACCGGCGGGGCGCCATCACGCTTCAGCGCCGCCGGAAGGTCGCCGAGCGGCAGCTTCGCGATGTTGACCGACAACGCCTCGTCGAGCCAGAGATCGCTCCGGACGACGAACCGCAGCGCCACGGCGACGATCAGGACGAGACCGATCGCGATCCCGGCGAGGAGCGAGTCCCGTGAGCCCAGCGAGGTCCCCGACGGGGCCGCGCCGTCCTCGGCCGGCGCGGTCGTCGCTGCGTCGGCCGTCGAAGTCACGCGCCGCAACCTAACACCGGGAGTGCCGCATCCCGGGGGCGCGCCCGGGCGGATCACCCCGAGATCTGGGGGACCACCTCGCGGGCGAACCGGGTGACGCTGTCGGACGAAGGGAAGTCGCGGAACCAGAGGACGAACTCCCGGCAGCCGGCGTCGACGAAGGCCTGGGTCTTCTCGGCCACCATCTCCGGCGTGCCCACGAGGTTGTCGCGCACGTACTCCTCGGCGTCGACGAGCTTGCGCAGCTGTCCGCCGGACGGCGACTCGCACCAGTCCCACAGCTCGCGCTCGGTCTCGAAGATCCGGCAGTCGGGCCCGTGGGTGCGGACGATCTCGGCGAAGTCGCGACCCACGGCGTCGCAGTGACCCCGCAGGACCTCCGACTTGTGCACGAACTCGGCCAGGCCCACCTGCCAGTTGGTCTTGTCGGCGAGGCGGGCGGCGATCCGCAGCGTGACCTTCTCGCCCCCGCCGCCGATCCAGATCTCGGGGAGCTGCTGGAGCGGCTTGGGGTCGCAGTAGGCGCCGTCGAACCGGAGGTGGCGGCCCTCGTAGGTGACGGTCTCCTCCGTCCAGAGCCGCCGCACGACCTCGGTGGTCTCCTCGAGGATCGCCAGGCGCTCCCCGGCCGACGGGTACGGGTAGCCGTACGCCTGGTACTCGCGCTCGTACCAGCCCGCACCGAGCCCGAGGATGAGCCGGCCGCCCGACATGACGTCGAGGCCGGCCGCCTCCTTCGCGAGCAGGCCGGCGTTGCGGTAGGCCGCGCAGGTGACGAGCTGACCGAGCTGGATGCGCTCGGTGCGCTGCGAGAGCGCGGCGAGCATCGTGAACGCCTCGAACACGTGCGTGGGCTCGCGCCGCGGGACCGTCTCCACGTGGTCGTACACCCAGAGGTGGTCGTAGCCGAGCGCCTCGATCTCCTGCGCCAGCTCCACGCTGCGGGCCCACGCCTCGGCCGCGCCCACCCCCGAGTACTCGAGCTTCCAGCCCTGCGGGACGAACGCCCCGAACTTGAGCGGTGCGCTCACCGGGCCCGCTCCGGGCGCTTCGCGCCGGGCCGCTCCGGCCCCGCTCGCCGTCGGGCGTCGCCGGATCGGTGTCCGGGCTCGCTCACTGCGCCGTCTGCTTGAAGTCCCACCACTGGATCTCGACCATCATCGGCAGCAGGTAGCCGACGTAGATCGCGGTGATCGCGAGGGGGCCGTGGTCGTCGGTGTGCTTGTCGATGATGTCGACGCGCGGGTCCCGCTCCTGGAAGGCCCGGGCCCGGGCGAGGATCTCGTCGAGCTCCTCCTCGGTGCCGACCGAGAACCCGTAGTGGTCGAGGCGGGGGCAGGTCATCGGCGGGTCGTCGCCGGCGATGAGGAACACGAACTGCTCGATCGTGTAGCACCCGAAGACCAGCCGGCGTCGGTCCTCGGTCATCGTGGGCAGCTCCTGGAAGCCGAAGACCTCGCTGTAGAACGCGACGAGGTCGGCCCGGCCCTGCTCGTCGAGCAGGTCGGCGGGCACGCTCATCGCCACGTGGTTGAAGCGGGGCGGACGGGTCTCGACGGAGGTCATGGGGTCTCCCTGGTGATCGGCGGACGACGGGGGTGCGCGGTGGGGGGCGCCATCACGACGCAGCGGGGACGATCATCACCTTGCCGGCGAGGTCGCCCGCCTCGAGGCCGTGCAGCGCGTCGAGCATCCCGGCAAGGGGCACGTCGCCCGGCTCGATGAGGACATCGCTCGGGAAGTCGGGCTGCGCGAGCAGCTCGAGCGCGCGCTCGAAGCCGTCGGCGTCGTAGACGAACGACCCGGTGATCGTCAGCTCGTTGAGCAGGATCCGGTTGTTGTCGAACTTCGGGCGCCGGATGCCCGCACCGACGAGGACCAGCGTGCCGGCCCGCTTCAGCTGCGACAGCGCCGCCTCCATCGCGGCCGGGTGCCCCGAGCACTCCAGCGCGGCGTCGAACGGCTCGTCGATCGTGGCGTGCGGCGTCGGGGGCGGCACGAGGTCCTCGGGCTGGACCACCACTGCGCCGAGCCGCTCGCAGAGCTCACGGCGGCGGGGGTGCGGCTCGCTCACGACGATGTCGGTGACGCCCCGGGCCCTCGCCGCCGCCACCGCGAGGGCGCCGATCGGGCCACCACCGGTGACGAGGAGGCGCTGGCCCGCCTGTACACCACCGCGGGTCAGACCGTGGAGCGAGACCGCGAGCGGCTCGGCCAGCGCGGCCGCCCGCAGCGACACCCCGTCGGGGATGCGCAGGATCCCCCGCTCGTCGGCCACGACGTACTCGGCGAACGCGCCGTCGGGATACTCGTCGACCCCGGCCGCCGAGCGCCCCACGCACAGCGACGGCCGTCCCTGGACGCAGTACTCACAGGTGCCACAGCGGGGCGACGGCCCACCCACCACCTCGTCGCCGACCTTCCACGCGGTGACGGCCTCGCCCACGGCCACCACGGTGGCGCTGTACTCGTGCCCCTCGACCGAGCCCGGTGTGCCCCAGCCCTCGAGCACGAAGTGGATGTCGCTGCCGCACACGCCGCAGTGGCTCACCCGGAGCAGGACGTCGGTGGGGCCGAGCGGGCCCACCGGGCGCTCCGAGACCTCCACCCGTCCGGGCTCGGTGTAGACGACCGCACGGTGGCGGGTGGGCAGGTCGGTGGAGGCGCGGGTGTCGGACACGGCGGCGAGTGTGACCACCTCCCCCGGCCCGCGTCAAGTAGTTGCCGACACCGCCGTCAGAGTTCGCGATGATGGCGCCATGCCGCAGCCCAGCCTGCTCGCCCGACGGCTCCGAGCCACCGTGATCGGGTGCCTCGCCGTGGTCGCCGGCCTCGCCGCCACCACCTCCCCGGCCCGTGCCGCCGAGCCGACGGCCACCCCCGCCGCGCGCGCCGACGGTGACGGCGGTCTGCGGGTCGTCAACTACAACATCCTCCACGGGATCTTCTGCGACGACGGCACCGACTGCCAGGCCCACGACCGGGTCGACCTGTTCCTGCGCCAGCTCGAGGACGCCGACTGCCCCGAGGTGGTGGGCCTGCAGGAGGTCAACGACAACCTGCGGGCGCGCTTCGCCGACCGGCTCCCCGACGTGTGCGGCGGCCGCTACCGCCAGGTGCTCACCGAGGCCGACGCCAACGACTCCGAGCTCGTGCTCACCACGCTCAAGCCGGGGCGGTCCACGATCCTCGTCCTGCCCGGGAGGCTGCGCACGGCGAGCCGGGTGGAGCTCACCGGCCCCGACGGACCCGTCGTGCTCGTGGTCACCCACCAGGACGGCGACAAGACGTTCCCGTCGTGTCGCGACGACATCGACCGCTACAAGTGCCCTCCGCCGTGCCCCGCGGGCACCACCTACTCCGAGTGCCAGACGATCCTGAGCGAGCGCCTCGCCGCCCGCGGCGGCCCCAAGCACGCCCTCCGGATCCTGATGGGCGACTTCAACGTCCCGGCCGGCGCGCCCCGCTACGCCCGGCTCCTCGCCGACGGCTGGATCGACACCCACCTCGCCGCCGGCAACCCCGAGTGCGACCCCGCCACCGGGGTCGAGTGCACCGCGGGTCGGGACGACAAGTCGATCGCCGCCCTGAAGGACCCGACGGCCCGGGAGCAGGAGCGGATCGACTTCATCTTCGTGAAGGCACCCCGCGGCTGCCGGCCGGTCTTCGACCCGGTGACCGACGCCGACGCCGACGGGCTCGGCACCGGGCTCTTCGCGGCCGCACCGGCCACCGACGGGCCCGGCGGGCTCGTCTGGCCATCCGACCACACGGCTGTCAGCATGGACGTCAGCTGTGCCACCACGAGCACGTGACCGCCGGGCCGGTCACGGAGGGGGAACCACGCACATGAGCGCCGACCTGGTCATCCGAGGGGGAACGGTCGTCGACGGGACGGGTGCTCCGGCGTACCGCGCCGACGTCGCGGTGCGCGACGGGCGCATCGTCGAGATCGGCGAGGGGCTCTCGGGCACCCGCGTGCTCGAGGCCGACGGCCACGTGGTGAGCCCCGGCTTCATCGACATCCACACCCACTACGACGCGCAGGTGTTCTGGGACCCGGCGCTCACGCCGTCGTCGTGGCACGGCGTCACGAGCGTGATCGCCGGGAACTGTGGCTTCACGATCGCACCCTGTCGGCCCGAGCACCGCGAGCTCATCGGCCGCACGCTCCAGCACGTGGAGGACATGGACCTCGAGACGCTCAAGGCCGGCATCCCCTGGGACTTCGAGACGTTTCCCGAGTACCTCGACTCGGTGGCCCGTCACGGCACCGTCCTCAACTTCGGCGCGTACATCGGCCACACGGCGCTGCGCCTCTACGTGATGGGCGACGACGGGTACGAGCGCGAGGCGACCGAGGACGAGCTCCAGAGGATGGCCGCGGTGGTGCGCGAGGCACTCCTCGCCGGCGCGGTCGGGTTCGCGAGCACCTCGGCACCCACCCACAACGGCGACGGTGGCCGGCCGGTGCCGTCGCGCATCGCCGACATCCACGAGATGGAGGCGCTGGTCCGCCCGCTCGGGGAGCTCGGCAAGGGCGTCGGCGCGTTCACGCCGGGCGACCGGGTGAAGCACCCGGAGATCTACGAGCTGCAGCCCCGCATCGGCCGTCCGTTCACCTGGACGGCGCTGCTGACCCGCCGCGGATCGACCTTCGCCCAGGACATGGCGGCCTACACCAAGGAGCAGCAGGCGGCCGGGGCGCGCGTGTACCCGCAGGTCACCTGCCGGCCGCTCACGTTCCAGATGAACCTGCGCGACCCGTTCACCTTCAACACCAACGCGATGTGGGCGGCGCTGATGGACCGCCCGATCGAGGAGCGTCTGGCCGCGTACCAGGACCCCGAGTGGCGCCGGAGCGCGCAGCACGAGATGGAGAACGCGCGGATGTTCCGGCCCAACTGGGACACCATGCGCATCGAGGAGGCCCGCGACCCGTCGCTCAACGGCCGCACCGTCGGCGAGCTCGCCGCGGAGCGGGGCGTGAGCGCGCTCGACGTCATGATCGAGGTGTCGATCGCGGAGGACTTCGCACCCCGGTTCCGCGACACCATCGCCAACGACGACCCCGAGGTCATCACCGACCTGCTCCAGCAGGACGGGCTGGTGCTCGGCCTGTCCGACGCCGGCGCCCACGTGGGCCAGCTGTGCGACGCCTGCCTCCCCACCGACCTGCTCGGCAACTGGGTGCGCGAGCGCGAGGTGCTCTCGATGGAGCGGGCCGTGCACAAGCTCACCGGCGAGCCGGCGGCCATGTACGGCTTCGAGGGTCGCGGGGTGATCGCCGAGGGCGCATTCGCCGACATCGCGGTGTTCGACCCCGACACCGTGGCCCCCGGCCCGGTGCGCCGAGTGCAGGACTTCCCGGCCGACGGGTCGCGCCTGGTGGCCGACGCGCCGAGCGGGATGCGCCACGTGGTGGTCAACGGCACGCCGATCCGGGTCGACGGCACCCCCGACCCCGACGCCGTCGCGTCGAAGCCGGGCACCGTCCTGCGCGAGACGTGAGCCGCCGCGGAGCGGCGTCCCGCCATCATCGGATAGACATCACCGGAACCTCCCGGTGGCCGTGACACCGAGCCGCCGCGAACGAACGATCATGAAGGAGATCCGACCGTGACGACCACCGCCGACTCGCAGACCGGGAACTGGGGCCGCTGGGGTGACGACGACGAGCGGGGCGCGCTCAACCTCATCACCCCCGACGTCGTGCGCAACGCCGCAGGTGTGGTGAAGACCGGCAAGGTCTACAACCTGGGTCTCCCGGTGGCCCGCTACGGCACCCCGGTGTTCCCGTACCGCGGGGCGCCGCAGCGGCTCACGCTCACCAGCCAGACCGACGCCGAGATGAACGCCCAGTACGGCGCGCAGCCTGGCGTCGGCGCCAACGAGGACGTGCTGGTGATCGCCGCCCACAACGGCACCCACATGGACGCCCTCTGCCACGTGTACGCCGACGAGCAGTTCTACAACGGGAAGTCGGCCCACGGCTTCACGTCACACAACGGCGCGCCGTACTGCGGCATCGAGAAGACCGGCGGCTTCGCCGGCCGGGCCGTGCTCCTCGACATCGCCGGCCTGAAGGGCGTCGACTGGCTGGAACCCGGTGCCAACATCACCGCCGACGACCTCGAGGAGGCCCGCGCGGCCGCCGGGGTGGAGATCGGCAGCGGCGACATCGTGCTCGTCCGCACCGGCTGGCTCGACCTCTTCGCCGACGTCACCGCCCGCTTCGAGGAGCCGCCGTTCATGCAGCCGGGCCTCGGCTCGTCGACCGTCGACTACCTCGCGTCGCGCGATGTGGCGGTCGTGGGCTGCGACAACGCCGCGGTCGAGGTGATCCCGTTCGACGGCGAGTTCCTGTCGCTGCACATCGAGCTGTTGGTGAAGCGGGGCCTGACCCTGCTCGAGCACCTGGTGCTGTCGCCCCTCGCGGCCGACGGTGTCACCGAGTGCCTGCTCGTGGTGGCCCCGCTGCTCGTCACCGGCGGCACCGGCAGCCCGATCAACCCGATCGCGATCGCATGAGCGACCACGGAGTCGACGGAGCCATGGACGACACCACCAGTCCCAAGGGGATGCGGATCTTCCGCGCCACCGAGGGCGTGCCGCTGCAGGAGACCGACTTCATGTCGGCACCGACGATGTCCGACGACGCGCGCGTCGGCCTCGGCAAGCTCGTGGGAACCGGCGCGGCCGCGGGGGCCGAGGTGACGGTGCTGAACCGCAGCACGCCCGAGTCGGGCGGGTTCAGCCTCGTGCACTGCTGGTTCAAGGCGGAGTACCCGCTCCCCCGCCACTCGCACGACGTCGACTGCATGTACTACGTGATCTCGGGCGAGGCGCACATGGGCAAGCAGGTGCTGCGGGCCGGGGACTCGTTCTTCATCCCCGCCGACGCGCCCTACGGCTACACGCCCGGGCCCGACGGCGTCGAGATCCTCGAGATCCGCAAGGACTGCGACCGCTTCGACATGCAGGTCAACGACGTGCCGGAGTCGCGCTGGGACGCGATGGCGCAGACCAGCGTGGAGCTGCGCGAGCGCTGGGAGTCGGAGACCACCAGCCCCACCCTCGCGGCGAACCAAGGCTGATAGGCGCCACCCGGCCCGCGACCCTGGCCGCGTCATGGCCCGATCCCGGTCTCGCGTTGGCCGACCCTTGACCCGGCGCACGCGATGCTGCACGGTATCGGAGGGCAGGATCACCCCGCGAGCGCCGGTGATGCGGGACACTGGTGGCAGGAGCAGATCGTGACCACGCCCCCGGACCCCGCAGCCCGTCCGCCCGGCCCACCGGACGACCTCTACGCCGCGCTCGTGGCGTCGGCCGAAGACGCCATCCTCACCACCACGCCCGACGCGGTCATCACCACCTGGAACCCCGCGGCGACCCGGATCTACGGGTACGCCGCCGAGGCGATGGTCGGGCGCACGCTCATGTCGTTCACCGCACCCGAGGATCACGACGAGCTCGCCGAGACGCTCGCGCTGCTCGTGCAGCGAGTGCGACTCGAGCCGTTCGACCTCCGCCGGGTCGACCACAACGGTCGGGTGATCGACGTGTCGGTCACCGCCTCACCCGTCCTCGCGGCCGATGGCTCGCTGCGGGCGCTCTCGTGGGTGGAGCGCGACGTCACCGGGCGGCGTCACGTGGAGCGCATGATCAGCCACCTGGCCTTCCACGATCCGCTCACCGGTCTCGCCAACCGCACCCTGCTGCGCGACCGGCTGCAGAACTCGCTCGACCGCACCCGCCGCGGCGGGGGGCTCGTCGCGGTGGTCTACCTCGACCTCGACGACTTCAAGCTCGTCAACGACCGCCTCGGCCACCCGGCCGGCGACCGGCTGCTCCAGCTCGTCAGCACCCGGCTGCAGAGCCTGCTGCGCCCCGCGGACACCCTCGCCCGCATCGGCGGCGACGAGTTCGTGGTGGTGTCCGACCGCGTGCCCTCGATGGAGGCAGCCCTCACGATCGCGGCCCGGCTCGAGCACGCCCTCGCCCCGTCGTTCGACTTCGACGAGGCCCGGGTGGAGATCACCGCGTCGATCGGCGTGGCCGTCGCCGACGCCGGGACCGACGCCGACCGCCTGCTCGCCCACGCCGACCGGGCCATGTACCAGGCCAAGGCCGACGGCGGCGCCGGCGTCGCCCACTTCATCGCCCCGACCGCCTGACCGGCGCCGCGTGCGCGGCGCGAGCCCTACTCGACGAGGGGCTCTTCGCGGCTGCCGTACGAGCTGATCAGCGCGACGTAGGGAGCCGCGTCGCCCTCCCAGTCGTAGGCCGCGACCTGGGCCGCGCTGCGGCGACCGCCCATGGCCCGCAGCGCCTCGAACCGCGTGGTGCGCAGCGTGGCGCCGGGCGCGCCCTCGCCGAGGGTGACCACCGTGCCGTCGTAGTCGACCACCAGCGGGGCGACCCCGGCCTCGGCGATCCGGTCGGCCAGCTTGTGGGCGTAGTAGTCGATGGCGATGGGCACGGCGTCGGTGTCGCGCGAGCTGCGGTCACCCAGCGCGTTGCGGATGTCGAGCTCGTGCATCGCGGAGTCGGCCACGATCTGCGCCGCCACCGCGGGCGGCCACGCCGCCACCGCCTCCTCGAACGCGGGCGCCCGCCGGGACCACTCGCCGATCACCTCGGTGAGCGGCAGGTCGCGACGTGCCGTCACCTGGAACGCGGTCCACTCGTCGGAACCCACGCCCTCCATGCGGCCGTCCTGGATGTCGGCGACGATCCCGACCATGTGGCTGACGACGTCCTGCACCGTCCACCCGGGGCAGGCGGGCACGGCCGCCTCCCACCACTCGTCGTCGATCTCGCGCACGAGGTAGTCGCTCAGGCGCTCCCGCGTCTCCCGATAGACGACGACCGCGTCGGCCACGGTCAGCCCCGCGGGAGGCCGAGGACGCGCTCGGCGATGATGTTGCGCTGGATCTCGCTGGTGCCGCCCGGCAGCGTGCCACCGAACGTGCGCATGTACGACGTGATCCAGGAGCCGGTGCGGTACACCTTCGCACCGAGCGCGTCATCGTCGAGCGACGCCACGCCCTGGGCCTCGAGGCCGCAGAGCATCATCTTCTGCACGGTCTCGGAGCCGAACAGCTTGAGCATCGAGTGCTCGGGCGCGGCCCGACCCTTGAGGAACTTCGAGAAGCCCCGGTAGCCCATGAGCATGAGCGCCTGGGAGTCGACGTAGAACGACGCGACGTCGGCCCGGAACTTGGAGTCCTCCTTGATCGGCCGCCCGTCGGCCCCCAACTGGTCACCGAGGGCGACGAGGTGGTTGAGGGCACGCTTCGAGTCGTACGCGTAGTCGATCCACAGCATGGCCCGCTCGTGGGCGAGGGAGCCGCCGGCGAGGGCCCAGCCCTGGTTGAGCTCGCCGAGGAGGTTCTCCCGGGGGACGATCACGTCGGAGAAGAACACCTCGTTGAAGTCGGTGTAGTGCGGGTCGGACAGCTCGGGGAACGGTCGGGGGTCGACCCCCGGCGTCTTCATGTCGATGATGAGGACGCTGATGCCCTTGTGCTTCGGCGCGTCGGGGTCGGTGCGCACGAAGCACATGTTCCAGTCGGAGTGGTGCGCGCCCGAGGTCCACACCTTCTGCCCGTTGACGACGAAGTGGTCGCCGTCGAGCACCGCTCGGGTCTTGAGCGACGCGAGGTCGCTCCCCGCGCCCGGCTCGCTCATGCCGAGCGACCACGCGATCTCGGCCTTGAGCGTCGGCAGGAGGAACTGCTCCTTCTGCTCCTCGGTGCCGTAGTCGAGGAGCGAGGGGGCGATGATCCCGAGGCCCTGCGGGTTGTAGCTGCGCGGGATCTCGCGCTTCTTCATCTCCTCGAAGTAGATCATCTGCTCCGTGGGGCTCGCGTTGCGACCCCCCAGCTCCGGCGGCCACCCGGGTACCAGCCAGCCGTTGTCGAACAGGGTGCGCTGCCACTCCCGCGCCCAGTCGGGCAGGTGCGCACTCGACAGCCGCGGCACCGCGAGCTGCTCCTTCGTCGGCGAGTTGGCCTCCAGCCACGACACCAGCTCGGCGCGGAACGCCTCTTCCTTGGGTCCGTACTTCAACTTCACGGGAACCGAACCTAACCATTGCGTCGCTCGCTCGGCCAGCCAGGTGGGCATTGGTCACGCCGCAGCTCGGGACCGCTCGCTCCTCCTCCATGGCGTCGCTCACTCGGCCAGTCCGAACCCCCCCTCCCTTCCCACCCCGAGACCGTTCGCTCCGCTGCTCCCGTCGCTGCGCTCCGTACGCCGCCGCGTTAGGTTGCCGCCTGTGAATCTCGAGTTCTCGGAGGAGCAGGAGGCGCTGCGCGCGTCGGTGCGGCGGTTCCTCGACGCCCGGGCGCCCCTGTCGTTCGTGCGGTCGGTGTGGGACGACCCGCGGGGCACCACCGACGCCGTGTGGCGAGGCCTGGCCGACCTGGGCGTGACCGGCCTGCTGGTACCCGAGGCGGCCGGCGGCTCCGGGGGCGGGATGGTCGATGCCGCGGTGGTGTGCGAGGAGCTGGGCCGGG
>VGCA01000063.1 GCA_016870245.1 Actinomycetota bacterium | reverse complement strand
CCGCCACCCTGCCACGGGGGACGCGGAGCGCCGGCGCGAAGGCTCCGGCCCGCAGGCGCGCCCGCCCTCCCTCGGCCTTCCCCTCCGACGGGGGGAGCAGCAGCACGGGATCGGGGTCGGTGGGGCGCGGGCTCATGCGGAGGTGGGACCGCGCCGGCACCGGCCGACGCGATGTGCGATCGGCACGCTACCGGTCGGGTTCGGCCCGGATCGTCGGCCGGGCGGCGCGCCCGGCGCATCGAGGAGCACCTGCCTCGGAGGATCCCCGCGGTTGTCCGGCGGGTGGCGGAGGTGCCACGATCCCGGTGCGGGAGCCGGGGCCGGCTCCCGGGCATCGGAGGTGGTCGTGAGAGCTGCGGTGCTGCGGGAGATCGGGTCGCCGCTGCGGGTGGAGGACGTCGTGCTGGCGCCGCCCGGTCCGGGTGCGGTGGAGGTACGGCTGGCGGCGACGGGGGTCTGTCACTCCGACCTGTCGGTGCGTGACGGGACGATCCCCCAGCCGACGCCCGCAGTGCTGGGTCACGAAGGAGCCGGCGTGGTGACCCGGCTGGGGCCCGACGTCACGGGTCTCGCGGTCGGGGACCACGTGGTGCTGTCGTGGGTGGCGCCCTGTCGTCGCTGCGCCTTCTGCCTCGGCGGTCAGGCCGAGCTGTGCGTGCACGGCATCGATCACCACTTCGGGCCGCCGTACGGGACCGCGGGCGGGGACCCGGTCGTCTGCGCGATGGGCACCGGAACCTTCGCGGAGTCGACGGTGGTGCCCGAGGCCGCCGCGATCCGGATCGACCCCGACTTCCCGCTCGACCTCGCGGCCCTCGTGGGCTGCGCGGTCGTGACCGGGGTGGGCGCCGTCGTCAACGTGGCGGGGGTGGCTCCCGGCGACACGGTCGCCGTCGTCGGATGCGGCGGCATCGGGCTGTCGGCGGTGCAGGGCGCCCGGCTCGCCGGCGCATCACGAATCGTGGCGGTGGATCGCATACCGGCCAAGCTCGAGCTGGCCCGAGCGAACGGCGCGACCGATGTGGTCGACGCGGGTGACGACCCGCTCGGCGCGGTCCGCGCGCTGACCGGTGGCCTGGGCGTCGATCATGCGATCGAGGCTGTCGGCTCGTCCGCCACGATCGCCACGGCCTACGCACTCGCCCGCCGGGGTGGTGCGGTGACGGTGGTGGGTGCCGGGGCGTTCGACGATCCCTGGTCGATCCCGGCGATGAACCTCATGGTCGACGCGAAGCGGGTGCAGGGGTGCGTGTTCGGCGGGACGGATCCCGCCCGCGACATCCCGCGCGTGATCGCGCTCGCACGGCACGGAGCCCTCGACCTCGAGCGGCTCGTGAGCCGCCGGATCACCCTCGACGCGGTCAACGATGCCTTCGACGACATGGTCGCGGGCGAGATCGCGCGCAGCCTGGTGGTGTTCGACCCCCCGGCGGCGACGGACGCCGCCTGAATCAGCCGACCGGCCAGCGCAGGGGTACGTGGTCGGCCTGGCGGATGCCGGGCGAGTAGCGGATCTCGGCGCCGTCGGCGAGGTGGTAGTCGGGGATCCGGCGGTGGAACTCCTCGAGCGCGACGGTCAGCTCGAAGCGGGCGAGGTGCGAGCCGAGGCAACGGTGCGGGCCGCCGCCGAACGCGAGGTGGCGGTTGGGCGAGCGCGCGAAGTCGACCACGTCGGGGTCGGGGAACGCGGTCTCGTCGGTGTCGGCGGCGCCCACCATGACCATCGCGAGGGTGCCGGCGGGGATGTCGACCCCCGAGAGCGTGACGTCCTGGGCGACCACCCGCGGCACGAGCTGCACCGGCGTCTCGTAGCGCAGCAGCTCCTCGACCACCGCGGCGGCGGCGGAGGGATCGTCGACGAGGGTCCGGCGCCGGTCGGGGTGGCGCGCGAGGTGGACGATCATGCAGTCGAGGGTCGCGGTGACGGTGTCGAGTCCGCCGAGCAGCAGGAGGTGGCACATGCCGAGGAGCTCGGCCTCCGTGAACGGCCGGTCGTCGAGCCCTCCGTGGACGATCCGCGAGAGGAGTCGGTCGTCGGGATCCGCGCGCCGCGCCGCGATCGCCTCCGAGAAGTACGCCGTGATGGACTGACTGGTCTCCCGTCGGATCCGGGTCGCCTCCTCGAAGTCGGACGGGTCGACGTCGGGCCGGATCGTGTCGTCCCGCCAACGCAGGAGCGTCGGGAGGTCGCTCTGGGGCAACCCCATGATGGCGAGGAAGAGAGTCGAGGGCAGCGGCGTGGCGAAGTCCTCGTGGAAGTCGCAGGCACCGCGTGACGCGAAGTCGTCGATGATCCGGTTCACGAGGGCGCGCGCCTCGCCATCGAGCATCGCGACGCGACGCGGGGAGAACTCGGGATCGAGGGCGCGGCGGTACCGGGCGTGCTCGGGGGGGTCCACCTGGAGGGGGATCAACGGGTGGTCCTGGCCGATCGACATGGCTTCGGCCGACGACGAGAACACCTCGGGGTGTCGCAGCGCCCAGATGACGTCCTCGTGACGCGAGATGATGACGGTGGCGTCACCCGACCCGCCGACGGTCAGCCCGACCGGGCACTCGTTCCGGAGCCATCGGTACGCATCGTGGGGGTCGGTGGCCGTCGTCGACGACATCGCCACGACCATCGGGTCGGCGCCGGGCGGGATCGGGCTGGTCATCGGACTCCTCCTCGGGCGGGACGGGTCATCGGGTCGGAGCGACGGTGGCGGTGTCGCGGCCCGAGCGCAGCACCACCCCCGGTGTGGCGCCGGTGAAGGTGCCCGCGCGCACGATCTCGGTGCCGTTGACGAACACGTGCTCGATGCCCTCGGCGTCGGCGACGATCCGGCTCGCGTCGCCGGGGAGGTCGGCACGGGTGCGCTCCCGCCCGGGGCGGACGCGCGTGGGATCGAACACGACGACGTCGGCGTGGTAGCCGGGCGCGATCCGTCCGCGTCCGGTGAGGCCGTAGAGCCGGGCGGGCGCGTCGGTGAGCTCGCGGACTGCCGTCTCGAGCGGAAGCAGCTGCCGGTCGCGCACGGCTTCGCCGATCAGGAACGTGGTGTAGCTCGCACCGCACATCATGTCGAGGTGCGCGCCCGCATCGGACCCACCGACGATCGTCCGGTTGTCGGTCCACACACGCGCGCGCTCGATCCAGGTCTCGTCCGACTCGGGCGGCATGGTGGGGCTCAGGCCCGTGCGCAGGCCGTCGGCGACGACGACGTCGCACAGCACGTCGAACGGCTCGGCGTCGCGCTCGCGGGCGATCTCGCCGATGGTCCGACCGTCGAGTCCACGGTTCTCGTCGGAGAACGTCTCGCAGACCTCGAACCGGTCCCATCGCGCGAGGTTGCGCAAGAGGCCGGCATCGGGTGACCGCGCACCCTCGGCCAGCCGGCGGCGGACGTGCGGGTCGGTGAGCGCCGCGAGGCGCTCGGGCACGTCCAGGGCGAACGTCTCGCGCCAGCCCGGGAGACCGTCGAGCACGAACCCCGAGAGGAACGACAACCGGATGCGGGTGCCCTGGGGGAGCGTCAGGGCCACCACGGTCGCGCCCCGCTCGGCGGCCTGCGTCGATGCGTCGAGCTGGTGGTCGTGGTTGCCACCGGTGATCACCGGGAGGACGTTCCAGTTGAGGGGCCGCCCGGCGGCCAACGCCATCGACGCCATGAGGTCGACGTCTTCGGCCGTGAACCCGTTGATGCAGCCCGCGATGATGAGCTCCAGCTGCGTGCCGTCGTGCTCCGCCAAACAGGCTGCGAGGCGCATCAGCTCGTCGCGGGTCGCCGCTCGCGACGGCACCGGGCTGCCGTCGCCGTCGTTGTGGGTCGGTGCCTGCGATGTCGAGAGCCCCAGCGCTCCTGCCGCCAGACAGTCGTCGAGCAGCTCCTCCATCGCGGCGATCTGGGCGTCGGATGCGGCCTCCCCGACGGCGTCGGCGCCCATGACCACGCGGCGCAACGTCGAGTGCCCGGCGAGGAAGCCGGCGTTGACGGCGACCCCGCCGCCGTCGAGGCGGTCGAGGTACTCGCCGAACGAACGCCAGTCCCAGGACACGCCGGCCTCCAGGGCCGCGAGGGGGATGCCCTCGACCCGCGACATGAGCCGGGCCAGGTACCCCACGTCGGATGGCGCGGCCGGGGCGAGCGTGAACCCGCAGTTGCCGCCCAGCACCGTCGTGACCCCGTGCAGGGGTGACGGACTCGCGCTCGGGTCCCAGAGGAGCTGGGCGTCGTAGTGGGTGTGGAGGTCGACGAAGCCGGGGGCCACGACCAGATCGGGCGCATCCACGGTCGTCGTCGCCGACTCCGTGACGGAGCCGGGCTCGTCGATCGCCACGATCACGCCGTCACGCACGCCGACGTCGGCCCGACGACCGGGCGCGCCGGTGCCGTCGATCACCGTGCCGCCGCGGATCAGCACGTCCAGCATCAGGCGTCCGCGGCGGTCGGCACCTGGAGCTCGGGCGGCACCGGATGGCGGAACAGCTCGGATGCGTTCTGCCAGGTGATCCGGCGGATCTCGTCGGGTGAGAGCCCGGCGAGCCCCGCGAGGGCCCGCGCCTGCGTGTCGGGCCAGGTGGAGTCCGCGTGCGGGTAGTCGCTCTCGAGGCAGATGTTCTCGATCCCGATCCGATCCCGCAGCGCGAAGCTCGACGCGAGGTCGATCGTGCAGAACCAGAAGTTGCGGCGCAGCCCGTCCATCGGCGAGAGGTCACCGCCCTTCCATGCGCCCAGGCCGCTCGCCGAGTGGTCGAGGATGTACTCGATGCGATCCAGCAGCATCGCGACCCAGCCGATGCCACCCTCCGACAGGGCGATGCGAAGGCGTGGGAACCGCCACGGGATCCCCGCCCACAGCCACTCGGCGGCGGTCACCATGGCGTTGACCGAGAACAGCGTCGAGTAGAGCTCGAGCGGCGCGCCGGGCGCACGCGCGGCGCTCCATCCCGATGCGCCGGTGTGCAGGCACACCACCGTGTCGGTCTCCTCGCAGGCGCGGAGGAGCGGGTCCCAGTGGTCGGAGTACACCGAGGGCAGGCCGAGGTCGACCGGGTTCTCGGGGAGACTGACGGCCTTGAACCCGAGCTCGGCGTTGACCCGCACGTCGGCGGCGGCCACCTCGGGATCGCCCAGCCACGCGAGCTGGAGCGGGATGATGCGGTCGGGGTGCGGGCCCGCCCACTCCTCGAGGTGCCACCGGTTCCACGCGCGCAGGCAGGCCAGCCCGAGCTCGGGGTCCTCGGACCGGCTGAAGACGGTGCCGGCGAACCCGGCGATCAGCGACGGGAAGCACAGCGACGCGTACACGCCGTCGAGGTCCATGTCGACGACGCGCGCCTCGATGTCGAAGCAGCCGCGGCGCATCTCGTCGTAGCGCGCGGGCTCTACAGACCACTGGTCCTTCGGTCGTCCGGCAACCGCGTTGAGACCGACCTGGGGGTACCGCCTGCCCTCGTACTCCCACATCTCGTTGCCCGCGTCGTCCTCGATGATGCGGGGAGCGCGGTCGACGAGGCCGGCCGGCATCCGACCCTCGAAGCAGTCGCGCGGCTCGATGAGGTGGTCGTCGACGGAGACGATCGTGAAGGCGCGCGCACGCGGCTCGGGATCGGGCAGCAGACCGGTCGAGGTCGCGGTCGATCGCCGGTTGGTGGCGTGCAGTGCCGCCATTCGCTCCTGGGTGATGGCCATGGTGCGGGGCTCCTCTCCATGCGTCCATGCGCGGCGTCGTTGCGCTCCGTCCGGGGACGGGACTGCTCCCGGACCCGGAGAACCAGGTTCTCCCGAAGTCTGGCGGCGCGCGGGCACCGGTCGCAAGACCGTCGCTCGCGGGGAGTCCTCGGCCCTGGCCCCCCGGTCGGCGACGGAGAGCCTTCGGTAGCCTGACGCCATGGTCGGCGATCGTTCCGAGAGTGCTGCGCCGGCCGCGGATCTGTCGGCGTGGCTCGAAGCGGCGGAAGGGTTTCTCGAGGCCCATCTCGAGCGGCGTCGACCGCAGGGCTCGTCGGTCGCCGGCGAAGGCTCCGACCGCGTGGGGCTGTTCCACAACCTCACGGTCGACGAGGAGCGCGATCTCATCCAACGCGGGCGGGACTGGCAGCGTCTGAAGTCGGACGCGGGCTATGGCTCGATCACCTGGCCCGTCGAGTACGGCGGCGCCGGCCTCCCGGGCGCCTACGAGAGCGCCTTCCGAAGACTCGAGCAGGCGTTCGTGACCCCGCGCATCCACGAGGCGGTGAGCATCAGCGTCGCGATCGTGGCCGCCACCGTCCTCGCGCTCGGCACGCCGGAGCAGAAGGCGCGCTACGTCCCGCCGTTGCGTCGGGCCGACGATCTCTGCTGTCAGCTCTTCTCGGAGCCGGGTGCGGGGTCCGACCTCGGCTCGGTCGCGACGCGGGCGATCCGCGACGGGTCGGAGTGGGTCATCACCGGGCAGAAGGTGTGGACGTCGGGCGCGGCGCACGCCGACTGGGGCTACGTGCTGGTGCGAACCGACACCGATGCGCCCAGACAGCGCGCGATGAGCACCTTCATCGTCCCGATGCGCTCGGCCGGGGTGGAGGTCCGACCGCTGCGCCAGATGAGCGGCGGTTCGTCGTTCAACGAGGTCTTCCTGACCGACGTCCGGGTGCCCGACGACGCGCGCCTGGGCGACGTCGGCGCGGGTTGGCACGCCGCGATGACGACGTTGGGAATCGAGCGGACGACCATCTCCGTCGCATCGAGTGGGGGCGGCACCGACCTGCTCGGGCGCCTGACCTCGCTCGCCCGTGAGCTCGGACGCGACCGCGATCCCCAGGTGCGTCAGGGCTTGGCCGACGTCTACGTGCTCGGTCGGCTCCGGTCGCTCAACGGGCGTCGCGCCGCGGCGAACAGCGCGGCCGGCGGAGGTCCCGGCCCCGCGGGGTCCATCGGGAAGCTGCTCACGACCCATCGGGCCGCACGGATCACCGAGGTCGTGTCGATGCTCCTGGGCCCCCGACTGGGTGCGGACAGCGGCGAGTGGGGCACGTTCGCATGGGCCGAGTTCGTGACGGGGGTTCCCGGCCAGCGTCTCGCGGGGGGCACCGACGAGATCCAGCGCAACGCCATCGCCGAGCGCGGTCTCGGTCTCCCGCGTGAGTCGCGCTGACGCGCCACCCTGGAGCGACGTGCGACCGCGGCCCTAGGCTCCCGGCGTGCCCGTGGATCTCAGTGCGCTCATCGCCCCTGGTCGTGCCGCGTTGCTCACCGTGGAGATGCAGGAGAACATCATCGGCGAGGGTTCGATCCTGCCCGAGCTCGCCGAGGCCGCGGCGGCCATCGTGCCCAACATCGCCGTCCTCGCGCGCGCGGCGCGTGCGGCGGGGGTCCCGGTGGTGCACGGCACCGCCGAGAAGCGCCCCGACCAGCTCGGGTCGAGCCACAACGCGCGGCTGTTCGGCGCCAGCAACAAGCGCCGGCCCCACGGCGCGCCCGGGCCCGCCCCGGCCGCCGTGCTCCACGCCGGGATCGGCGCGGAGCCGGGTGATCTCGTCATGCCCCGGCTCCACGGTCTCTCCCCGCTCAACGACACGGGCCTCGACGCCGCCCTCCGCAACATGGGGATCACGACGATCGTGGCGACCGGGGTGAGCGTCAACATCGCCCTGCTCGCCACGGTGATCGACGGCGTGAACCGTGCCTACCAGGTCGTGGTGCCGCGTGACGCGGTTGCGGGGGTCGGCGCGGAGTACGTCGACGCGGTGCTCGACGACACGATCTCGCTGCTGGCCACGGTCACGACGACGGCCGAGGTCGTGGCCGCGTGGTCGCGCTGACGAGGAGGAGCCGTGGCCGCGAACGCCTACGAGACGGTGATCTACGAGGAACGCGACGGGGTCGCGTGGATCACGCTGAACCGTCCCGAGAAGCACAACGCCTTCAACTCCTTGATGCAGCGGGAGATGCGCACGATCTGGCGCAGCCTGCGCTTCAACGAGGACGTGCGCTGTGCGGTGCTCACCGGCGCGGGCGACAAGGCGTTCTGCACCGGGATCGACCGCATGGAGCGGATGGGTGGCGCCACCGATGAGACCACCGACGACACGGTGGTCGGCGCCCACGGTGGCACCCCGTTCCACCTGAACGACCCGGGCGACAACCTGGGACCCAAGAGCTGCGACCTGTGGAAGCCGGTGATCGCGGCGGTCAACGGGATGGCCTGCGGGGGCGCGTTCTACATGCTCGGCGAGGTGGAGTTCATCATCGCGGCCGAGCACGCGACGTTCTTCGATCCGCATGTCACCTACGGGATGACCGCGTCGTTCGAACCGATCCACATGGCCGGCATCACGCCGTTCTGCGAGATCATGCGCCTCTCGCTCATGGGGAACTACGAGCGGGTGACGGCGCAGCGCGCGCACGAGATCGGCATGGTGTCGGAGGTGGTCCCGGGCGACCGGCTCCTCGACGCGGCGGAGTTCTGCGCGACGGCCATCGCCGCGCAGCCGAAGCTCGCGATCGAGGGCACGGTACGGGCGCTGTGGGCGGCGCGGGAGTTCGGCAGTCGCCCGGCTGCTCGACTCGGCTACGCCTACGTCGGGCTCGGCACCAGCCAGGAGTCACTGGCCGAAGGGCAGCGGCAGTTCGAGTCGGGCCGACGGATCGAGTGGCGGGCACGCTGACCCACGACGGTCAGGCGATCACCCCGGCGGCTCGGAGTTCGGTGATGCGCGCCGCGTCGTAGCCGAGGACGCCTCCGAGGACCTCGTCGGTGTGGTCGCCGGTGGAGGGTGCAGGACCCATGGCGGCGTGGGGCGCGTCGGTGTGGATCGGGGTCCCCAGGAGGCGGAGCGGCCCGGCGAGCGGATGATCGTGCTCGACGACGTCGGCCCGTGCGCGGAAGTTGGGATCCTCGGGGAGCTCCGCCACGCGGTGGACCGGCGCGCCGGGCACGTCGACCTCGAGGAGGAAGTCGACCCACTCCTGTTGCGTGCGGGTCGCGAAGACCCCCGCCAGCTCGCGACGCAGCACGAGGTCACCGCTCGCGTGCTCACCGAACTCTTCGCCGACGTCGCCCCCCAGGAGGTCGTCACGGCCCACGGCGCGACAGAAGCGCTCGAAGAAGTGCCGTTCCGACGCCTGGAAGAGGATCAGACGGCCGTCGGCCGTGTCGTAGTACTGGTAGCGCACCGAGTCACCCAGCACGGGACCGCCGGCGGAGCCGGTCGCCCGCTGGGTCGATGCCGGCTCGCCCGCGAGCTCGGCGACCCGGGAAGTCGTCATCACCGCGTCGAGTCGCCCCGCGCTCCACGTGACCGCGGCATCGGCTTGGGCGACGTCGATGAACGCTCCCTCGCCGGTGGCCCGGGCCCGGGTGACCGCGGCGAGGATGCCGATGGTCGCGTAGAGCGCGCCGGCCTGGGTGCCGATGTCGCGGTAGTCCGACGGGATCGCCGGGAAGCCCTCGGCCGTGCGCTCCGGTGGCGCGAGCCCGGCGTAGGCGTCGTAGGCGACACCATGGGTCGCGAGATCGCGGAACGGGCCCGTCTGGCCGAACCCCGACGTCGCGCAGAACACGATCCCCGGGTTCACCGCACGGAGCTGGTCGTAGCCGAGGCCGCGCTTGGCCAGGGCACCGGCCCGCATGCCCTCGATCACGACCTCGCTCTCGCGGACCAGGTCGAGGAACACCTCGACGCCCTCCGGCGCACGGAGGTCGAGCGCGAGGCTGCGCTTGCCCCGGTTCCAGCGCAGGTGCAGGAACGACACGCCGTTGGCGCGGGCGTAGCCGACCGAGTGCGTGTAGTCCCCCCGGCCCGGCACCTCCACCTTGATCACGTCGGCGCCGAGGTCGGCGAGGTGCATGCCGACCATGTTGGGAGCGAGGATCGCCACCTCGATGACGCGCAGTCCGTCGAGCAGTGGGGCGGGCATGGGGCGCTCCCTTCGGTCGGCGGGGGCCGACGCCGCCGGGCACGCTATCTGACGCCGCTGTCAGGGTCCGCTACGGTTCCGGCGACCCGATCCCGGAGGGGGAGCAGTGGACTTCGGCCTGGCACTCGGACGACTCAATCCCGCCGTCTACCGCGAGGTGACCTGCGAGGCCGACCGGCTCGGCTTCGAGTCGGTGTGGCTCCCCGAGCACCTCGTGCTCCCCCGCAAGATGTCGCGCTCACCACGCCCGGGGGAGACGCACCCGCCGGTGCCCCCCGACGTCCCGGTGTTCGACGCGTTCACCTACCTCGGGTTCCTCGCCGGTGCGACCGAGCGGATCCGCCTCGCGACCCACGTCTACAACATCGGGCTGCGTCACCCGTTCGTCGCGGCGCGAGCCGTTCAGACCCTGGACCTGGTGAGCGGGGGCCGGGCGATCTTCGGCGTCGGCGCGTCGTGGCTCGAGGAGGAGTGGGTTGCCGCGCAGCTCGACTTCGCCACGCGTGGGCGGCGGGTCGACGAGTGCATCGAGGTGTGCAAGCGACTGTGGAGCGAGCGCGAGGTGGCGCACCACGGCGAGTTCTTCTCGTTCGACACGGTGCTGTTCGAACCGAAGCCGATCCAGAAGCCGTGGCCGCCGATCCTCGTCGGTGGGGAGTCGCCGGCGGCGCTGCGGCGGGCTGCAGCCCACGGGGACGGCTGGGTGGGCATCACCCACACCGTCGAGTCGGCCGCGCCCCAGATCGCGACGTTGCGGGCGCTGCTGACGGAGCGGGGGCGCTCGATGGACGGGTTCGAGATCGTCCTCGGCGGCCCGGTCGAGTCGCCCGACGATGCGCAGCGTTGGTCGGAGATCGGCGTGACCCGGCTGATCGTGTCGCCGTGGCGGCGCTCCGCGGAAGCCGTCGCCGGTCTCCGGGACTTCGCCGAGCGGTTCGGCCTGAGCCCGTAGGCCCGATCAGGCGTCGAGGCCCCAGATCCTCGCCGCGTTGGCCCCGACGATCGCCGCCCGCTCGTGCCCCGCGATGTGGCCCATCGTGTCCTGGATCGTCTTGCGGGAGTACGGCCAGTCGTTGCCGTGGTGCGGGTAGTCCGAGGACCACATCATGTTCTCCACCCCGACGCGGTGGCGCAGGTCGACACCCGAGGGGTCGGTGATGAACGTCGCGGCGTTGTTGCGGGCCCAGTAGAACGACGGCGGCTCCTGGATCGGGAGCCCACCCCAGGAGCGGTTGCGCCAGTAGCGGTCGTCGAGCGCATCGAGGAAGTGCGGCAACCAGCCGACGCCGGTCTCGATCCAGCACATCTGCAGCTCGGGGAACCGTTCGAAGACCCCCGAGAAGATCATCGTGGTGATGTGGTCGGCCGCGGCGGTGAACACGTTGCTGATGCGGCCGATGGCCTTCGCCCGCGTGGCCTCGTCGTCACTCTCGGACGTCTGCGCCGGGATCTTCGCCGCGGCCGCGCGCTGTGCCGCCCGCTGCTGGCGGCTGACGATGTTGATGTGCACCGAGATCGGCATGCCCTCGTCGACGGCGGCGGCCCAGAACGGGTCGTCGTCGCGTGACAGCTCCGTGTTCCCCGACGGCCAGTTCGAGATGATCACACCCTTGGCCCCCCGGGCCCGCGCCTTGCGGAGGGCGTCGACCGAGACGTCGATCCCGAGGGACGGCATCTGGGCGAGCCCGATGAGGCGATCGGGGTCGGGTGCGCAGAACTGCTCGAAGAGGAAGTTGTTGTAGGCATCGACGCCGGCCAGCACGAAGTCGGGGTCGTCGGCGCCGAGGAAGTGGCCGATGGTGCGCTGGGGCGGGAAGAGGATCTCCGCATGGACCCCGTCGGCGTCCATGTCGGCGAGCCGGGCCGCTCCGTCGTAGCAGCCGGGGCGCGCCTCCTCGTAGGTGACACCGAACCACCGGAACTGGTCCCAGGGCATCCCCGGGGTCGCGACCAGCCCGATCGGGTCGGCGTTGGCGTGCCCGGGGAGCAGCCAGCCGTCACCGCCGGCCCGGTCCTTCCCGAGCTGCGGGGCCTGGTCCTGGTACTTCGACGCCAGCCACTGCGTCCAGATGTCGGGCGGCTCGAGGATGTGGGCATCGGCATCGATGATGAGTGCTCGTGTCAACGGGTTCCTCCCGACAGCGCGTGACCTGATCTGCACGTGACGCTAAGCGAGGCGCCGGCCGGCCGCCAGCGCGCGCTTGTCGACCTTGCCGCCCGGGGTGCGGGGCAGCGCGTCGACGATCTCGATCTGCTCGGGCAGACGGCGTTTCGCCAACCCTCGAGCCGTGCAGAACTCGGCCACCTCGGCCAGGGTGGGGATGGGCGCGTCCCGGGCGACGACGATGCACGCGCACGCGCGCTCGCCGGTGCGGGGGTCGGGGAGGGCGACGACCGCGACCTCGTCCACCGACGGGTGCTGCGCGAGGACGGTCTCCACCTCCTTGGCCGGGATCTTCTCGCCGTGGCGGATCACGACGTCCTTGGCCCGCCCGATGATCGTGAGGTACCCGTCGGCGTCGATGGACCCCAGGTCCCCCGTGCGCAGCCAGCCGTCGGCCGTGAAGGTGTCGGCGTCGAGCGTGCTGTCGAGGTAGCCGAGGAACATCTCGGGGCCGATCGCCTCGACCTCACCGTCGACGATCCGGATGCGGTTCTCCCCGATGGGGCGACCGTCGGTCTCGGCCCGCCGCTCGTCGGGCTCGCCGGGCCCCGACGACGACGTGATGCTGGGGAACTCGGTGGACCCGTACCCCCGGCCGGTGCGCACCCCGAGGCGGGACTGGGCGCGGCGGATCAGGTCGGGAGGGACGTCGGCACCACCGCAGGGGAACAGCCGGAACGACGACAGGTCGAAGCGGTCGAGGTCGGGATGGTCGACTGCGCCCTGGAGGAACGGCGTGGCGCCCCCCGAGAAGGTGCCCCGCTCGCGCTCGATCGCGGTGAGGAACTCGGTCGGGTCCCAGCGGGCGAGGAGGACGCTGGTGGCGCCGAGGTACACCGGCAGGAGGATTCCGTAAATGAGCCCGGAGACGTGCGCGACCGGTGACGGCATGACGAACACCTCGTCGTCACGAAAGCCGTGATACGTCGACTGCGCCGCGCACTCGACGAGCAGCGTGGTGTCGGAGTGCAGGGCGCCCTTGGGCTCGGCGGTGGACCCAGAGGTGTAGACGAGGAACCGTGGCACGTCGCGCGGTGCCGGCGCGGCGACCGGCGCAGGGTCGTCGCCTTCGTCGACGCGGAGCAGCTCGTGGTCGGGGGTGTCGACGAACACTCGGCTGGCGGCTTGGCCCAGCACGAACTCGATCTCGCGCGGGCCGGCGATCGTGGTGATGGGGTTGTGCACCGCGCCGAGGCGGTTGACCGCCAACGCCAGCACGAGCGCCTCCGCGCAGTTGGCCAGCTGCGACGACACCACGTCGTCGGGCCGCACGCCCGCGCGGCCGAGGCGCGTGGCCACCCGGGCCACCCGGTCGTCGAGCTCGGCGTAGGTGAGCCGCGTCGACCCCGCGACGAGCGCGAGCTTGGTCGGCTGTCGTCGCGCGTGGGCCGCGAGCATCGTGGCGTACGTGTTCATTGCCGCATCACCGCAGCCCGATCGCCGTCGCGAGGCGCTCCTGGTGTCGCGCGGTGCTGCCGTAGGTGAGCTCGTACGCCTTGATGCGTCGGGTGAACAGGTGCAGGTCGTGCTCGGTGGAGAAGCCGATCGCGCCGTGGACCTGGTGCGCGTGCATCGCCACGCGGCGGAGCGCGTCGTTCGCGTAGGCGAGCGCGGCGGCCACCGCGAGCTCGTGGTCGGCGCCCTGGTCGAGCGCCCAGGCGGCCCGGAGGGCGAGCGCCCGGCAGGCGTCGACCTCGGCCCGCATGTCGGCACACCGGTGGGCCACCGCCTGGAACGAGCCGATCGGCCGGCCGAACTGATGGCGGTCGCGGGCGTGCTGCACCGCCAGCCCGAGGGCGCCCTCGGCCGCGCCGACGGCGTAGGCCAGCCCGCCGACGGCGAGGTGATCGAGCGCGGTCTCGAGGGTGCCGGCGACGGGACGCAGCGGAGCCCCGGTGCAGTCGATCCGGTAGAGCGGGTCGCCCGCGATGGCGTCGTGGCGCGTGAGCGCAGCGCCCGGCCCGGACGGGTCGAACGCGGCGAGACCGGTCGTCGTGGGCACGACGGCGAGGTCGGCGCTCGCGGCGTACGGCACGAGCAGGAACATCCCGGTGGCGGTGTCGCCACCCGGCACCACGGGGTCGGCCCACTCGTGCGGCGAGCCGGGCGGGAGCGCCGCGAGGGTCAGCACCGCGTCGGGGGCGAGCTGGGCGGCCAGGTCGGGGAGCGCCGCGCGCAGCGCGGCGGTGACCACGAGGGGGGACGGGAGCGCAGCCCGGCCCAGGCGGTCGGCGACGAGGGCCAGCTCGACCGGACCGAGCTCGGCCCAGCCCAGCTCCACCATCGTCGCCCACTGGGCGCGATCGTGGCCGGGCTCGCCGGCTTCGAGGCTCCGGACCTTGTCGGTGTCGACCGACCGTGCCGCGAAGTCGCTCGCCGTCGCGGTCAAGAGCTCCTGCTCGGGTGTGGGGAAGAGGTCCATCCGGTCGCTCCCCGTCACCCCGGCCGGGGGAGGCCGAGGCCGCGCTGGGCGACGATGTTCTTCTGCACCTCGAGCGTGCCCGCCGCGACGGTGGTCGGGATGTTGCGCAGCCAGTGGCGGGTGGCCTCGCCACCCAGAGGAGCATCGGGATCGGTCGGCCGCAGCTGCGCGGCCGGGCCGAGGACCTCCATCACCACGTTGCCCGCGAGCTGCTCCACCACGGTGTTGTGCATCCGTGCGATCGACGCCTCGACCGTGGGGACCTCGCCCCGCGCCTGGATCGAGATCGCGCGGTAGCTGCACAGGCGCGCCGCCTCGATCCGCGCGGCGAGATCGGCGAGCAGGCGTCGCACCTCGGGGTCGCGCGACCGACCGGTCTCGTTGGCGTACTCCACGCCCAGCTCGAGCACCGCCGCGGCCCGCGCGTAGCGCGCGATCCCGGTGCGCTCGAACG